>NZ_CP042239.1:951562-1268750 GCF_007833215.1 Sphingomonas suaedae
GCGACACGGTCGCGCGCGACGGCGCTGCATATCGTGCTGTACGGTGACAACGCCACTGCCTTCGCCCGGTTCGGTTCCGATCTGATGGCCATTCGCGACGCGCCCGTGCCGCCGGACTGGGTCGCGCAAGCTGCCGCCCATCCGTGCGCGGCGCGCCGTGGCGACCGCATCGTGATCGATCTGACCGGCGAGGCGGACGCCGACTGTGCTCTGTCCGATCTCGGTATGCCGCGCGGGATGCGCGCGCGCCTGCGCGATGCAATGCGCGGAGCGGGGGGCGCGCTGTTGATCGCATCGCAGGATGCCGATGCGACGTCGCGCGTGATGGACGCCCTGGCCGACGCGCCCGGGGAGCGATATGTCGCGCGACTGGCGGGCGGACGTGCCGACCTCGACCTTGCGGCGCGCATGGATTGCGACTCGATCCTGATCGCACGATGCGAGGATCGTGCGACGCTCGACGCCGCGTTCGAACTTGCGCAGCAGGGGCGGCGCGTCGTCATGGGCATCGATGCGGAGAATGTCGTCGCGGCGATCGGACGGCTGCGCAGCTGGCGGGTGAACCGCTATCTCCTCGCGCTGGCGCTGCGTGCGCTGATCGCGGTCAGGCCGGAACAGCGCTTGTGCGCCACCTGTCGCAATCCGACCCAGGCGTGCGGATCGGACGCGGCGCTGCTGGGGGTCGATCCCGGCACGGTCATTTATCGGCCCGCCGGTTGCCCGGCCTGCGACTATAGCGGCTTTGACGGCACTGCGCTGTTGTTCGAGACGGTCGCGATCGATGCCGATTTGCGCCGTCTGCTGGCGGAGGGCGGCGATGCGGCGATCCTGGCGCGGCACGCCTTTATCAGCACGCCGACGCTTGCCGGTTCGGCACGGTTGATGGCGCGCGAGGGGCAGATATCGGTCGATGCAGCGATCGGCATCACCCGCGAGGCAGGCCGGGCGGGGATCAGTGGAAGCAGCCCGCACCCCCATCTTCTGCCGTCGCCCGCAGATGCCGCCACACAGCGGCTTGACGGAACGGGCATCTCGCCGCTAAGCGCGCGGCTTCGCGGCGATCGTGGCGCAATTGGTTAGCGCACCGGCTTGTGATGCCGGGGGTTGCGGGTTCAAGTCCCGTCGGTCGCCCCATTTCCCCTTCTGCTGATTAGACCCGCCGATTTCGGCGCGACAAATTTGGACTGGCGCTTCCCGGCGCGGAAGAATATTACGCGCTCTCGAAATATTGTTAGCCACGGGATAGACGCATGACTGCGGTTTGGGACCTGCCTGATTTCGACGCGCATGAGGGGATTCACCTCTTCACCGATCCGGCTTCCGGCCTGCGCGCGGTGATCGCGGTCCATTCCACCTATCTTGGCCCGGCGGCGGGCGGCGTGCGCTTCTGGCACTATGCCGACAGCAATGCCGCGATTACCGACGCCTTGCGATTGTCGCGGGGCATGAGCTTCAAGAACGCGATGGCCGGCCTTCCGCTGGGCGGCGGCAAGGGCGTGGTCCTCGCGCGGCAGCAGGGTGCGACGATCAGCGAGGATCAGCTGGTCGCATTTGGCGAGGCGGTGGAGTCGCTCGGCGGACGCTATGTCACCGCCGAGGATGTCGGCATGTCGGAGGCGCGGATGAAGATCATCGCGACCCGCACCCGCCATGTCTCCGGCCTGCCGGTCGCGGGTGGCGATGCGGGGGGCGATCCCGGACCGTTCACCGCGCTCGGAATCTATCTTGGCGTCAAGACTGCGGCGCAGCGCGCGCTGGGCGCGGAGAGCATGAAGGGCGTCCATGTCGCGATCCAGGGCGTGGGCAGCGTCGGCGGCGGCCTCGCCCGGCGGCTCGCGGCGGACGGTGCGAAGCTTACTCTGGCCGACGTGAACGCGGAGCGGGCGCAGGCGCTCGCCGATGAACTGGGAGCCGACACGGTTGCGGCCGATGCGATCCTGGGCGTCGAAGCGGAAATCTTCAGCCCCAACGCACTGGGCGCGATCCTGACCGAGGCGAGCATCGCCGCGCTGACCTGCAAGATCGTCGCAGGCGGCGCCAACAACCAGCTTGCGACGCCCGAGGACGGCGCTCGCATCCATGCGCGCGGCATCCTCTATGCCCCCGATTACGTCATCAACGCGGGCGGCATCATCAATGTGGGCCTGGAATATCTCGGCCAGGGCGACCGCGCCGAGGTGGAAGCCCGCATCGCCCGCATCCCCGACCGCCTCGCCGAAGTCTGGGACGAAAGCGACCGCACCGCCGACCCGGCGAGCGAGGTTGCGGACCGGATCGCGATGCGGCTGATCGGGCGGGGGTGAGGGGCGTTGTCCAAACTATCATAAAGTGATAGTGTTCGGCCATGCCCTCCAGCTTCACCCTCGGCAGCCATTTCGAAGGTTTCATCAAGCGTCAGGTCAGTTCTGGCCGCTATGCGTCCGCCAGCGAAGTGATCCGCGACAGCCTGCGCCTGCTCGAGGAGCAGGAGGAGGAGCGCGCCGCGAAGCTTGAGGCGTTGCGCGCCGATATCGCCTATGGCGCGGCAAGCGGCGAAGGCATCCCCGCCGATGAGGTCTTCGCCGAGGTGGAGGCCATGATCGACGAGATCGCCCGCAAGAAAGCCGGATGAGGCTGGTTTTCGCGCCTGCGGCCCAGGCCGACCTGCGCGAAATTGCAGCCTATATCGCTGAGGACGATCCAGATCACGCGAGATCCTTCGTCGCAGAGCTAAGAAAGGCGTGCGTGATCCTGATTGACCACCCGTTTCTCGGAATGGCCCGGCCCGAGGTCGGCGATGGATTGCGCTCGAAGCCGCACGGCCGATATGCGATCTTTTATCGCGTGATTGAAGACGTGGTGCGTATCGAGCGCGTTATCCACACCTCTCGGGATAAACAGCGACTATAGCTGGGTACAGCTCTCCCACGTCGGGAGAATTCCGGTCGCATTTAACCGTCCCATTAGACGTTGTATTGCCCTGCTTCGAAGCGCAGCCTTCCATGCCAAACGTTCCAGCTCGACCAATGTGAAAGGTTGGGAGTATACCGTAGGCGCAGCGCCATCGCCTCTCGGAAAATCGTGAAAAACGACTCTGCCCGGCATCACCTGCATTCGGGCGTGCGCCATTTGGTGACGGAGTCGGGCGTCTGACGCGAAGCGATTTAGAACGATGTTAGCCCAGGATTGATATCGTTTGAGTGGACCGAATGCGAACGCCTGTCGGACGAAGGATATTCGCTGGTCCGCGCCGTAGGGGAAATTCGGACGGATATTCGCGTATATTGAAAGCTGGGAGGCGCGTAGCGAAAGCTCACCCATCGTCGTTTCGATATAGGAGTGCGCCGATACAATAGTGCCGCGAAACATCGTCGCGACATCAATGTCTTCCCGCATCACCCAAGGATTTCCTCCACGGCGTAGGGACTTCTTACGACTAGCGACGCCGTCTTTCGTGCGAGCGTTCTTGTCATCGAACGCTTCATGCACGTCATCCAAAGAAAATTCTGGCGGAGAGGGTGGGATTCGAACCCACGGTAGGCTTGCACCTACGGCGGTTTTCAAGACCGCTGCCTTAAACCACTCGGCCACCTCTCCGCGCGGCATGGCCCTTAGGGCTTTCGCCGCGTTTTCCGCAAGGGCTTAGCGATTTCGCCGTCGCGGGGGGTTCATGCCCGCCGCCGCCTGTGGCAGAGAGAAGCCATGCGAGGATTTGAGGGCCTGATGCGGCGTTTCATTCTGGTCGGTACGGCGGTTGCGGCGCTTGGCGTCGCTGGCGCCCCGGCCGTGGCTCAGGACGAGGCCGGGTTCCAGGCCTATATCAACGGGCCGCTGCGCCAGCAGGCGCTGGCCGAGGGGGTGAGCGCGCGCACACTCGATGCGGTGCTGCCATCGCTCACCTACAACCCCCGCGTGATCGAGCTGGACCGCGATCAGCCGGGGAGCAATCCCAACGCGCCGATCCCCAATTTCGCGCCCTACAAGGCCCGGCATGTCGATGCCGCGCGGATCAATCGGGGTCGCGAGACCTATCGCCGGTTGCGCGCGAAGCTGGAACGGGTCGAGCGTGAGACCGGGGTTCCCGAATCGATCATGGTCGCGATCTTCGGGCACGAGACCAATTATGGCAGCTATACCGGCGGGTTCGATCTGCCGCGCAGCCTCGCCACGCTCGCCTATGAAGGCCGCCGTCGCGCGTTGTTTTCGGGCGAATTCATCGCGACGATGAAGATGGTCGATCGCGGCGTTCCGCGTGACCGGCTCAAGGGCAGCTGGGCGGGGGCGTTCGGTTATCCGCAATTCCTCCCCTCGGTCTATCTGCGCCTCGCGCGCGACGGCGACGGGGATGGCGTCGCCAACATCTGGTCGAACGAGGCCGATACGCTCGCCTCGATCGCCAATTATTTCGTCGCGGCGGGATGGCGACCGGGACAGCCGTGGGGCGTCGCCGTCAATGTGCCCTCAAGCCTCGATCGCGCGGCGCTGGTCAACCGCACTGTTCCGACCCGCTGTTCGCGGGTGTTCGAGCGGCATTCGCAATGGCGGACGATGGCCGAATGGCGCGCGCTCGGCGTGGTGCCGCAATCGGGGCGCTGGCCGGACGGGAATATCCAGGCGACGCTGCTGGAGCCCGACGGGCCGGGCAGGACGGCGTATCTGCTCACCGGAAATTATCGCGTGATCCTCGATTACAACTGCTCCAATTTCTATGCGCTTTCGGTGGGATTGCTGGCCGATGAAGTCGAGAATTAGCCTCGTCGCCGCGGGCGCGCTGTTGGCGTCATGCAGCGGGGGCGGCGGCGAGCTCGAGGAATTGCCGCCAGCGCCTGCCGGAGCCGCTGCCGAATTGCCCGCCGCGCCGCCACCTTCCTACGCGGATGGCGCTCCCGAGACGCCCGAGGGGCCTCAGGGCAGCTCTCGCCTGCGTCCGGGTGAGGAGCGTTACGACCGCGTCGGCTATGCCGGTTATGCGGGGGCGGGGGAGGGCGTGTTCGCGCTCAGCGCCGTACTGCCGCAGGGCAGTCATGCTGAAGTAACTGCACTCGACACCGGCAAGACGATCCTGATCCTGATCCGCGGCCCCGGCCAGGGGCTGATCGACCTGTCGGGCGGCGCCGCGCGACAGCTTGGCGTCACCGGCAACCCGCCCGTCCGCGTGCGTCGCGTATCGGTGACCGGGCAGGATGCGGCGGCGCTCGCAGCCGGACAGCCGGTGCCGCCGCGCGCGGATGCGCCCCCCGCCTTGCTCGCCGGACTCCGCCGCCGCCTTGGCGCCACCCCGCGTGAGGAAGCCGCTGCGCCACCGCCTGACCGTCCGGCGCGCCCGGCATCACAGGCCACGCGACCCGCAGCGCGTCCGACCGGCGGGCTGTTCGTTCAGGTTGCCGCGCTCTCCAGCGCATCCCGCGCTCGCGCGCTCGCCGACCAACTGGGCGGCGTCGTCCGCCCGGGCGGCGGGGTCTATCGCATCCAGCTCGGCCCCTTTACCAGCAGCGCAGCCGCCGAACGCGCGCGTGCCGATGTCGCCCGGCGCGGCTTTGGCGACGCGCGCATCATTTCCGTTCCGTAACTCCAGCGTTGGACCGATACCGACCCATGAAGAAGTTTTTCCTCGCCACCGCCGCCCTCTCGCTCACCGTTGCGCCCGGGTCGGCGCAGACGCCCCCGTTCCAGACGGCGGCTCCGGTCGCCTATCTTGAGGATCTGTCGTCCGACGCGGTGCTGTTTGCCAAGGACGCCGATCGCCGGATGCCGCCTGCATCGATGGCGAAGATGATGACCGCCTATGTCGCGTTCGATCTCATCAAACAGGGCAAGCTGAAGCTCGACACCATGGCCGATGTGCGACCGGAGACGTGGCGCAAATGGCATGGTCCCTCAGCGGGTTCGACCATGTTCCTGTCACCGGGTCAGAAGGTCAGCATCGAAAACCTGCTCAACGGTGTGATCGTCGTATCGGGTAACGACGCCTGTGTCGTGCTGGCCGAGCATATCTCCGGAACCGAAGAAGCCTTCACCAATCTGATGAACCAGAAGGCAAAGGAAATCGGCCTGACCGGCAGCCGCTTCGGCACCTCCAATGGCTGGCCGGACGAAGGGCGTACCTATGTCACCGCCCGCGATCTGGCCAAGCTCGCCAAGGCGACGATCACCAACTTTCCCGATCTCTACAAGCGCTTCTATTCCAAGGAGAGCTTCACCTTCGGCACCACCATGGGCGGCGCGCCGATTACTCAGGCGAACCGCGATCCGTTGCTCGGCCGCGTACAGGGCGCCGATGGGCTCAAGACCGGCCATACGGAAGAGGCCGGCTATGGCTTCACCGGATCGGCACAGCAGAATGGCCGTCGCCTGGTGATGGTGGTCGCCGGCCTCACCAGCTACAATCAGCGGATCGAGGAATCGGTCAAGTTCATGGACTGGGGCTTCCGCGCCTGGTCTTCGCGCAAATTGGTGAGCAAGGGCCGCACCGTCGAGCAGGCGGATGTCCAGCTGGGCGATGCGTCGCAGGTCGGGCTGGTCGCTCCGCGCGATCTCGCCATTGCCGTGCCGTCGGGTGCCAATCCCGATCTGCGCGCCACCGTGGTCTATCAGGGGCCGATCAAGGCGCCGATCAAGGCGGGCGCGCATATCGCCGATCTGGTGGTGACCTCGCCGGGCCTGCCTGAACAGCGGCTGCCGCTGGTCGCCGCGGCCGATGTCGGTGAAGCCGGGTTCTTCGGCCGGATCTGGGCCGGCCTGATGTCGCTGTTCGGCGCGTGAGGGGCGTCTTCCTCAGCCTTGAGGGCGGGGAGGGGGCGGGTAAATCGACCCAGGCAAAGCGGCTGGCCGAGGCGCTGGAGGCGCGCGGCGTCCATGTCGTGCTGACCCGCGAACCGGGCGGGACCGAGGGGGCCGAGGCGATCCGCGGCCTGCTGATGCAGGGCGCGGTCAATCGCTGGAGCGCGCATAGCGAAACCCTGTTGTTCGCCGCCGCGCGCGCCGACCATGTCGAGAAGCTGATCCGCCCTGCGGTGGAGGCAGGCAGCTGGGTGCTGTGCGACCGCTATGTCGATTCCACCCGCGCCTATCAGGGCGCGCAGCATATCGATGATGCCGCGATTCTGGCGCTGCACGGCTTCGGGTCGAAGGGGCTGTTGCCTGACCGCACGCTGGTGCTCGACCTGCCCGACGGCGCCGGCCATGCCCGCTCGATCGCGCGCGATGGCGGCGCGGCCGACCGTTTCGGCGCGCGCGGGCCGGACTTTCACGCCGCGGTCGCCGCGCAGTTTCGCCGCATCGCCGAGGCCGAGCCGGATCGCGTGCGGCTGATCGACGCATCGGGCAGCATGGATGACGTCACGACGTCACTCATGGATGCGCTCGCCGATCTGCTGCCATGACGTCATCTCCCGCCAACGCCGCGGCAAAGGCCGCGCTTCGCGCCGCTCTGTCAGGCGGCCAGCTACATCACGCATGGCTGTTCACCGGGCCGGAGGGGCTGGGCAAGGCCGCGTTCGCCCGCGCCGCCGCCGCACGGATGCTGGCGGAAGGGGCGGGGCAGGGACCGCTGCCCGGCGACTTTGAATTGCCCGAGGACAATGCGACCCGCCGCCTGATCGAATCCGGGGCCCATCCCGATTATCGCGTGCTGACGCGCCTGCCCAAGGATGCCGACAAGCCCGGGGAGAATCTCGCGCGGTCGATTTCGATCGCGCAGGTGCGCGCGCTCAATCCGATGTTCGCGACCAAGCCGAGCATGTCGAGCCGTCGCGTCATCATCATCGACGCGATCGACGATGTCGAACGCCCCGGCGCCGCCAACGCGCTGCTCAAGAATCTCGAGGAGCCGCCGGCGGGGACGATCTTCCTGCTCGTCAGCCATTCGCCCGGGCGGCTGCTCCCGACGATCCGCTCGCGCTGCCGGGTGCTGCGCTTCGACCCGCTGGCCGATGCCGAGGTTGCCGCGGTGCTGCGCGAACGCTTGCCGGAGGCGAGCGCGGCGGAGATCGACGCGCTGGTCCGCGCGGGCAACGGCTCGCCGGGCAAGGCGCTGGGTTTCGCCGGGCTCGACCTCGCGACGCTCGACGGCGAGATGGCGGCGATCGCGGCGCGCGGTGATCCCGACAACGCCATCCGCGCCCGTCTCGCCCGGACGCTCGGCACCAAGGCGGCGCAGCCGCGCTACGAGGCGTTCCTCGCGCGCGTTCCCGCCTTTGCCCTTGCCGAAGCGCGCGAGCGGCAGGGCGCTGCGCTGGCGGAGACGATCGCGGTCTATGAGGCCGCCTCGCAGCTCGGCCCGATCGCGCTCGCCCAGTCGCTCGATGCGCAGGCCACGGTGTTCGAGATGGGCGGAATTTTGGCGCGGCTGGCGAAGCGCTGACTGCTTTCGCCGCAGCGCAGAAGCCGCTAGAGCCGCCTCATGTCCGAACCCTATTACATCACCACCGCGATCCACTATCCCAACGGCAAGCCGCATATCGGCCATGCCTATGAGATGATCGCCGCCGACGCGATCGCCCGCTTCCAGCGTCAGGCGGGGCGCGACGTGCGCTTCCAGACCGGCACCGACGAGCACGGCCTGAAGATCGCCCAGACCGCGCGCGCCCGCGACCTGACGCCACGCCAGCTTGCGGATGAAATGTCCGCTTATTTCAGCGACATGGCGAACGATTTGAATATTTCATATGATCGTTTCATCCGCACCGTCGATCCCGATCACTATGCCGCAAGCCAGGCGATCTGGGCCGCGATGGAGGCCAAGGGCGATCTGTACCTCGATCGCTACGAGGGCTGGTATTCGGTCCGCGACGAAGCCTTCTACGAGGAGAAGGAGCTGACCGAGGGGGAGGGCGGCGTAAAGCTGTCGCCCCAGGGGACGCCGGTCGAGTGGACGGCGGAGGAAACCTGGTTCTTCCGCCTTTCCAAATATCAGCAGCCGTTGCTCGATCTTTATGCCGCAAACCCTGATTTCATCCGCCCGGAGCGCTCGCGCAACGAGGTGGTGAAGTTCGTCGAGGGCGGGCTGGTGGACCTGTCGGTGTCGCGCACCAGCTTCGACTGGGGCGTGCCCGTACCCGGATCGCCGGGGCACGTTATGTATGTCTGGGTCGACGCGCTCACCAATTACCTCACCGGCACCGGCTATCCGGCCAGGGACAGCGAGCTCGCGCATTACTGGCCCGCCAATCTGCATCTGATCGGCAAGGACATTACCCGCTTCCACGCGGTTTATTGGCCTGCCTTTCTGATGTCGGCCGAGATCCCGCTGCCACGCCAAGTCTTCGCCCACGGCTTCATCCTCAACCGCGGCGAGAAGATGTCGAAATCGACCGGCAATGTCGCCGATCCGATCGAGCTGACGCGGCTCTATGGCGTCGATGCGCTGCGCTACTTCCTGCTGCGCGAAGTGGCGTTCGGCAATGACGGCAGCTTCAGCGACGAGGCGATCGTGACCCGCGCCAACGCCGATCTGGCGAACAGCTTCGGCAACCTTGCCCAGCGCACGCTGTCGTTCATCGCCAAGAACCTCGAGGGCGCGCTGCCCGAGGCCGGACGCGGCGATCCCGCCGATGCTGAGCTGCTCGCGACGATCGACGAGGCCGGGCGCGAGTTCCGCACCGCCTTCGACAGCCTCGCGCTCAATCAGGGCCTCGAGGCGTGGATGCGCGCCGTCTTCGCCTGCAACCAGTATATCGACGTCCAGGCCCCCTGGGCGCTGCGCAAGACCGATCCGGAGCGGATGCACGCCGTGCTCGGCACGCTCGTTCGCGCGATCCGCGATTTGGCGATCCTCGTTCTGCCGGTGATCCCGGACTCGGCGGGCAAGATCCTCGACCAGCTCGGGCAGGACGCGCGCGACCATGAAGCGCTCGACGACAAGGGCTGGTACGATGCCGCCATGGCGTCGGACTTCCGCTTGGCGCCCCCGACCGGCGTGTTCCCCCGACTCGTTCTCGCCGAGGAGGCGCCGGTATGAGGCTCGCCGACAGCCATTGCCACCTCAATTACAAGGGGCTGGGCGAGCAGCAGCCCGAGGTCCTCGCCCGGGCCCGCGAAACCGGCGTGGTGGCGATGCTCAACATCGCGACGCGCGAAAGCGAATGGGATGAGGTGCTGGCCACCGCCGAGCGGGAGGTCGATGTGTGGTCCACCGTCGGCATCCATCCGCACGAAGCGGACGAGCATCCGCATATCGACACCGCCAAGCTTGTGTCGCGCGCCCAGCATCCGCGCGTCGTCGGCATCGGCGAAACCGGGCTCGACTATTATTACGACCATAGCGACCGCGCGCAGCAGCAGAAGAGCTTCCGCGCGCACATCGCTGCGAGCCGCGAAACCGGCCTTCCACTGATCGTCCATACCCGCGATGCTGAAGCGGACACCGCCGCGATCCTGGCCGATGAAATGGGGAAGGGGGCCTATCCCGGCGTCATCCACTGCTTCACAGCCAGTGGAGAATTCGCTGACAAGGCACTGGAATTAGGGTTTTATATCTCCATATCGGGCATCGTGACGTTCAGGAACGCCCGCGATCTCCAGGAAACCGCCGCGCGGCTCCCGCTCGACCGGCTGCTGATCGAAACCGACGCGCCCTTCCTTGCCCCGGTCCCGCATCGCGGCAAGACCGGAGAACCCGCCTTCGTCGCTGACACGTGCCGCTTCCTGGCGCAGTTGCGCGGCATGAATGCCGAAGAACTGGCCGAGGCGACCCGCGAAAACTTTCACCGCCTGTTCGCAAAGACACTGGCGACCGCGTGAAGGTCCGCATCCTCGGTTCAGGGACATCCTCAGGCGTGCCCCGCATCGGCAACGACTGGGGAAGCTGCGATCCGACCGACCCGCGCAACCGCCGCACCCGCGCCTCGGTCCTGGTCGAGGCCGGCGCAACCCGGATCCTCGTCGACACCAGCCCCGACCTGCGCGAACAATTGCTCGCCGCCGATGTGGCCGACGTCGATGCAGTAATCTGGACCCATGATCACGCCGATCACTGCCACGGCATCGACGATCTGCGCCAGCTGATGCATCTGCGCGGCGCCCCGGTACGCGGGCTGGCGGACTGGAAAACGCTCGAACGGTTACGCGACCGTTTCCGCTACGTCTTCGAGGGGGGAGGGCCGTACCGCCCGACCGCGACGATCGAGCCGCTGCGTGACGGCATGGCGCTGGGCGACATCGTCGTGCGCACCGTGAATCAGCCGCATGGCGGCATTACATCGGCCGGGCTACGCTTCGAACATGGCGGCAAGTCGGTCGGCTATGCGACTGATTTCAATGTCTTCACTGACGAAATGGCGACGCTGTACGGCGATCTCGACCTGTGGGTCGCCGACGCGCTGCGCCGCGAGCCGCATCCAACCCATCCGCATCTGGCACAGACCTTGGCCTGGTCCCAACAATGCCGTGCGCGCCGCACCATCCTGGTGCATATGGACAATTCGATGGACTATAGGTCGCTGATGGCGGAGCTGCCCGAAGGGGTCGAGCCTGGTCATGACGGCATGGAGATCGTAGCTTGACCGAAATGCAGATCGTTCAGCTGGTCGGGCTGGTCGGCTTTCTGGCACTGGTGCTGGGGTCGCTGCGCGTCCGCAACCTGCAATTCGGGTTCCTGATCAAGACGGTGATCGGCTGGGCGGTGATCGCCGGGCTGATCTATCTCGTCGTCATCAACAAGGATCGCATCCTCGATCAGCTCCGGACGATCGGCGCCAGCGCCGGCCTGTCCGAAGCGCCACAGGTGACTCAGGGCGATACTGTCCGCATTCGCCTGTCGCCCGACGGACATTTCTGGGCGCGCGCGACGATCAACGGGGTCGAACGCCGGATGCTGATCGACAGCGGCGCGACGGTCAGCGCGATCAGTGCGGCGACCGCCGAAGCCGCCGGGATCGATTATGCGCGCGGAATGCCGGTGCGCGTCTCGACTGCCAATGGAACCGTCGATGCGCGCCGGGCACAGGCACAGCGCGTCGAAGTCGGACCGCTGCGCACCGAAGACCTGACGGTGTTCGTCGCGCCGAGCTTTGGCGATCTCGATGTGTTGGGGATGAATTTCCTGTCGCGGCTCAAAGCCTGGCGGGTGGAAGGGAACGTCCTGATCCTAGAACCGCAAAGCGATCGCGATTTAACATAATGTATATTATCGGACTTAAATCATGAGCGAGCACGCGGCCTCCCCCGCGCCGGACGGCCCCGAAATCGCATCGCCGGGCATCGAGCGCCTCATGGCCATCATGGCGCGGCTGCGCGATCCGGTGACTGGCTGCGAATGGGATACGGTCCAGACCTTCGCCACCATCGCGCCCTATACGATCGAGGAAGCCTATGAGGTCGCCGACGCGATCGCGCGCAACGACCTGGCCGATCTGAAGGACGAACTCGGCGACCTGTTGCTCCAGGTCATCTTTCACAGTCGCATAGCGCAGGAACGCGGCGCATTCGACCTCGCCGAAGTCATCGCCGGCATCTGTGACAAGATGGAGCGTCGGCACCCGCATATCTTTCGCGGCGCGGAAGATGGCGGCCACCATCTTTGGGAACAAATCAAGGCCGAAGAGCGGGGAAGCAAGGGGACGAGCGGCACGCTTGACGGCGTCGCGATCGGCCTCCCCGCCCTCACCCGCGCTGAAAAGCTGCAAAAGCGCGCCGCGCGCACCGGCTTCGACTGGCCCGACCCATCGGGCGCCCGTGCCAAGATCGATGAGGAACTGGCCGAGGTCGAAACCGCCGAAACGGATTCGGACCGCGCCGAGGAGATTGGCGACCTTCTCTTCGCAATGGTCAACTGGTCGCGCAAGCTGGGCATCGACCCGGAAGCCGCCCTGCGTGCGGCCAATATGAAATTCGAAACCCGTTTTCGCGCGATGGAGGCTCAGGCAGGCGATAGCTTCGTCGGACTAGATCTCGATGCGAAGGAATCCCTGTGGCAGGTAGCGAAAGCTATGAAGACGAATTGCTCGTCAGGATGATGTTATCAACGATTCTCTTTGTAATCGGACTGTTGCATTTGTGAATGTTCATGAGATTGATTGCATCGCGCCGCCCCATATCCGTGGCGTAATCGGACACTGCGTAGCTGACAAGGGCTTTCAGTGCGTCTTCACCAGAGCGAAGACCCTGCGCATAGGATAGCATCACTTGTACATCGACTACTGTGGTGCTGATCTTGTAGATCAGGGGTTTGCATTCGGCATCCATGAAAAATTGATCCGAATTGTCCATTTGCTCGATCAGCCCCTTCGCATAATAAGCGTTCAGGACAGCCGTGTCGCTTCGAAGAAAATTGCCTTCGTATATCGCCCGGATCGCTTGCGGATTCTGGAAACGTGACGGGTCGAAGGTGGCGGATCTGATCAGTTCGTCCGCTTCCGCCACCGCTGCGCTTCCCTCGGCATATCCCGCGTCCGCCGACTTCAAATAATAGTTGCGCGCGAGCTTATAGCGCTCGGCATCCTCCTTCGGCGCCTCATCCGGCAGACCGCGTCCCTCCAGATATGCGTCACCAACATATTTGAACGCGATTGGGTAATCATAGCTCGCGGCGATCGTGAACGAATCGAACGCTTCCGGATACCGCGCCGCGAGTTGATAGAGACGCCCAAGCTGAAAATGCGCGCGACCCGACTCGGGGTTGAGCTTCACCGCCTCTTCGCAAGCGGGCAAGGCTCTTCCTGGCACGACCTGTTCGTCCGAAACGGCGGCCGCCATACGACCGGGATCTTTGGGATGCGATGCAAGAGCGTCGCAGCGTTCATGCGCCATGGCGGCCGTTTTGGCGGGGTCTGCTTCAACCATATCGTTTGCCGCCTGGCCACGGCGGTCGTCGCCGGCAGCCGCCATCGGATCACCGCAACCACTTGCCATCGCGGCAAAGACGAGTGAAACTAACCATTGAATGTGCCGCAATGTTCGCCCCCCCGAATCAATCGCTGAGGGAGTTTTTCATGAACCGGTATTGCCGTCTAGCCGGTACGGTACTGTTCGCCGCTCTTGTTAGTTCGACAAGTGTTGCCGCCGCGCAGGAACGCGGTCGTTCGCGGGAGGCTGAGCGGCGTACGCTTGAAACCCGCCAAAAGGCGGAGACTGTCACGCGAGCACGGGAAGTCGCCCATCAACAGCAGGCGAGCCAGCGCGCGCGTGCGGAACAGAAAAAGATGGACATGAAGCTGCAGGCTGACGCAGCGCGGGCAAAGGAACGGCAGGCACAGCGGCAGGCGATGGAAGCGGGGCGAACTCTTCAACGTCAGGGTGTAACGCAAGGGGGAAGCTCCGCCGGTACTGCCGCTCCCCGCCCCGCGGGCGACGGTGGTGGGCGGGGACGGAGCCGAGGTTTGCCTGGGCCGAAATAGCCGATTTCCAAGGCTCAGCCGGGCGCGTCAGGCCGCGACGGTTTGCCCGGGTTCCACCGCCATCAGGGCGGTTCCCGCATATTTCTCGGACTCGGGCAGAAACAGCTTGCTGATCCGAAATGCCCGGTCGGTCAGCGCCAGCCCCTTCAGTCCGTCGAGCTTGAAGGTCCCGAACTTCTCCTCGCGCGGCACAATGAAGTCGCGCGACACCACCTGCGCATCGACATAAAGCGATCCGGCGCGCATGTAGAGAATGTGTGGCGCCAGCACCATGCGCGTGCGATTGTAGGTGGCGTTGAGGCAGCGTTGCCTAACAATCCCCTCCAGCACGATCGGCGTCGGATTGGCCGGCGATTCGGCCCCGTTTTCGGTATCCATGGTCACAATATGCCTATATTGCTGCGTTGCAGCAAGGTGGCGTAATTACTTATGCGATAAAACGATCAGTCCTTGCGCCAGGGCAGCTTGATCAGCCACGGCTTGGCCCGCCCTGTCGGTTTCGCGACGCCGTCGAGACGCTCGGCGCGCTGGATCGTCACGCGCCTCAGGATCATCTGGCCACGCATCGCGCCACGCCCGCCCCCGGTCGGCATCGCCAATATCCGCTGGACGGTCGGCATCCCGCCGATAACCCGTCCGAATGCCGCATAGCCCGGATTTCCGGGCCGCGCGTCCAGCGCGGGATTGTCGCCCACCATGATCGAAAAATTGCCATGCGCTGAGTTCGGATCGGCGCCATGCGCCATCGAGATCGTCCCGTTGAGGTGCTTCAGTCCCGTAAGGCTGGTCGGCTCCAGCGGGACCGAGGGCAGGATGCGGCGCGCATCGGTGCCGATTCCGCCCTGCACGAACCCCAGCTTGGGATCGCCCTTGCGCCGCGCCGCGCGATAGAAATAGGTACCTTCGAGCCGCCCGTCATCGACATAGCGCAGGAAATTGGCGACCGTCTTGGGCGCGCGACGCGCCTCCAGCGCCACTACAATATCGCCCGCCGACGTCACCAGCCGCACCCGTACGACGGGCGGATCGGACGGACCGGCAGCGACCAGCAACAGCCCGGCCAGCGCCAGAACCACCCGCCGGTTCAGCATCATGCGCCGCGAACCTCGAACCTTTCATGATCCTTTGGCGCCATTCGTACCTCGTAAAGGGCGCGGTCGCCCTCGATCCAATGGTCGATCACCTCGCCATGCTGGTGCAGCCATGCCGCCCCTGCCCCATCGCTCGTGTCGAGCGCCACACGATAGCGGCGGTGCCCCTCGGTCAACCGGGCCGCCACCCGCTCGACCAGCAGCTCCACCCCCTCCCCGCTCAGCGCCGACAGCAAGACGACGTCTTCGCGCCGTCCCGCTTCCTCGATCGCCTCGGCGCGGCGTTCGTCGTCGAGCAGGTCCAGCTTGTTCCACGCCTCGAACCGCGGCGTTTCCGGATCGACACCGATTTCCTTGAGCACCGTCTCGACATCGTCGCGCTGCGCCTGGCTGTCCGGATGGGCGATATCGCGGACATGGACCAGCAGGTCGGCGGCGATGACCTCTTCTAGCGTCGCCTTGAACGCCGCGACCAGCTGCGTGGGCAGTTCGGACACGAACCCGACCGTATCGGACAGGATGGCCTTGTCGATCCCCGGCAGCGAGATTTGCCGCAAGGTCGGATCGAGCGTCGCGAACAGCAGATTTTCCGCCATGACGTCGGCGCCGGTCAAGCGGTTGAACAGCGTCGATTTTCCGGCGTTGGTATAGCCGACCAGCGCGATGATGGGCCAGGGCGCGCGCTGCCGCCGATCGCGGTGTAGCCCGCGCGTACGGCTCACCTGTTCCAGCTCGCGACGCAGCCGCGCCATGCGGTCGCGGATCAGGCGGCGGTCGGCCTCGATCTGCGTCTCACCCGGCCCGCCCAGAAAGCCAAAGCCGCCGCGCTGACGCTCCAGATGGGTCCAGCTGCGCACCAGCCGCCCCGCCTGATAGTCGAGATGCGCCAGTTCGACCTGCAACCGTCCCTCGGCGGTGCGCGCACGCTCGCCGAAGATTTCGAGGATCAGGCCGGTGCGATCGATCACCTTGCAACCGAGCGCCGTTTCCAGATTGCGCTGCTGCACCGGAGAGAGCGCCGCGTCGAACACCGCCAGCCCGATCTCGCGATCGCGCACTGTTTCGGCCAGTGCCTCGACCTGCCCCGATCCGATCAGCGTGCCGGGCTTGGGCGCGCGAATACGCAGCGCAACGCGCTCGACCACCTCGACGCCGATCGCCAGCGCCAGGCCAGCAGTCTCCTCGAGCCGGGCTTCCGGATCGCGGGTGGACCCGCCCATGTCGGGATACACCACCACCGCCCGCGCCCCGCGCGAAAACTCGTCGGGGTCACGATCGAAACCGGTACTCATGAAATTACCTTCAGCTTTCCTCGCCCTGATCGGTCAGATCGAGCGGATGGGCCGGCTGGATGGTCGACACGGCGTGCTTGTACACCAGCTGATACACGCCGTCGCGCTGGAGCAGCATACAGAACAGGTCGAATGCAGCGATCCCGCCCTGCAGCATCACGCCGTTGACCAGGAACATGGTGACGTTTTCCTGCTGCCGCTTCACCGCGCCCAGGAAGATTTCCTGCAGCACCGGATTCTTCGAACTGCTCTCGGGAATGGCATCGACGATCGACGCGACATCGATCGCACCGCCCGGCATGATGGTCGAAATGGCGTGCTTGTAGATCAGCTGCGACTGGCCGTCGCGGCGCAACAGAACCGAAAAATTGTCGAACCAGGTGACGATGCCCTGCAATTTGACGCCCTTGACCAGGAACATGGTCACCGGGGTCTTCGATTTGCGAAGGGCGTTCAGGAACAGGTCCTGAAGCGATGTCTGCTTTTCGGCCATGTGCGGCTCCACTGTTCTTGGCGGGATTTTTCCCGCGATTGGCGCCGTTTCCCGGCGTCGGAGAGGCGCCACCCTGGCGCGCCCGCAATGTAGGGTGACGCGCCCGAAACGTCCATAGTGGCGCTTTGTGACGCCGTCACATGCTGGGTCTAAAGCCCTAGTTCTTCTTCTCGTCCGGCTTGGGCGGCGGGACGACCTGGGCGGTGGCGGTCGTGGGCGGGCCCTTGGCGATCGCTGCGGCGAGGCGGGTCGCGTCGGCGCAATCGCCGCACAGCGTCTTCACCCGCGCGAGATTCTCCTTGGCGCGCTCCACCGCGCCCTTCTGCACCATCGCCTCACCCTGGCCGCGCAGCGCGACGAGGTCGTTGGGTTCCAGCGTCAGTGCTTCGCGATAGAAGCGGATCGCCTTGCCGGGCAGCCCCTGCGCGCGGGCGATCTCGGCCAGCACGATATAGGCCTGGCGGTTGCGCGGATCGACCGCGAGCGCGCTTTCGATCAGCCCGTTTGCGTCGGAAAGATTGCCCGCGGCCCGCGCGGCCTTGCCTTTTTCGAGCAATGCAACAGACCGGGCATCGATCTGGTCGTCCGCCCGCTGGCCATAGAGCGAGGTCGAAACGCTGAGCAGGGCAAGCGCGGCTGCGGCCGACACCAACGTGATACGCATGAAGGTCTCCAACTTCGGAACGCGCATGGCTATCACGCACGCACCAGTCGCGCGACAAAAAAGCCGTCGGTTGCATCGTTGAGCGGGGTGAGGCGCATTCCGGCTTCATGCGGCGCACCCAGCGGGAGCGCAAGCGGCTCGGCACGGAATGCCGGATTGCGGGCGAGAAATGCATCGACCTGCCCCGCCCCTTCAGCGTCCAGCAGCGAACAGACGATATGGACCAGCGCCCCGCCCGGCCGCACCAGCCCCGCCGCGACATCGAGCAGCCGGGCCTGCGTCTCGACCAGCCGGGCAAGCCGCGCCGGGGTGAGCCGCCAGCGCGCCTCGGGATTGCGCCGCCAAGTACCGGTGCCCGAACAGGGCGCGTCGATCAGCACGACGTCGGCCCTGTCTGCCCAGTCGGCGAGCGCCTCGGCCTCCTGTCCGGGATTGAGCAGCCGTGTCTCGACGATCGAAACCCCCGCACGCTGGGCGCGGGGCGCGAGCCGCGAGAGACGTGCGCGATCGGTGTCGGTGGCGAGGATCGTTCCGCGTCCGTCCATCGCTGCGGCGAGCGCGAGGGTCTTGCCCCCGCCGCCGGCGCAGAGATCCACGATCCGCATCCCCGGTTGCGCAGCGGCTGCGAGAGTCACCGCCTGGCTACCCGCGTCCTGCACCTCGACCGCGCCAGCACGATAGGGTTCACTCGCCTCGACCGGCGTCTCGGCAGGAAGGCGCAACGCGAACGGCAGGCCGGGGATTGGCTGCGCTCCCGGGAACATACCCTGCACCGAACCGACAGGTACCCGGGCGGGGTTGATCCGGATGTCGAGCGACGCGCGGCCGAGCAGGGCCGCCGCCTGATCGCCGTCAATTCCTGACGCGGCGAGCGCATCGATCAACCATGCGGGTGCAACCCCTTGCGCCGCGACCGGTTCTTCTGCGCCGATTGGCGAAGGGCCATAGGTCGAGCCGTCGAACGTCCCGGCGAGTTCCGCATCGTGCGCCGCCACCGCCAGCATCGCCGCACGTCCGCTATCGGGGACCTCTCCGCACCGTCGGATCGCATCATAGACGAGCGCGCGGATCGCGCGGCGGTCCTTGGACCCCGCATAGCGCCGCGCAGCCAGTTCGCGCGCGATCAGCACGTCCGCCGACGCTCCACCCTCGCGCGCGGCGAGGATGATCGCGTCCAGCAATTCGACGGCGGTTCGGGTCCGTGCGGCAGGGGTCATCGCGTTGCTTTAGGGGACCGACACGGGTTCGGCGAGGCGTGTCGGAAAGGCGCGAATAATCGCGGGCGCGAGCTTCGCGGCAAGCGCGGCGGGTGCGTCGGCCTTCGTTCCCTCCGCCTGCGCCGTCAGCGCGCTGCCACGCCACACCGGCTGCATGTCGGCGCGTGCCACCAGTTCGACGGTCAGCTGCGTCACGATCAGCCCGCGCAGCTGGCGCTTGTCCGACGGCAAGGTCACACCGAACGCACCGCCCCAATTGCCGACACTGCTGCGCGACCCCTGCTCCGCTCCATTCGAGGCGACCGCGCCACGCTCTGCCCGGGTGACCGAGATCCGGGCAATATAGCGCCCGCGCGCCTGCCCCGGAAGCGCGGTGAAACGGGCGTCGAGCAACGCCTGTTCGACCGCGTCGGCAAAGACGCTGCGGATCGCCGCCGGGGTCGCGTCATCGGCCGCCGCCTCGACGGTCACGGTACCGGGGGCGAGCGCCGGGGCGTCTGCCTGCCCGCCGGCCGGAGCCGACGTCATCAATGCCAGTGCCGCAATCCACATCGTTCGCTTCCTTTTTGGTTACGCCTATTCGACCGAGACGGTGCGAAGGTCATAGATGATCTTGATCCGCACCCATTCGCCCACCTGATATTGCCCGCGCAGCCGGGGCGGGCGAACGCGAAACTGCCAGGCGGCGGCGAGCACCGCGCGGCCGATCTGCGATCCATCGGGATATTCGTCGAGCAGCGCGCAATTGTCGACGCGAAACTCCCCGACCGTGCGGCACGCGATCATCGCCCAGCCGGGCGGACGTGCGGTGGAGAGGTACCCGCGCAATTCGCTGTCATAGGGTTCGCGGAACCAGGACGCGGCGTAGAGCGGCTCGCCATTGGGCCCGCGTCCCTCGACACGGCGGCTGTCGCGCGGGTCGGCGGGCGGGGTGGCGGGACCGGCGACGCGGCGTGCCGGTGCGGACGCTCCCGACGCGCGGGGCAGGGTCGCAATATCCGGCATCGTGCCGAGCGGGATGTCGAGCATCGCCGGGGGCTGCGCCGTCGGGGGCAGCGGAGCGGCGGGTTGCGCCGCTTCCGGCTCGGGACGCGGCGGCACCGGATCGGCGCGCTCGACCGGCGCGGGCCGCGCCGACTCCGTATCCTCAGGGTCGGGATCAGGAACCGGATCAGGCGTGACGCCGAACACCGCCATCGGCACCGTCTCTTCGGGGGGTGTGAGCAATTTGGGTGCGATGGTGAGCAGCAGCAGGGCGATTGCGAGTTCGACTAGGATCGCGAGGAATGCCGCGAGCGCGCGGTCGCCGAAACGCGCGCGCAGCCGCGCGATCAGCGGGCGGGGGTCTTGGCCCGGTTCAGGATACTCGGCACTCGACAAGGCGGGGGTGCAATGCCGCGCCATTGCGTCGAAATCATGTCGGGGCGCAGCTCAGGGCTCCGCCGGGACCGCCTCGGCAAGCGCCCGCCGCAGATCGCCTTGCGTAAACGGCTTGGCCAGCCGCTGGACGCGCGCAGCCCCGTCGGCGGGCATTTCGCCATAGCCGGTGGCAAGGATGATCGGCAGGTCGGGTCGCACGGCACGCACCTGCGCGACGAGCTGGCTGCCAGTCATTCCCGGCATCGCCTGATCGGTGATGAGCAGCGCAATCTCGTCATGCACCTCCAGCCGGGCGAGCGCCGCGTGACCCGAGTCCGCCTCGAACACGGTGTGGCCAAGATCCGCGAGCAAGGCGGCGGTGTTGGTCAGGACCAGGGGATCGTCATCCACCACCAGAATCGCCAGCGCTTGCCCGGCGACCTCGGCGTCTTCCTCGACCCGCGCCAGGGCGGGCGCGCTTCCCTCCGTCGCAAGCGGCAGCCAGATATGCGCGCGCGTCCCGATGCCGGGCGTGCTCTCGATCTCCAGCGCGCCGCCATTTTGCTGCGCGAAGCCATGGATCATCGACAGGCCCAGCCCCGTCCCCTTGCCCACCCCCTTGGTGGTGAAGAAGGGCTCGGTCGCACGTGCGAGCGTGTCGGGGTCCATTCCCTGCCCCTCGTCGCACACGCTCAACCGGACATAGGGTCCGGCCGCGAGATTGCCGCGCGCCTCCGGAATCGCGCGCTGTGCCGCGCTGATCCGAATGGTTCCGCCCTCTTGCATCGCGTCGCGCGCATTCACCACCAGATTGAGCAGCGCCATTTCGAGCTGGTTGGTGTCCGCCGCCACTGCCGACAAATCGTCGGGAAAACGGGCTTCGATTCGCCAGGCCGGACCGATCGTCCGTTGCAACAGCCCCTGCATATCCGCGACCAGTGCAGCGACATCGACCCGCTCGGTCTTGAGTTGCTGCCGCCGCGCAAAAGCGAGCATCCGCTGGGTCAGCGCCGCGCCGCGCTCTGCTGCCTGCATCGAATTTTCGATCAGTCGCGAGATCTGCGGATCGTCGGGCACGCGCTTTTTCAGCAGGGTCAGACCGCTCATGATCGCCATCAGCAGATTGTTGAAATCATGCGCCACGCCGCCCGTGAGCTGGCCGATCGCCTCGATCTTCTGGGACTGGAACAGCGCCTCGCGCGCAACTTCCAGTTCGCGCTGCGTCTCCTCGCGCTCAGTGACGTCGCGGGTGATCTTGGCAAAGCCGATCAACTGGCCGTCATCGTCACGGATCGCGTCGATCGCCACGCTCGCGCGGAACCGGCTCCCGTCCTTGCGCAACCGCCAGCCTTCTGCGGCGAAGCGCCCTTCGCGGCGTGCCGTTTCCAGCGCCCGTTCGGGATCGCCCCGCAGGCGCTCTTCATCCGGATAGAAAGTGGAGAAGTGGCGCCCCATAATCTCTTCGGGCGTATAGCCCTTGATCCGCTCCGCCCCCGCATTCCAGCTCGACACCACTCCGTCGGTGTCGAGCATGTAGATCGCATAGTCGGTAACGCCACGCACCAGCAGGCCGAACTGGGTCTGGCTCTGTTGCAGCGCAGCCGCGCGTTCGACCACGCGGCGTTCGAGTTCGGCATTAAGTTCCCGCAATTGCGCTGCCGTCCTGCGCAATTCTGCCTGGGCGGCGGTTCGCTCGACATGCGCCCAGCTTCGGTCGGTCACCTCCCGAATCAGGGTGACTTCCTCCGGCGTCCAGACATGCGGCTCGCGATGATGCGCCGCCATAAGGGCCTTGAGCCGCCCGTCCTTCACCAGCGGAATGCAGACGGTGGCGCTGATCCCGATCGCCTGGAATGCCTCCGCCTCATGCGGGGCCAGCTCGGCAAGATTGTCGTCAATGATGAGCGGACGGCCGGCGCGCAATTGCTGCACGGCCAATGCCCCGAAATCGGCAAGTTGATAATGGCCGACGATCGAGGGCGATCCTTCGCGCGCCCAGTCGCCACGGATCGTGAAGCCGTCCTCATCGGCATCCATATCGGCATAGGCGCAGTTCGAAGCGCCCAGCTCGGCGGCCAGCATCCGGGTGGTGATCTCCAGAACTTCGGCCAGATCGGTACTTCGGGCGGTTTCGCGATCGAGCGTATCGAGAAAGCGCAGCCGCGCTTCGCTTTCGCTCAACGCGCGATTCGCCAGCACCGCCTCGGTCGTCTCGACGACCACCGCCAGCACGCCGGCGGGTGCACCTTCGCCATCGTAAACCGGCGAATAATCGAGATCGAGCCAGCAATCCTCGAACACGCCGGTGCGATTCAGGCTCAGACGGTGGTTGCGATAGGCCAACGTCCCGCCAGCCAGCCCCACGCGCATCACATTGGCGTTGAAGTCAGCGACTTCCGGCCACGCCTCGAGCACCTTCATCCCCAGCAGCCCGGGATGCCTGTCCCCGGCAAACACCGAATAGCCGTCATTATAGATCAGGATGCCGTCTTCGCCCCACAACATCACGATCGGCACGGGGCAATGGATCAGAAAGGCGACGATCGCCCGCAGGCTGGATGACCATGTTGCGACCGGGCCGACGCTGGTCGCGCCCCAATCGAACGTCGCGATCCGCCGTCCCATCTCTCCGCCATCGGCAAGAAAGGTGGGAACTTCCAAGCTAGTCGACATCGTGCGTTTCACCTGCCCCCGGCAATCCCAACGCACAAGCGTAACGATGGCTCCGGCGTCGCGCTATACCATTGGTTCGAAAGGAGACGTTCAGCGCGTCGGGTAGTTCGGCGCCTCACGCGTGATCGTCACGTCATGGACATGACTTTCGCGCAATCCGGCATTGGTGATGCGGACGAAGCGCGCCTTCTTCTGAAGTTCGGGAATCGTCGCCGCGCCGGTATAGCCCATTGCCGCCTTGATCCCGCCGATCAGCTGGTGGATCACGTCCTTGGCCGGCCCCTTGAACGCCACCTGCCCCTCGATCCCCTCCGGGACGAGCTTCAGCTGGTCCTTGATATCGCCCTGGAAATAACGGTCGGCCGAGCCGCGGCCCATCGCACCGACGCTACCCATGCCGCGATACGACTTGTAGGCGCGGCCCTGATACAGGAACGTCTCGCCCGGCGCTTCCTCGGTCCCCGCGAGCAGCGATCCGACCATGCAGGTCGACGCACCCGCAGCGAGCGCCTTGGCGAGGTCGCCCGAGGTACGCAGGCCACCGTCCGCGATCACCGGCACGTCCGACTTGGCCGCTTCGTTGGCGGCGTCCATGACTGCGGTCAGCTGCGGCACACCGACGCCCGCGACAACGCGCGTGGTGCAGATCGATCCCGGGCCGATGCCCACCTTCACGCCGTCCGCGCCCGCATCGATCAGCGCGCGAGTAGCGGCGGCGGTGGCGACGTTGCCCGCAACAACCTGGACGCGGTTCGACAGCTTCTTCACCCGCTCGACCGCGCGCGCGACGTCCTTGTTATGGCCGTGCGCGGTGTCGATGACGATCAGGTCGACCTCGGCATCGACGAGCGCCTCGGTCCGCTCGAAGCCCTTGTCCCCCACGGTGGTCGCGGCGGCAACGCACAGCCGGCCCGCGCCGTCCTTGGTCGCGTTGGGATAGGTCACCGCCTTTTCGATGTCCTTGACGGTGATCAGGCCGACGCAACGATATTGATCGTCCACCACCAGCAGCTTCTCGATCCGCCGCTGATGCAGCAGGCGGCGTGCCTCCTCCTGCCCGACGCCGATCGATACGGTGGCGAGATTGTCGTGCGTCATCAGCTCACTGACCAGCTGGCCCGGATTTTCCGCGAAGCGCACGTCGCGGTTGGTGAGGATGCCGACCAGTCTGCCGCTTGGCTCGGTGATCGGAATGCCGCTGATCTTGTGCCGCGCCATCAGCGCCTGTGCCTCGGCGAGCGTGCCGGTCGGCGCCATGGTGATCGGGTTGACGACCATCCCGCTCTCGAACCTTTTGACCTGGCGCACCGCCTCGATCTGCTCGTCGATCTCGAGATTGCGGTGGAGCACGCCGATGCCGCCCAGCTGCGCCATGACGATCGCCATGTCGGCTTCGGTCACCGTGTCCATCGCCGAAGAGAGGATCGGGATGTTGAGCTTGAGGTCGCGCGTAACCCGCGTGCGGGTATCGGCCATGCTCGGCAGCACCTCGCTCTCGCCCGGATAGAGCAGGACGTCGTCGAAGGTGAGACCGAGAGGGATATCCATAGGGTAGGCCAATGTCCTTGAGTCGGAAGTTGGCGGCCCATGTAACCGCGGTTCGTGACGGACGCTAGGGGGGGACGAGCGTTGCGTTCAGGACGTGGCGATCACTCCGTTCCGGAACGGTCCTTAATTGAAATGTCACGCCTGCCCGATAGCATGGCGTTCACGATCAAAGGAGGGGCTATGTCACACAGCGATAAGGATTTTCAGTCGGTTCCCGCGCATCTCACGATCGCCGCGGCGGAAGACGGCGCGACACAGGCAGCAGAGGATATCCGGCTGTTGGTGCGCGGCCAGGGCACCATCGGCTTCGCAATCGCCGAAAAGAGCGGTTTCACCGTATCGGTGCGTGATGGCGGCTGGGGAGCCCCCGAATTTCGCTGGGAGGTCGGCTTCGGAGGCGTCTCGCTGAGCGAGCATCGCGACGGTGAGTGGCATAATCTCGACCTCGTTGCGAAGCCGGGTGCCGGTCTCGACCCCGATCCCGAATGCCAATATTGGTTCAGCTTCGATGCGATCAACCGCGCGCTCCGCTACGGCAAGGGCGAGATGCGGCTGGGATGCGAACTCGCGCATCACCAACTGGCCAAGCCCGATTCCGGCAAGCCCGACCCCTATGGCTGGCTTGCCCAGGCGCAAAGCGTGGCGGTGAGCGCCGCCATCCGTCGCGACGTCGATCTGTGGCGCGATCCGGTGACGGTGGAGCCGCCGATGCTGGTGATCCCGCACGACCAGATCACGATGGAGGATATCGCATATGGCAAGGTGACGGTTCCCGCGAACCTCACCCCGACCTGTCAGATCCTCTACGACAATGTCGCGGGCGAGAATTTCCGCCTCGACACACCCGATTTTCCGCACTTTGCCCAGGCGATCAAGGAAAGCATCGCCGATCCCGACGGCTGGTGCCACAAGACGCTGGCCAAAAAGGCCGACGAGTTCGGCGCGCCCGACCCCGACAAGACCTATTTGCGGATCACGCTGGGCCAGAACCAGGGCGATTCACCCGGCGTTCCCTTCGTCATGGAGATCTGGCCGGTCGGTCATTATTCCCCGATCCACGACCATGGCGGCGCCGATGCGGTCATCAAGGTGTTTCATGGCGAGATCACGGTCGATCTCTATCCGATGCTGTCGAACCATCATCGCACGCCGTTCGCGACCGCAACCTTCGCAAAGGGCGACGTGACATGGATATCGCCCCGTCTCAACCAGGTTCACCAGCTGGTCAATCGCGGCACGGAGGAGCCGTGCATCACGATCCAATGCTATATGTACGCGGAAACGAACACGACGCACTGGCCCTATTTCGACTATCTCGAAGACAATGAGATCGGCCTGTTCGCGCCCAATTCGGACGCCGACTTCCTGGAGTTCAAGGCACTGATGAAGGCCGAATGGGAGAAGCGACACCCGTAAAGCCGGCGGTGCGGGCGGGCCGCCAGAGTCGCTTTCAGCAGAGCTGAATCGGCACCGGCCCGCTCCCCCACCCGGCCACCCAGCGACAGTGTGTTCTATGGGTGGCCGGGTGGGGGAGCGGGCCGGTGCCGCCTAACTGCAAACGTCTCTAACGGCCCGCCCGCGCTAGCAATGCCTTGGCCTGATCGATGTGCATCTCTTCGATCATCGCGTCCTTGTAACGTTCGGCGCCGCCGGTGAACGCGGCGACCAGCGCCCTCGCCTCCTCAAGTTCGGACTCGGTCGGATCGAACGCCGCGCGGGCGATGTCGATCTGGTTGGGGTGGATCAGGCTCTTGCCGTCGAAACCGAGCAGGCGGCCCTCGGCGCACTCCGCCGCCAGCCCCTCGGGATCGTCGAGGCGGTTGAACACGCCGTCGAGCACCCAGATTTCCCGTCCGCGCGCGGCCAGGACCACCAGTTGCAGCGCCAGCGCCATCTGCGCGCGGCCAGCGGTGGGGGGCAGTTTCAGCGATGCGGCGAGATCATTGGTCCCGACGATCAGGCCGGCCATCTCGACACCCCAACCGGTGGTGCTGGCAATCGGTCCGACATTCATCACCCCCGCCGCGGTCTCGATCATCGCCAGCACCGGGCGGTCGGCATAGGCGGCGGCGTAGGTGACCGTCTCCGACTTCTCGACCTTGGGCACGATCACATGCGTTGCAGCGGATTTCTTGACCGCCTTCAGATCCGCCTTCCAATGATCGCTGTGTTCGGAATTGACGCGTACGCCGAACGGGCGATCGCCGAACCCCTCCACCCGCCTCACCGCCTCCCGCGCGGCTTCCTTGTCCTCCGCCTTCACCGCGTCCTCGAGGTCGAGGATCACCATGTCAGCCTTCAACCCTTTCGCCTTTTCGATGGCGCGGGCATTGGATGCGGGCAGGAACAGCGCAGTGCGCGGCGGGGCGTAAATCGCTTTGCTCATGCCGCCTCTATGCTAGGATCGGCGCGTTGTGGAAAGCGGCGCCAGCCCGCTCTCCTACCCGGCCACCCAACGCCAGTATCCTATGGGTGGTCGGGTGGGGGAGCGGGCTGGCACCGAATCGGATCAAGCCATGCTTGATCCGACAAACAAACGGGGACGACCGATGGAACTGACGATAGGTGCCTTTTTCATCCTGATGCTGCTGGTGCTGATGTACCTGTTCGCCAGCATCAAGATCGTCCGCCAGGGCTATCATTACACGATCGAGCATTTCGGCCGCTTCACCACCGTGGCGACCCCGGGTTTCAATCTCTACCCGGCCTTTTTCTACCGCGTCGGACGCCGCGTGAACATGATGGAGCAGGTGATCGACATTCCGGGGCAGGAGATCATCACCAAGGACAATGCGATGATCTCCACCGACGGCGTCGTGTTCTTCCAGGTGCTCGACGCTGCCAAGGCCGCCTATGAAGTATCGGACCTCTATGTCGCGCTGCTCCAGCTCACCACCACCAATCTGCGCACGGTGATGGGGTCGATGGACCTCGACGAGACGCTGTCAAAGCGCGACGAGATCAATGCGCGGCTGCTCTCGGTGGTCGATCACGCGACGACGCCCTGGGGGGTCAAGATCACCCGCGTCGAGATCAAGGACATCCGTCCGCCCGCCGATATCGTCAACGCGATGGGCCGCCAGATGAAGGCCGAGCGCGAGAAGCGCGCCAATATCCTTGAAGCCGAAGGCGCACGTGCGTCGGAGATTCTGCGCGCCGAGGGCCAGAAACAGGCCCGTATCCTTGAGGCGGAGGGCCGCAAGGAATCCGCTTTCCGCGATTCCGAAGCGCGCGAGCGTGCGGCCGAAGCCGAGGCCAAGG
This sequence comes from Sphingomonas suaedae, assembly GCF_007833215.1. NCBI lineage: Bacteria > Pseudomonadati > Pseudomonadota > Alphaproteobacteria > Sphingomonadales > Sphingomonadaceae > Sphingomonas > Sphingomonas suaedae. The sequence continues at coordinate 979,473 of NZ_CP042239.1, forward strand.
CGACTCAAGTCGTGTCACAGGCGATCGAGAGCGGCGGCACCCAGTCGCTCAACTACTTCATCGCGCAGAAATATGTCGAGGCGATCGGCAAGTTCGCGACCAGCCCCAACGCCAAGACCATCCTGTTCCCGGTCGAGGCGACGCAGTTGATCGGTTCGCTGGGCGGGATCGGTGAGCTGGCAAAGGAGGCGTTCGGCAAGGCCGATGCGCCGTCCGCCCCTACCCCGCCAGCGCCGCCGTCGCGGTTGCGTCAGTCGCCCTTCGTCGATCCGGAGGCGTGATGGACTGGTTGTCCGAACAGGCCGGCTTCGTCTGGCTGATCGTCGCCGCGCTGTTCGCAATCTGCGAACTGCTGATCCCGGGCGTCTATCTGACCTTCCTCGCACTCGGCGCGGCGGCGACCGGCGTGCTGGCACTGATCTTTCCGGAACTTGGCGCGATCGGCCAGTTCATCAGCTTCGCCGCCTGGTCGACCGTCGCGGTGCTGATCGGCAAGCGCTGGTACGGCGCCAACCCGGTGCCGAGCAGCGACCCCGACCTCAACAATCGCGCCGCCCGGATGATCGGCCAGAGCGTGACGGTGGTCGATGCGATCAGCGGCGGCACCGGCCGCGTGCGCGTCGGCGACGGGGAATGGCCCGCCGAGGGGCCGGATCTGGCCCCCGGCGAAAAAGCACGGATCGTCGCGGTGCGCGGGGGCGTGGTGGTCGTCGATGCCATCAGGACGATCGCAGAAACCCCCAGCGCATGAAGACACGTAATTCGATCGCCGCGCTCGCCTTGGCGATGACCGCCTGCTCCACCGCCCCCGAACCGGACAATGGTGCGCAGGATGTGCCCGCGCCCGTGGCAACGGCGGTCGTCGCCGACCCCACACCCACGCCGAGCGCAACGCCCGCTCCCGCAGATGCCACTCTCGCCGTCGCAGTCGGAAAGCGCGCCAAATGCGCGATCTCGCACGGCGGGTATGACGATGACGGCAACCCGACCAAGGGTGATTCCTATGAAGGGCCGTGCCTGTTCAGATCGGAAAAGGGCGGCCATTTCACCGTCTCGCGCGAAGGCGACCAGCCCTTCTGGACGGGCGAAGACCCGGTCACCACGGTCAGCGTCGGGGTGAGCGGCGAAAACGCGCAGGTGACCGGCATGACCAAAGACGGCATGGCGCGCTGGGGCTATGCCACGCGTCTCGATAGCGACCGCGCCTGCTGGTCGGGCGACGCATTTACCGTCTGCGCATGGTGAACCGACGCGGGTGACCGCCCGGCCAGCCCCGCGCCGGATTTCGCCCCGCCGTCGTGCCCCCTCGACCTGCCGCACCCCCGTCACATTCGGCTTGAACCGCGTTCTCAAAAAGAACATATGGCGAACAATGGCAAAGCTTAGTCGCCTCGAAAAACTGGAGATTCTCGCCGACGCCGCCAAATATGACGCGTCGTGCGCGTCGAGCGGTGCCCAGAAGCGCAATTCGCGAGACGGGGCGAAGGGCGGCATCGGATCGACCACCGCGATCGGCATCTGTCACAGCTATGCGCCCGACGGGCGCTGCATCTCGCTGCTCAAGATCCTGATGACGAATATGTGCATGTTCGAATGCACCTATTGCATCAACCGCTCGTCCTCGAACGTCCGCCGCGCCGCCTTCACCGTGGACGAGGTGGTCGACCTCACCCTCGATTTCTACAAGCGCAACTATATCGAGGGGCTGTTCCTGTCCTCCGGCATTATCCGCAGCCCCGATTATACGATGGAACAGATCGTCGAGGTGGCGCGCCGCCTGCGTGAGGACCATGATTTCCGGGGCTATATCCATCTCAAGACCATCCCGGAGGGCGATCCGGATCTGATCGCGCAGGCGGGGCGCTATGCCGACCGCCTGTCGATCAATATCGAGATGCCGAGCGACAGCGGGATCCGCGCCCTCGCCCCCGAAAAGGACGGTGCCCGCATCCGCCGGACGATGCACGATCTCGGCATCCGCATCGGCGATGCCAAGGCGGAGCGCAAAACTTCGCGCAGGGCCCCGATCTTCGCGCCGGCCGGGCAAAGCACGCAGATGATCGTCGGGGCCGATGACAGCACCGACGCGACGGTGCTCCAGACGAGCGCGCAGCTCTACAGCAGCTATGGGTTGCGCCGCGTCTATTACTCCGCCTTCTCGCCAATTCCGGATGCCAGCCGTACCCTGCCCGCCCAGCCCCCGCCGCTGATGCGCGAGCATCGGCTGTACCAGTCTGACTGGCTGCTGCGCTTCTACGGCTTTTCGGTTGGCGAGATTGCCGCGACGATGCAGGACGGGCGGCTGGCGCTCGACATGGACCCCAAGCTCGCCTGCGCGATGCAGCGGCGCGAGCTGTTCCCGGTGGACGTCAATCGCGCGCCGCGCGAAAGCCTGTTGCGCGTGCCGGGGCTTGGTGCGCGGGTGGTCGATCGGCTGATCGCGGCGCGGCGGCATCAGCGCCTGGCGCTCGCCGATGTCGGGCGGCTGTGCCAGTCGCTGCGCAAGATCCGCCCATTCATCGTCGCTGCGGACTGGCGCCCGACCGCGCTGCTTGACCGGGCCGATCTCAAGCAGCGCATCGTCCCCGTCCCGCCGCCCACGCAATTGTCGCTGTTCGCAAGCTGAAGCGGGGCGGCATCGGTGCACGTCGCGACCCTCGATCAACCCGATGATTTCGCCGCGTGGCGCGATCAGGCGCGCATGTTCCTCGCCGCCGCCGTCCCGCCGCACGATGTGGCGTGGCGGATCGGGGAAAGCGGGACAGCGGAGCTGTTCGCGAACGCCGCACCACCGCCGGCGCAGCGGTCCGCGCCGCTCCACGTACCCCGCGCGCTGCTCGCGCTGTTGCGCCTTGCGCTGCTGCATCGCGACCCCGACCGCTTCGCCCTGGCCTATCGCCTGCTCTGGCGGCTGCGCGATCAGCCCTCGCTGCACGCCAACCCCGCCGACCCGGACATGATCGCAGTGCAGGCGCTAGCAAAGGCGGTGCGGCGCGACATGCACAAGATGCACGCCTTTGTCCGCTTCCGGAAAGTCGGGTCCGCGAACGGGCGCGAGCAGTTCGCCGCATGGTTCGAACCCGATCATCATATCACCCGCGCCGTCGCGGGGTTCTTTCGCGATCGCTTCACCGGCATGGACTGGATCATCGTGACGCCGGAGGCGACGATCGGCTGGGACGGGACCATCCTGACGACAGGCCCCGGTGGCCGGCGCGGCGACGTGCCCGACGCCGACGCGGTCGAGGACGAATGGCGCGCCTATTATTCCAGCATCTTCAATCCCGCCCGCGTCAAGGTCGCCGCGATGAAGAAGGAGATGCCGGTCAAATATTGGCGCAACCTTCCCGAGGCGATGCTGGTTCAACCGCTGTTGCGACAGGCAGAGGGACGGGTGGACGCGATGGTGAAGCGACAGCGCGAGGATGCGGCGATCCTGACTGCGGAACCCGTTCAACCCCGACGCCACTTCGACACGCTTGACGCGCTCAACGCCGCGCTGGTGCAGGACGATGTGCCCCCCTCCCCCGATTTTGCCGACCGCGTCGTCCTCGGCGAAGGACCGCCCTCCGCACGGCTCATGCTCGTCGGCGAGCAACCCGGCGACATGGAGGACCGTAAAGGGCGGCCCTTTGTCGGCCCGGCCGGACAATTGCTCGACGACTGCCTCGACGACGCCGGGATCGAGCGATCCGAAACCTATCTCACCAACGCGGTGAAGCGGTTCAAATTTACCGAGCGCGGGAAGCGGCGGCTGCACCAGACACCCAATGCCGGGGATATCGCCCATTATCGCTGGTGGCTGAATGAGGAGATCCGGCTGGTCGATCCTGCAGTCGTCGTCGCGCTGGGCGCCACGGCGCTGCACGCGCTGACCGGAAAGAAGCAGGCGCTGGCACCGCTGCGCGACGGTGCACTGGACCTGGGCGAACGACAGATGATCGTCACCGTTCATCCCAGCTTCCTCCTGCGCCTGCCCGACGAACAGGCGCGCGGAATCGAACGGGAGCGGTTCGTACGCGACCTGGCGGCAGCGCGGGCGCTGGTCTGAACGTGCCAGGGGTGACGCCCCGCCGCCTTGCCGCTACCGTAACCCGCGTAACCATCCTCCCGCGTATCCCGGAGCCTGCATGACCACTCGCCGCCAGTTCCTCGCCTCGACCGCCAGCCTTGCGTCATTGCGCGTCTTCCCCGCCTTCGCGCGGCAGGGCGCACCTTCCGCCGATTCTGCGGCGAGCACGCTCCTCGATGCGACCGCCGAGCAGTTGCTGACTAATTCCCCCGAGAGTGCGACCTCGCTCGGGATCGACAAGGGCGAACGGGCACATCTGCGCTCGATGGTCGAGGATCGCAGCATTGCCGGTCGGCAAAAGGTCGCTGCAGGCCTTCGCGCTCGCGTCGCCCAACTCAACGCGCTGGATCGCGACGCGCTGTCGCCGGTCATGCAGACCAATGTCGATGCGGTGCGGACTGCGTTCGAGATCGGCCTCGACGGCATGGCCTTTCCTTATGGCGATGTCGCGGTCGGCGGCTGGCGCAACGCGCCCTATGTCGTGGTCCAGAATGTCGGTGCGTATCTCGACATGCCGCGCTTCCTCGACAATGAGCATAAGGTCGAAAGCGCGGCGGACGCGGCCAGCTGGCTCTCGCGGCTCGATGGCTGGGCGGGACAGATCGACGGCGAGACCGAGCGGCTGAAGGTCGCATTCGACAGGGGTGTGATCGCGCCCGATTTCCTGCTCGACAAATGTTTGAAGCAGATCGCGCTCACCCGCGGCACCGATGCCGGAAAATGGGAGTTGATCGAGAATTTCACCGGCAAGAAGGCGGTGACCGGCAGCCAGGCGGCCGATGCGGCGAAGATCGCGGCGGGCAAGGTCGCGCCTGCGCTCGACCGCCAGATTGCCGAACTGAAGCGCCATCGCGCCAAAGCGACGTCGGACGCGGGCGTGTGGAAATTCCCCGACGGCGAGGCTTATTATGCCTGGGCGCTGCGGGCCGGGACCACCACGACGATGACCCCGGACGAGGTGCACCGCACCGGCCAGGAGGAGCTGAAGGCGCTCCAGTCCGAAATGGACGGCATTTTGCGCAAGCTCGGCTACAGCCAGGGGACGGTCGGCGCCCGGATGACCGCGCTCGGCAAGGACGAGAAATATCTCTATCCGAATACCGACGAGGGGCGGCAGGAAATCCTCGCCTATATGACCAGGACCATCCAGGACATGCGGGCCAAGATGCCGCAGGCGTTTCACACGCTGGTGAAGGGCAATGTCGAGGTGAAGCGGCTTCCGCTCGCCGAGGAGCCGGGCGCGCCGGGCGCCTATGGCGGCGCCGGATCGATCGACGGCACCGTGCCGGGGCGCGTCTGGCTCAATCTGCGCACCACGCATCTGCACACGAAATACAGTCTCGCCACCCTGGCCTATCATGAAGGCATTCCCGGCCATGCGTGGCAGGGCGAATATACGTTCAAGCTGCCGCTGGTGCGCTCGCTGCTGTCGTTCAACGCCTATACCGAGGGCTGGGCGCTCTATGCCGAGCAATTGGGCGCCGAACTGGGCGCCTATGACGACGATCCGGTCGGGCGGCTGGGCTATCTCCAGAGCCTCGCCTTTCGCGCGTGCCGTCTTGTCGTGGATACCGGCCTCCACGCCAAGCGCTGGACGCGCGCGCAAGCCATCGACTGGTTTGCCACCGCAAACGGATCCTCGGTCGAGGAAGTCGCGGGTGAGGTCGACCGCTATTGCAGCTGGCCGGGCCAGGCGTGCGGCTACAAATTGGGGCATACGGAGATCAACACCCTACGCACCAAGACGCAGCGTGCGCTGGGCAACGCCTATGACTTCCGCGCATTCAACGATGCGGTGGTGATGGGCGGCAGCGTGCCGCTGACCGTGCTCGAAAGCGTGATCGACCGGCACATCGCGGCCCGACGAGCCTAATTGTGTAGTCCCGGCATATGATGGGGTGAGAAGAGCGACAGCGCTCGCACTCCATCACATGCTGGAGCCAAATACCTAGTCGTCGCGCGCCTCGCTGATCCCGAGCAACTTCAATTTGCGGTGCAGCGCCGATCGCTCCATCCCGATGAAATGCGCGGTGCGGGAGATATTGCCCGAAAAGCGCTTGATCTGGATGCGCAGATATTCGCGCTCGAACGATTCGCGCGCTTCCTTCAGGGGGGCGCCCATGATCGTCGCGGCGCCCATGCCGCCCTCGTCGCCGCGGCGGCCCAGCACTTCGGTGGGCAACAGATCGATGTCGATCCGCCCGATCCGGTCGCCCGGCGCCAGGATCACCGTCGCCTCGACCACGTTGCGCAGCTGGCGGACATTGCCCGGCCATTCATAGCTTTGCAGTGCGACCATGGCGTCCGGCGCGACCTCGGGCGTGGGCACGCGCCGTTCGGTCGCATAATGCGCGACGAAATGCTCGACCAGCGAGGGAATGTCCTCACGCCGCTCCGCCAGCGGCGGAATCGCGACGGGAACGACGTTGAGGCGATAGAAGAGATCCTCGCGAAACCGCCCTTCTGCAATCTCGGTCGTCAGGTCGCGCGCGGTGGCGGAAACCACGCGGACATCGACCTTCACCTGGCGCTGTCCACCGACGCGGTTGAACTTCTGTTCGGTCAGCACGCGCAGGATCCGCCCCTGGGTCGCGATCGGCATGTCGGCGATCTCGTCGAGGAACAAGGTGCCGCCATGCGCCTGTTCGAGCAGCCCGGGATGGACCAGATCGCCATCCTCGACCCCGAACAATTCCTCCTCGACCCGCTCCGGTGTCATCCGCGCGGCGCTGACGATCACGAAGGGCGCATCGGCGCGGTGGCTCCATTCGTGCAGCAGGCGCGCCGCCACCTCCTTGCCCGTGCCGGGCCCACCGGTAATCATTACCCGGCTGCCCGTCGCCGCCACCCGCTTGAGCGTCGCACGCACCGCATTGATCGATCCCGACGTGCCGTTGAGGTCGGTTCCCCGCCCCACTGTCGCCCGCAATGACGCGACCTCGCGTTTCAGCCGCTCGGTCTCGGTCGCGCGCGCGACCAGCAGCAGCAGCCGCTCGGCCTCGAACGGCTTTTCGATAAAGTCGGACGCGCCGCGCCGGATCGCCGCCACGGCGGTGTCCAGATTGCCGTGCCCCGAAATGACGAGCACCGGGATCGACGGATCGCGCCGCTTGATCTCGTCCAGCAGGTCCAGCCCGTCGAGCCGCGACCCCTGCAGCCATACGTCGAGCAGCACCAGGCTCGGCCGCCGCTCGGCGATCGCCTCCAGCGCCGCATCGCTATCGGCGGCGCTGCGGGTTTCGTAGCCCTCGTCCTCCAGCACGCCCGCGACCAGTTCGCGGATGTCGCTTTCGTCGTCGACGACCAGAATATCGAGTGTCATGATGTGTGTCCGTTCTTGGCTCGGGTCAGCGCCGCCGGCGGCGCGCTTCCCGGCTCCTCGTCGCCGTTCCCCCGGTTCCCGCCAGCCGCTCCAGCGTCGCGGTGTCGAAACACAGCGTCACGATCGTCCCGCCCCCGGGGCGGTCCGCGAACGCCATGGTGCCGAAATGTTCCTCGACGATCTTCTTGACGATTGCGAGGCCCAGGCCGGTGCCCCGGCTGCGCGTCGTCATATAGGGCTCGACGATCCGCTCGCGCTCGGCGGGCAGGCCGATGCCATTGTCGGAAATCTCGACCAGCAGTTGCGCATCGGCTTCCTCGCGGATCGCGATGTCGATCGCACCGGGCTCGCCACCGACCCGGGATTCAACCGCTTCGACCGCATTCTTGACCAGATTGGTCAGCGCCTGGCCCAGCTGGCGCCGGTCACATACCATCGGCGGCAGAGTGTCGGGCGCGTCGAACCGAAAACGAATATCGGGCTTCGCCACCTCGTGCAGGAACATCGTCTGGCGGGTGATGTCGATCAGCGATTCCTTGCGGAAGATCGGCTTGGGCATCCGCGCGAAGGACGAGAATTCGTCCACCATCCGCCGCAGATCGCCGACCTGCCGCACGATCGTGTCGGTCAGCTTGGCAAAGGTGCCGTCGTCGCTCTCGATCTTCTTGCCATAGCGGCGCTGCAGCCGCTCGGCGGCAAGCTGGATCGGCGTCAGCGGATTCTTGATCTCATGCGCGATGCGGCGCGCGACGTCCGACCAGGCGGCGCGGCGCTGGTCGAGCAGCTGCTGGGTGATGTCGTCGAACGTCAGCACCTGCCCCGCCTCGTCGCGAGTGATCTTGACCGCCAGCGTGCGCGCGTCGCCGCCGCTGGTAATCTGAACGATATCCTCGCGCGTCTCCCCGCCCAGCACCGCGTCCAGCTCGGGCGAGACTTCGACGAGCAGCTTCCCGACCGGTGCCTCGCCGGGCTGGAGCAACGCCATCGCCGAACTGTTGATCAGGCGAATGCGCCGCTCGGCATCGATCGAGAGTACGCCGGCCGTCACCCCGGACATCACCGCCTCGATCAGCGCGCGACGGCTCTCGGACTCGGCATTGGCATCGACCAGCGCGTTGGTCTGCTCCTGCAGCCGGTCGGTCATCCGGTTGAACGCGGTCGCGAGCGTGCCGATCTCGTCATCGGCGCGCGGCGTGGGCACCCGCGTCGCGAGGTTGCCAGCGGCAACATCACGCGCCGCATTGACCAAGTCTCCCACCGGACGGACGAGCCGGTCAGCAATCGCCAACGCGACCCACACGGCCAGCCCGACAATCAGCAGTGACAGCAACAGCAACGCCACGTTGAACTGAAGCTGGAGCGTACGAGATCGCTGGGTCAGCGATGTATAGTCGCGCACCACGGCATCCGCACGAATCGCGCGTCTCCGCAACTCTGGATCGATGATTCGGGCCGCATATAGATAGGTGTCCGGGTTGCCGGGGAACGGAGTCAGCGCGCGGACCCGTCCGCCTGCATATTCCACCACAACCTTTGTTCGCCCGGTCTTTAGTCGCTGGATCGCCGTCTTGCTTACCTGCTCCTCGATAAGGGCCTCGTACGGATTGAGGATGATGAGGGTCAGGATTTCGCCGTTGGCGGACTGTCGCACAATCGCCGCTTCGGATAGTTCGCGCTGTGTAGTTTGGACAAAAAGCGTATTGAAAAAATCTTGGCTGTCGATCGGCATTCCGTCGGCTAGTTCCCTAGCCAAATCCATCGCCATCGTCTCGGTATTCGCGCCAACGCGTTCCTGAAGATCGTTAAAGCTGGCGGCGGCAACCGCCGACGCATTCTCAAGCATCGACCGTGCCCGGTCGGAGAACCAGAACTCGACCCCATATTGAAACAACAGCGAAGCAACGATCGACACAAAGATCGTCGGCACGCTCGCCAGAATCGAAAAGATCGCCACCAGCCGCACATGCAGCCGCGCGCGTCCGCCCAGTGGCGAGCGCGCCGCGCGGCGCATCGCCACCCGCCGCCCGGCGAGCACGATCAGCGCGACGAACGGGATCAGGTTCGCCACCAGCAGCAGCGCGACCAGCGGCGGCGTCAGCAACCGCTGCGTGCCGCTATTGCCGTTGATGACGAAATAGCTCGCAACGACGATCGCGACCGCGATCCCCAGCACCAGCAACTCGACAAAGGGGGTGATGCTCAGCCGCCAGCGGCGCAGTCCGGTATGCGTCAGCGGCTCGGAAACGGCATCCATCGTTGCATGGCTACAACAGAAGCGTTGCCTTGAAAACACACTTGTCGCACGAACTGTCGCTAGGCGGGATCGTCCTGCCGCCCGCCGACATCGATCCCCAGCGTATCCAGTCGCTTGCGCAACGTGTTCCGATTGATCCCCAGCGCCCGCGCCGCGCGCAGCTGGTTATGCCCGTGCCGCGCCAGCATCGCCTCGATCAGCGGCCGCTCGACCTCGCCGATGATGCGGTCGTACAGCGTCCCGTCCTCCATGACGCCAGGCTCCTCCGCCGCCAGCCGGCTCAGTCGCGTCAGCACCGCCGCCTCGATCCCCGCATCGCGCGTGGGTGCGGCAAGGCCACTCCCCTCGCCTAGCATCGCGCGCACCGCATCGGCCCCGATCCACTCGTCGCGGTGCAGCGCGGCCATCCGCCGCATCAGATTCTCCAGCTCGCGCACATTGCCCGGCCAGTCATGCGCCTCCAACACCGCGACCGCATCGTCGCTCACCGCCTTGCGCGGCAACCCGTCCTCGACGGCCCGGTCGAGGAAGTGCCGCGCCAACAGCCGGATATCCTGCCGCCGCTCGCGCAAGGACGGCAACGCGATCGGCACGACGTTGAGTCGGTAGAACAGGTCCTCGCGGAACTGCCCCGACACCACCTGGCTCATCAGATCCTTGTTGGTCGCGGCAACGATCCGCACGTCCGCCCGGATCACGCGCGCGCCCCCCACGGTGGTGAACTCGCCCGATTGCAGCACCCGCAGCAGCCGCGTCTGCGCCTCCATCGGCATGTCGCCGATTTCGTCGAGGAACAGCGTCCCCCCGCTCGCCTGCTCGAACTTGCCAGCAACCCGTGCCGCCGCCCCGGTGAAGGCGCCCTTTTCATGTCCGAACAGCTCGGCCTCGATCAGCTCGCGCGGGATCGCGGCCATGTTGATCGCGACGAACGGCGCGCGCCGCCGCGGCCCCAGATCGTGGATCGCCTGCGCCACCAGCTCCTTGCCGGTCCCGCTTTCGCCGGTGATCAACACGGTCAGCTCGTTCGACACCACCCGCGCGATCACGCGATACACTTCCTGCATCGCGGGCGAGCGGCCGATCAGCGCGACCGCATGTTCCTCGGCGGCGGGCAGATCGTCGACGAGCCGCCGCCCCCGCGCCAGCGCGCTCGCCACCGTCGCGGTCAGCACGTCGAGGTCGAACGGCTTGGGCAGATAGTCGAACGCCCCCGCCTCGGTCGCGCGCACCGCGGTCGACAGCGTGTTCTGCGCCGACAGCACGATCACCGGCAGGTCCGGATTTTCCCCGGTAAAGGTCGCCACGAAATCAAGACCGTTGCCGTCGGGCAGCACCACATCGGTGACCAGCACATCGGGTCGCGCGCTCGCCAGCTCGCGCCGCAGCTCGGCCAGCGTCGCCGCTGCCGTCACGCGATGCCCCGCCCGGCGCAGCGCCTGCGTCACCACGGTGCGGATCGCGGAATCGTCGTCGCAGATCAGGATCGATGCGTCGCTCACCCGTCCGCCCTCGGCAAGTTCACGCGAAACACCGTCATCTCAGGATCCCCTGCCCGCGCATATTCAACCACCCCGCCCATGTCGCGCACCAGCTTCTCGACCAGCGGCAGCCCCAGCCCCTTGCCCTCGGGCTTGCCCGACACGAACGGCTCGAACAGATGGCTGGCGATGTCTGCCGGCGCACCCGGACCGTTGTCGGTCACCGAGAATTCGATCGGCAGCCACCGGCGCGGCTGATCCGGCGCGGGCCGCATCGCGACGCCATGACGGTACTGGGTGGACAGGATGATCTTGGGCTCGGGCACATGGCGCAGCGCCTCGGCCGCGTTCTTGAGCAGGTTCATCGCCACCTGCAGAAACGCGTCCTTGTCCATCATCACCGGCGGCAGCGACGGGTCGAACCGCTCCTCGATCGCGATTCCGCGCGCAAATCCCGCCAGCGCCACGCGCCGGGCATGGTCGAGCAGCGGATAGATATTGTGCGGCGCCAGCTTGGGCGGACGCGTGTCGGTGAAATCCTGCATCCGGTCGATCAGCGCGGCGATGCGATCGACCTCGGTCGTGATCAGCTGGGTCAGCTCGGCCCGTCCTTCGGCATCGTCGGTGCCGTCATCGCCCGACAGCAATTGGGCAGCGCCGCGAATGCCCGACAGCGGGTTCTTGATCTCGTGCGCCAGCATCGCCGCCGCGCCGATCGCCGCGCGCGCGCCCGCGCTGCGGTCCGCCCCCACCGACAGGCGGCGCGAGGTCGGCGCCTGGTGCAGCGTGACGATGCGCCAGCCGGGATGCTCGGTGATCGGCTGTTCGATGAAATCGACGCGCGTGCGCGGCGAGCGGGTCGGCTCGATCTCGACATCGAACGCGGCGAAGCCATGCCCGTCACGGCGTCCGGCATAGCCTTCGGGCGGCGCAAAGATGCGGTCGATCCGCTGCCCCAGCATCGCCTTCTCGCTGTGGTTGAGCAGATGCTCGCACGCCATATTGGCGCGCGCGACCCGGTCCTGCGGGTCGAGCACCAAGGCGGCAACCGGCATCCCGCCGAATATCTCGGCCAGGTCGGGCTCGCCCGGCTGCGGCGGCGGCCTCAGGCCGCTTCGCGCGACGGCCATGATCCCAAAGCAGGCATACCGCGGAATGGCGCGTAGAAGTCGTCGAGCATTCCCAGCACAGTTGCGGCCTTCGGCTCCTGATTCACCTTGTTGCGGAACTCCGCCGATCCGGGCAGCCCCTTGGTGTACCAGCCGATATGCTTGCGCATCAGATTGACGCCGGTCATCTCACCATAATGGTCCAGCATCATCGCGTAATGCTCCGCAATCAGGGTATATTGTTCGTCGATTCCGGGGTCGGGCCGCTCGCCCTTGCCGGACAGCGCATCCATCACCTGCCGCAGCACCCACGGTTTCCCATAGGCACCGCGCCCGATCATCACCCCATCCGCGCCCGATTGCGCGAGCGCGGTGCGCGCATCCTCGACCGTGCAGATATCGCCATTGACGATCACCGGGATCGACACCGCATCCTTGACCTTGCGCACGAACGCCCAGTCGGCGCTGCCCTTGTACATCTGATTGCGGGTGCGGCCATGCACCGTCACCATCTTCGCGCCCAGATCCTCGGCCACGCGCGCCAGCTCGGGCGCGTTGAGGCTGTCATGGCACCATCCCATCCGCATCTTCACCGTCACCGGCACGCTGACGGCCTTGACGCAGGCTTCAATAAGCCTCGCTGCCAGATCCGGCACCCGCATCAGCGCCGACCCGGCATCGCCGTTAGTCACCTTGCGCACGGGACAGCCCATGTTGATGTCGATGATCGCCGCGCCGCGATCCGCGTTCAGCTTCGCCGCCTCGCCCATTTCATAGGGGGTACAGCCGACCAGCTGCATCGACACCGGCTCCTCGATCGGATCCCATGCCGCCTTCTGCACCGACTGCCGCGTCTCGCGGATCGCCGCCTGGCTCGCGATCATCTCGGTGACGTTGAGCCCGGAGCCATAGCGCCGCACCAGCCGCCGGAACGGCAGATCGGTGACGCCCGTCATCGGCGCCAGGATCACCGGCGTCTCGACCGTCACCGGCCCGACCTGGATGGGTTTCAACATCGTCATTGTGCCTGAAATTTAGGCACGGGCCGATACAGGGGCAATGGCGGGGATGCAAGTCAGAGGTGGCACCTATGGCCTGTTCTCGGTCTGCGGCTCCTCCGCGCCCTCCAACGCACTCGCGAAGTTCCTGCGCACAGTTCCAATACTCGGCACGCACAGGAAATTTCTGCACCATGCGCGTAGCCTGATATTCTGACGGCCATCTGTTGCGGGCGGATCGAGCGCAACGACATATGCGACCCAGAGCGATCCATCACCCGGACTGGTTGTCAAAAGAACGTCGTCAGTCGTGCGGACAAGTGGGTAGAAGCTGTTCTCAGTGACCCATGCCTGCGCGCGCGCCCATTTCCGGCCGCAGTCGGAGCCCGACATACAAGTCGCGACCAGGGTGGCCCGCTTCTTCATCTTTGAAATCTCAGCGTCGGTGATGAAGTCTTTCGACGCTTCGATGTCGCCTGGCATGTAACAGTAGGGCTTCACGTCTGGAACCGGCGCGCCTGGCGGTAACAACTCCATGCGTTGAGGGCGCCAGTCCGAACCACGGCGGAAGTCGACCAGATAATGTCCAATGCTCGCGCCCGACTGATCCCTGACTTGCCAAAGTCCGCGTGCAGTTTGCCCCCGTTTAGCATGGATCAGTGCAACCGGATCCTCGACCAACGCGGCACCAGCCGCCCGTGCGAATGGATCGGTGACCGTCCCCGATCGCGCAAGCACAGCCACACCGTTCCCGATCCAGACCGCTTTCCCATTGCTCTGAAACAGGTCGGCGATCCTGACATTGTCGGCGCTGCGCGCTGCGGACCAGTATTTGATTACCGCTGTTTTCGCAGGAGTACCGGCGTCGCCCGCGGTAAAGTCGGCAGCCCCCAGTTTGCCGGCGAGACATTCTTGATCGGCCGCCGCCTGCACGGCGTTATATACAGCCGCGCCATAATCCTGGGCCGCCGCATCATTGATCCAAAGCAGTGCGGAAAGCAGGGCACCTGCCAGAACTCGAAATCCCACCACATCCCCCCAAACGTGAATTCCATAATGGCGACATCAATCGGGTTGCTGCTCTGACGGGCTAACAAGCGAGCATTTGCCGCGCAACGAGGAACGCTTTCCTACACGCGATCGCCTCGCTAGGCACATCAAATGCTTTCACCGTCGACCTTTCTCCGTCAGTCCAAACCGGTTGTAATCGCGTCGCCGACTAGTCGCGACACTGTCGCCTCGCTGCCCGGCCCCGTCGCCCGGCCGTCGCACCATCGACGCGCAACCGTCGCTTTCCCGTTCAAGCGTGTCGCGCCGCTGTCGCTTCGCAGTCGTCCAGGTGTCGCATCATGACCACCGCCGCCATCATCGTAGCCGCCGGAAAAGGCATCCGCGCAGGCGGAACCGTCCCCAAGCAGTTCGCCCCACTCTGCAGAAAGCCCATGCTTTCTCATAGCGTTACCGCACTAACCTCCCACCCGATGATAACTCCAACCATCATCGTCATCGGCGAAGGGCAGCAGGACCACCTCCGCGCAATACCCCTCGAAAACGTCAGCTTCGTCCAGGGCGGAACCGAGCGCCGCGACTCGGTCCGCGCCGGGCTGGAGGCGCTGGAGGGCAAGGGCGTCACCCGCGTCCTGATCCACGACGCCGCCCGCCCCTTCATCCCCGCCGCAGTGATCGACGCGCTTCTCGCCGCGCTCGACCACGCTCCCGGCGCCGTCCCCGCCCTCCCCGTCGCCGATACGCTGGCAAAGGGCGCCGAAACTCTCGGCGACAACGTCCCCCGCGCCGGACTCAACCGCATCCAGACCCCGCAGGCGTTTCACTTCGACGCCATCCTCGCCGCCCACCGCGCCTGGCCGGATACCGAAGAGGCCACCGACGACGCCCAGATGCTGCGCCGCGCGGGCCATGACGTCGCGCTGGTTCCCGGAGACCCGATGCTCGAAAAGATCACCCACCCCGCCGATTTCGCAGCCGCCGAGGCGCGCCATGCCGCCACCCTCATTTCCCGCAGTGCCATGGGTTACGATGTACATCGCCTCCAGGTGGGCGAGGAACTGTGGCTAGGCGGCGTATTGATCCCGCACGACATGGGGCTGGCGGGGCACAGCGACGCCGATGTCGCGCTCCACGCCATCACCGACGCGCTGCTCGGCACGATCGGCGCGGGGGATATCGGGATGCACTTCCCCCCCAGCGACCCGCAATGGCGCGGCGCCGCGTCCGACCGGTTCCTCAACCACGCCGCCAGCCTCGTTCGCGATCGGGGCGGAGTCATCGACTTCATCGACCTCACCCTGATCTGCGAAGCACCCAAGATCGGCCCCCACCGCGATGCGATCCGCACCCGTATTGCCGCGATATTGAAGCTGCCTCTCGCACGGGTTAGCCTCAAGGCCACCACGACCGAGCGGCTGGGCTTCACCGGTCGCGGCGAAGGCATTGCTGCGCAGGCCGTCGCCACCGTCCGTTTACCGGAGTAGCCCATGCCTATCCGCCGTCTTGCCGCCACCGCCTTGCTTTGGGCGGGCGTCGCTGCCTCCACCACCGCCCAGGCGCAAACCCGCCCCTGCCTCACCGACGGCGAGGCCGAGGCGCTGTTCCAGGTGCTGTTGCCCGATATGGTGTCGGAGATGGGCCGGGTCTGCGCCACCCTGCCGCCATCCGCCTTCCTCCGCCGTCCCAATCCGGCATTCGCAGCTCGGCTCCAGTCCGGCGTCACTCCGGCCCTCCCCGCCGCCCGTTCCGGCATTGCGAAGTTGCTCGGCCCGCAGATGCAAGGGCTCGCCGAATCGCAGTTCGTGATCCCGGCGCTCAAGGTCCTGATCGTCCCGGTCGCGGCGCAACAGATCGAGGCGAACGACTGCCCGAAGCTCGACAAGATCGTCGCCAATCTCGCGCCCCTTCCCCCGCGTAACCTTGCCGGGGTGTTCGTCGGGCTGGCGCAACTCAACGCCGATCGTCAAAAAAGCGGGCCAAGGCTGCCGCTATGCCCTATGCCCCGCCCCAAATGATGGACACGATTCTCCCCAAAGAGCTGGTCGACGCCGCGCGCCGCGTGGTCGAGGCCAACCGCGCCGCCGGGCGCACCGTTGCTGTGGCGGAAAGCTGCACCGGTGGCCTGGTCAGCGCCGCGATTACCGAGATTCCCGGATCGTCGGATGTGCTGATCGCCGGTTTCGTTACCTATTCCAATGAAGCGAAGGTCAAGGAACTCAAGGTCAGCGGCGACGTGCTCGAGACCTTCGGCGCAGTCTCCGTCGCCACCGCGTGGAGCATGGCGCAGGGTGCGCTGGAAGAAAGCGACGCCGATGTCGCGGTCGCGATCACCGGCATCGCCGGACCCGGTGGCGGCAGCGAAAAAAAGCCGGTCGGCCATGTGGTGTTCGCCCGGGCGGAGAAGGATGCGGACCCGGATGTAGTGGTCGCCGACACCCGCGACTTCGGCGATATCGGCCGCGGCGGCGTCCGGCTTCAGGCGGCGTTGTGCGCGCTCGAACTGCTGCTGCCCGGCGATCCCGTCGTGCCGGAGGTCGAATCGCCATAAAGCGCTGCGGCCCGCTGCTCGAACGCACCGATCATCATCCGCAACGCGCGATCGAACACCTGCCCGGCCAGCATTTCGAACACCCGGTTCTTGAACGCGAAATCGACCTCGAAATCGACCAGCACCCCACCCTCGCCGTCGGGCCGGAATTTCCAGTCATTGTGCAGGTGCTTGAGAGGCCCTTCGAGATAGTCGACCCGGATATGCCCCGGCCGCTGCTTCTCGACCCGACTGGTAAAGGTTTCCCGCAGGCTCTTGAACCCGACCATCAGGTCCGCGACCATCTCGGTCTCGCTGTTCGACCGGACCCGCACCGCGCTGACCCAGGGCAGGAACTCGGCATATCGGCCGACATCGGCGACCAGATCGAACATCTGTTCCGGCGTATAGGGTAGCCGACGGGTTTCGACATGCTTCGGCATTCAGGCTCCGACCGGCGCCTTCGCCAGCTTGGCATCCCGCGCCGCCTTCATCTTCGCGAAATCGTCCCCGGCATGGTAACTCGACCGCGTCAGCGGCGAGGACGCCACCAGCAGGAACCCCTTGGCCCGCGCAATCGCGGCATAGGCGTCGAACGCCGCCGGGGTCACGAAATCCTGCACCTTGGCATGGCGCGGCGTAGGCTGAAGATACTGACCCATCGTCAGGAAATCGATGTCGGCGCTACGCATATCGTCCATCACCTGATGGACCTCCAGCCGCTCCTCGCCCAAGCCCAGCATGATGCCCGACTTGGTGAAGATCGACGGGTCGAGCTTCTTGACCTGCTCCAGCAACCGGATCGAGGCATAATAGCGCGCGCCGGGGCGGATCGTCGGATAGAGGCGCGGGACCGTCTCCAGATTGTGGTTATAGACATCCGGCCGCGCCGCGACGATCATCTCGACGGCGGCTTCATGCTTGTTGCGGAAGTCCGGGGTCAGGATCTCGATCGTCGTCGTGGGAGACGCCTTGCGGATCGCCTCGATCACCTTGACGAACTGCTTCGCCCCGCCATCGGGCAGGTCGTCGCGATCGACCGAGGTGATGACGATATGCTCCAGCCCCATCTGCACCGCCGCGTCGGCGACGTTGTTCGGCTCCATCGGATCGACCGCGCGCGGCATCCCCGTCTTGACGTTGCAAAAGGCGCAGGCACGGGTGCAGGTGTCGCCCAGGATCATCACCGTGGCGTGCTTCTTGCTCCAGCACTCGCCGATATTCGGGCAGGCCGCTTCCTCGCACACCGTGGTCAGGCTCTTCGAGCGCATCAGCGCGCGGGTTGCGGCAAAGCCGGTGGAGGTCGGCGCCTTGACGCGGATCCAGTCAGGCTTGCGCTGGCGTGCACCGGGCTCGGCCGGGCGCGCGACGGGAGTCGGATCGTTCATGCGGCGCAGATAGCGATGATGGCTGCCGCTTGCCAGTCCCGTAACGGCGCGGCATTGCAACGCGCATGACTCACTTCAACGATCTCATCGACGGCTATCGCCGCTTCCGCACCGCCGATTATCGGCGTCAGCACGAACGCTGGGCACAATTGGCCGAAGGACAATCGCCCAAGGTGATGGTGATCGCCTGTTCCGACAGCCGCGTCGAACCTTCCCAGATTTTCGATACCCTGCCCGGCGAAATCTTCGTTGTCCGGAACGTCGCCAATCTCGTCCCTCCGTTCGAGAGTGACGGCGGGCGCCACGGCGTTTCCGCGGCGCTGGAATTCGCCGTGACCAAGCTGGAGGTCGAGGAAGTGGTAGTGCTGGGCCACGGTATGTGCGGCGGCGCCCATGCCGCCTTGACCGAGATGTTCCAGGACAGCCCTCCCGGCGACGGCGGCTTCGTCCATGCTTGGGTCAGCCTGCTCGACGAAGCGCGGGACCGGGTGAAGGCGAAGTACGGCACCGGCCCCGCCGCAACGCGGGAGATGGAACTGGAAACGGTCCGCACGTCGATCCGTAACCTGCGCACTTTCCCGTTCGTCCCGGCGCGTGAAACCGCGGGCCGCCTCACCATTCGCGGTGCCTATTTCGCGATCAGCGACGGCGTATTGCACCTGATGGATGAGGACGGAGATTTCCGCCCGGCCTGATGCGGGAACATCGACCCGCCCTCGCCCATTGATAGCGCGAGGAGAGAGAAGATGGACAACAACCGAACCGATACCGCCCGCGCGCACGACGATCGCGATCTGATCGACCGTGTCGAGCAAGCGCCTGCCGAGCAAGGCCGGGCTGGAGGTAATCTCGCGCGCGACGTTGCCACCCAGGCCGAGGAAGAGCGGGTGGATGACCCTGAAGCGCGCGAGGGGGTCACCAAAGAGGATGAAATCGCACATGGTGAGCGCGTTCCGACGAGCAAGGCGCGCGCTCCCGACGCCGGTTGACGCCGATCCGCGCCGAACCGCCCCGTTGCCGCGCCGGGGCGGACTGGGCGAGCGTCCCTTCGCCGGACTATGAAATCCCCATGCGCAGCGTAGGCGCATGTGTTTGCGGGGATTATCAACATGACGGCACAGCGTTTGCTGATCGAGGGACGCGTCCAGCGCGTCGGCTATCGGGACTGGGCAGTGCGGACCGCGCGCCAGCTTGGCGTGATTGGGTGGGTCCGTAATCTTCAGGACGGCCGGGTCGAAATTCTCGCAGATGGCGAGGATGTCGCGCTCGACACCTTTATTGATCGTTGCCGCGAAGGCCCGAACATGGCGGCGGTGGAACGGATCGATGCCCATCCAAGCGAATTGGGAAACGTCAAGGGCTTTACCAAGCGCTTCACCGCCTGAACGGGCGTCCTGGCGGCGTCAGCAAGGCGACAGCGGCCCGGCAAAGCCCAAGATGGCTTTAACCCTCGACCAACTTCATCAGCCGTCGCTCAACCGGCGCCAGCACCGGGCCAAGTTCATGGCCGCGTTTCAGTACTGTCCCCGCCTCGTTGACCAGGGCCCACATCCCCTGTCGATTGCGCAGCGCCGGGCGTTTCTCGACGCGAATCTCCGGTCGCTCGGCTGTGCGGCGAAACGCAGCGAAAACCGCGGCGTCGCGGCCTAGGCCGATCGCGTAATCCTTCCAGTGTCCGGCCGCGACCATACGACCGTAGAGATCGAGAATGCGGGTCAGTTCGGCGCGATCGAACCCGACCTGTGGCGTGGCGCCGCGTACCGGGAGCGGAGTGATGCTCGCACTCACGCCCGGTCACGCCGCTCCGTGCTGGAGTGGGGGCCGCGCTCGGCTAGCAACGCGTCGAGCCGTTTGCGCATCGTCTCCAGCTCGCAGCGCATGATCTCCAGCTTCTGCGTCGCCGGATCGTATAACTCGCTGCACGGCGTCCCATAGGGAACGAAGTCCTTTTTCCAGGCATCCGCCTCGACCAGCGTCGATTTGGCCGGAATGCCGACCATCACCGCCCCCTCGGGCACATCGCGCGTGACCACGGCATTGGCGCCGACCCGAGCGCGCGGCCCCACCGTGATCGGCCCCAGAACCTGAGCGCCCGACCCGATGATGACGCCATCCGACAGGGTAGGATGCCGCTTTCCAGCGACGCCGTTGTCGGGGCTGGTGCCGCCCAGCGTGACGCATTGGTAGATGGTGACATTGTCGCCGATCTCCGCCGTCTCCCCGATCACCACAAAACCGTGGTCGATGAAGAAATTGCGACCGATCTTCGCGCCCGGATGGATGTCGATCGCGGTCAACCAGCGCGAAAGATGGTTCACCGCACGCGCCAGAAAGAACAGCCGCGCGCGGAACAGCCGGTGCGCGATGCGATGCCAGAACAGCGCCCACACGCCAGGATAAAGCAGGATTTCCGCCTTGCTGCGCGGCGCCGGATCGCGCGCGCGGATCGAATCGAGATAGGCGACTAAACGTCCGAACATGCACGGCCCCTCTGGTCTTCGCCGCAATCTAGGATCGCGCGGCACGGATTTCCAGCGCCGCACGATCTTTGCTTTGGCCTGGCTAAACACGAGTTATCTTGTGGGGATTAATCCGGTGAGGCAGATGACTATGCCTGTTCCGGAGTGAAGTCGAACTATGTTCGAAGCGATCGATCTTCAGGGTCTGCTGCCCTATATTGCCGTCGGTCTCGCCGCGCAGATCGTCGATGGGGCGCTCGGCATGGCGTTCGGGGTGATCTCCAGCACCTTGCTGGTCAGCGTGCTCGGCGTACCTCCCGCCACCGCGTCTGCCGGCGTGCATCTGGTCGAATGCTTCACCACTGGCGTGTCGGGCGTATCCCATGCACTGCATCGAAATGTGAACTGGAAGCTGTTCTTTCGCCTGCTGATCCCCGGCGTCATCGGGGGCGTGGCGGGCGCCTATCTTCTCACCACGCTCGATGCTTCCCTCACCCGCCCCTTCGTCATGAGCTATTTGGCGCTGATCGGCGTCTATCTCCTCTGGCGCGGCATTCGTTTTCCGCCCCGTGCGCACAAGGAAGCCCGGATCGTCGAGCCGCTCGGCCTGATCGGCGGGTTTCTGGATGCCGCTGGCGGAGGCGGCTGGGGGCCTGTGGTGACCAGCAATTTGTTGATCCAGGGAACTCAGCCGCGCACCACGATCGGAACGGTCAACAGCGTCGAATTCTTCCTGACGCTCTCGGTTTCGATCACCTTCATTTTCGGCCTGGGCTTCGCCGCCTTTACAGAAGCAGTGGTGGGTCTGTTGATCGGCGGACTGATCGCCGCTCCGTTCGGCGCGGTGGTGGCAAAACGGGTTCCGACAAAGGCCCTGCTCATTATGGTCGGCGCGGTGCTGACGGTCACGAGCGCTTACAGCGTCTATCGCAATTTCGCCTGATATCGATCAGTTTCGTCTCTTTGAGTGATTGTATCGATCACATCGAGCGACTCTTCCCATTTCCCAGACTCGCCGCGCTCCCTATATGCCGCATTGCACAAGTTGCACTGCACCATTCACAGGAGAACAAGTTATGGCGCTCATCGGTAGCGAACTGAAGCCGTTCACGGCGACCGCGTTCAAGCAAGGCAAGTTCGTCGACGTCACCGACGCCGACGTGCGCGGCAAGTGGGCGGTGTTCTTCTTCTACCCGGCCGATTTCACCTTCGTCTGCCCGACCGAGCTTGAGGACCTGGCGGACATCTACCCGACGCTCCAGAAAATGGGTGTCGAGGTGTACTCGGTCTCGACCGACACACATTTCAGCCACAAGGCATGGCACGACACCTCGCCCGCGATCGGCAAGATCGACTATTATATGCTCGGCGACCAGAACCACGTCCTGGCGAAGAATTTCGACGTGCTGCGTGAAGGTCAGGGCCTGGCGGATCGTGGTACCTTCGTGATCGATCCGGAAGGCGTGATCCAGCTGGTCGAAATCACCAGCGAAGGCGTGGGCCGCAACGCGACCGAACTGCTCCGCAAGATCAAGGCTGCGCAATATATTGCGGCGCACCCCGGCGAAGTCTGCCCGGCAAAGTGGGAAGAGGGTGAAACCACGCTCGCCCCGTCGCTCGACCTCGTCGGCAAGATCTGACGCGATTTAGGGCACCCGCCCCCCTCTGCGGGTGCTTTATGCGGCCCGGGGCAGTCCTTCCCGATGCCCCGGGCCGTTTTGCCTCAAGACTTTAGGAAATACCCATGCTCGACGCCCATCTGACGCAACAGCTTGAAGCCTATCTCGTGCATATCCGCGAGTCCGTGGAGCTCGTCGCCAGCCTGGGCGACGATCCCAAGTCCCGCGAACTGGAAACGCTGCTCGGCGAAATCGCCGCCCTGTCCGGCAAGATCACGCTGATCCGCCAGGATGATGACAAGCGCAAGCCGAGCTTCATGATCCGCCGCGCCGGGACCGATATCGGCGTGCGTTTCGCCGGCATCCCGATGGGGCATGAATTTACCAGCCTCGTCCTCGCTTTGCTCCAGGTCGGCGGCCATCCGTCCAAGGCGGCGCAGGAGGTGATCGAGGCAGTCAAGGGCCTCGACGGCGACCTCCACTTCGAAACCTATTTCTCGCTGTCGTGCCAGAACTGCCCCGATGTCGTTCAGGCGCTCAACCTGATGGCGGTGCTGAACCCGAAGATCAGCCACGTCGCGATCGACGGCGCGCTGTTCAAGGAAGAGGTCGACGCGCGCCAGGTGCTTGCCGTCCCCACGGTCTATCTCAACGGCGAGCTGTTCGGGTCGGGCCGGATGGAGCTGGAACAGATCGTCGCCAGGCTCGATAGCGGTGCCGAGGCCAAGGCGGCGGAGAAGCTGGCGGCCAAGGAGCCGTTCGATGTGCTGATCGTCGGCGGTGGCCCCGCTGGTGCCGCGTCGGCCATCTACACTGCCCGCAAGGGCCTGCGCGTCGGCGTCGCCGCCGAGCGGTTCGGCGGGCAGGTGCTCGACACGATGGGCATCGAGAATTTCATCTCGGTCCCCTACACCGAAGGTCCCAAGCTCGCCGCCCAGCTCGAAGCGCACGTCAAGGAGAATGACGTCGATATCATGAACCTCCAGCGCGCGGACAAGCTAATCCCGGCGACGCGCGAGGGCGGGCTGCATGAGGTGGTACTGGCGAACGGGGCGTCGCTGAAGGCGAAGACCGTGATCCTTTCTACCGGCGCGCGCTGGCGCCAGATGGGAGTCCCCGGCGAGGAGGAATATCGCAACAAGGGCGTGGCCTATTGCCCGCATTGCGACGGCCCGCTGTTCAAGGGCAAGCGCGTCGCGGTGATCGGCGGCGGCAATTCGGGCGTCGAAGCGGCGATCGATCTGGCCGGCATCGTCGGCCATGTCACGCTGATCGAATATGACAGCCAGCTGCGCGCCGACGCGGTGCTTCAGCGCAAGCTGGGCAGCCTGTCCAACGTCAAGGTTATCACCTCAGCGCTCACCACCCGCGTGAATGGCGCCGAGAAGGTGACGGGCCTGACCTACAAGGACCGCAATTCCGGAGACGAGCACGACATCGAACTGGAAGGCATTTTCGTCCAGATCGGGCTGGTGCCGAACACGGAGTGGCTCCAGGATGCGATCGCGCTCACCCCGCGCGGCGAGATCGAGATCGATGCGCGCGGGCAAACCAGCCAGCCGGGCATCTTCGCCGCCGGTGACGCCACCACCGTCCCCTACAAACAGATCGTAATCGCAATGGGTGCGGGCTCGACCGCTGCCTTGTCAGCTTTCGATTATCTCATCCGGCTCCCAGCCGAAGAGATCGAGGCTGCGGCAGCCTGACCTAAGAGACGCCGCCCCTGCAAAATGCGGGGGTGGCGTTATCGCGTCGATCACTTATATCCAGTCCACCAATCGGCTGGATCGATCAATGGCGCAAACCTATCTTCCGACGCTCAAGCAACTCCAATATCTCGTAGCGCTCAAGGATCATGGACATTTCGGCCGCGCGGCCGAGGCGAGTTTCGTCACCCAGTCGACATTGTCGGCGGGACTGCGCGAACTCGAGACGCTGATCGGGGTCGTGCTGGTCGAGCGCACCAGGCGCGTCGTCCGCTTCACTCCGCTGGGCGAACGGATCGTCGACAAGGCGCGCCGCGTGTTGCGCGAGGCGGACGAACTGGCCGATCTGGCGCGCGCCGCCGGGCGTCCGCTGTCGGGGGAGATGCGGATGAGTGTCATCCCCACCATCGCTCCGTTTCTGCTCCCCCGCATCCTGCCCCGTCTGCGACGCGGCTATCCCGATCTCAAATTGTTCCTGCGCGAGGAGCCCAGCGGTGCCGCTTGCGAAAGCCTGCACACCGGGCGGACCGATTGCGTGCTGCTCGCCCTCCCCTATGCCTGTGGCGATGTCGAAACGGCCCCGCTGTTCGACGATCGCCTGTTCGTCGCCTTTCCGGAGGGTGAGTTCGAACCCGATCACAAATCGGTGACCGCAAGCGATATCGACGAGACCCGGCTGCTGCTGCTCGAAGACGGGCATTGCCTCAAGGATCACGCGCTGGCCGCGTGCAACCGGCCCGAACTACGCGCCGAGGCGACCATGCTCGGCACGTCGCTGCATACGATGGTACAGATGGTCGATAACGGGCTTGGCGTGACGATGTTGCCCGAAATGGCGATCGACGCGGGCATTCTCGACCATACGCACATCACCGCCCGCCCGCTTCAGGCCGACAACCCCTCGCGCCGCATCGCGCTGGTCTGGCGCAAGGCGAGTCCGCGCGAGCGCGATTTCCGGCTGCTGGCGGAGGTGCTGGCTCAGTCGGCGCCCGCGCCGGCTTGACTATCCCAGCGGGTCGCGGCCGCCACGTCACTGTTGCGTGCCTCTACCCATTGCGCCGAGCCGGCGCGATGCTCGCGCTTCCAGAAGGGCGCATCGGTTTTCAGCCGGTCGATCAGGAACCCGCACGCCTCCAGCGCCGCGCGGCGATGCGCAGCGGCGGTCGCGACGAGCACGATCCGCTCGCCGGGTTCCATCGGCCCGACCCGATGAATGACTACCGCCGATGTCAGCGCCCAGCGTTGCATCGCCTGTTCGGCGAGATCACACAGCACCGCCTCGGTCATGCCCGGATAATGTTCCAGTTCCAGGCAGGTAACGCCATCATCGTTGCGCACCACGCCGATGAAGCTCGCCACCGCGCCGGCGCCAGTCTCCTCGATCCCGGCAAGCTCGATGCCAACATCGATCGGCGCGGAATCCACCGAAACGCGGATCATCCGCCCGTCACCGGCGGAAAGAGCGCGACCTCCTGTGCGGTGCCGAGTTCGCCGTCGAGCGCGACGAACTTCTGGTCCACCGCCGCCCGCAACCGTGCCGGATCTGCAAAGGCTCGGGCATGGGCGTCGCTGCGTCCCCGCAGCCAATCGATCAGGTCGGCGACGGTGCGTACCGCCTCGGGCGGTCGGACCTCCTCCTCCGCAACGCCGATCGTTTCGCGGACCCAGGAAAAATAGAGCAGCCGCATCAGCTGTCCATATGTTTGAGGCCGACGCGCAGATAGTCCCATCCGGTAATCAGCGTCAGCGCGGCGGCAGCCCACAGCATCGCCAGGCTTGCGTTATGCACCCATGGCCATTCCGGCAGCGCCCCGGCGAGGATCAATCCGCCGAGTGAGGTGAGCTGAAGCGCCGTCTTCCACTTCGCCAGCGCCGACACCGGCACCGACACCTGGATACCGCCCAGAAACTCGCGCAGCCCGGATACCGCGATCTCCCGCAACAGGATCACCAGCGCCGCGATCATGTGGATGTCGGGAATCACCCCCTTGGCGCAAAGGATCAGGATCACCGCGGCGACCATGATCTTGTCAGCGATCGGATCGAGGAACACCCCGAGCTTCGAGACCGTCCCGCGCGACCGGGCGAGATAGCCGTCGAAATAATCGGTAACCCCCATCATGCAGTAGGTCGCGAAACCGAGCGCATAGCCCGCCTGCCACTGTGGCCACCACAGGAAGAAGACCAGCAGCGGAACGGTGACGATTCGCGACAGCGTCAGGACGTTAGGAAGCGTCAGCATGATCCTGCTCTAGCACCGCGCGGCGCCGCGAACATCCCCCGCGGCGCGATTGCGCGCGATACCGGTTGCCGCGCCCTCTACCCCCCGGCTATGCGGGTGCCGGTTTTGACGGACGAAGGCCCGCCACGCATATGAACAACGCGCTCGGACTGCTCAAGGAGCGCCGGTTTCTCCCCCTCTTCGTCACGCAGTTCCTGGGGGCGTTCAACGATAATCTGTTCAAGACCGCGATGGTGCTGTTCGCCACCTATCAGGTGCTGAACAACCCGGAGACCGAATTCATCTTCAACGCGCTCGCCACGGGCGCAGCATTGTTACCGTTCGTCATCCTCTCGGCACTCTCGGGTCAGCTCGCCGACACCTATGACAAGGCGCAGATCATCCGGATTGTGAAGACCGCAGAGATCGGAATCATGATCTTTGGCGGCTGCGGCATCATCGTCGCGCATTTCGGATATCCGATGGTCGGGGTCGGCATGATGCTCGGCGCGGTGCTGATGCTCGGCACCCACTCAACCTTCTTTGGTCCGATCAAATATGCGATCTTGCCCCAGCATCTCAAGGAAGACGAAGTTCTCGGCGGCACCGGGATGGTCGAGGCTGCGACCTATCTTTCGATCCTGCTCGGCACCGTGGTTGCCGGATGGGTTTCGATCGAGACCGCAGGCTGGCTGACGTTGATCGTCGCCGTAATCGGCTGGTTCACCGGCCGCATGGTGCCCGCCGCACCGCGTCAGGGCGCGAAGTTGAAGCTCAATTTCAATCCCTTCACCGCATCGTGGCGGCTGATCGGCAACACGATGCACATCCCCCGGCTGTTCTGGGCGATCTGCGCGATCAGCTTCTTCTGGACGATGGGGGCGGTGCTGATCGTCATCTTCACCCCGCTTGCCAAGAATGTGCTGACCTCCACCAAGGAAGTCGCCAGCCTGATGATCGCCACCTTCTCGGTCGGTGTGGCGATCGGATCGGTCATCATCAATGCGATGCTGAAGGGCGAGATTTCGGCGAAATACTCGCCCGTCTCGGTGATCGCGATGGCGGCCTTCATCGTCGCCTTCTCGTTCGAATCGCGCTTCTGGGTCCCTGCGCCAGCGGGCGAACTCTACGATATGGTCAGCTTTATCCTGATGCCGCAGGCGTGGCTGGTGCTCGCGACATTGATGGCGATCGCGATCGCCGGCGGCATGTTCGTGGTGCCGCTCTATGCCTTCCTCACCACGACGGTGACAAAGGATCAGACCGCGCGGACGGTCGCCGCGAACAACATCGTCAACGCATTCGGCATGGTGCTGGGCGCATTGATGGTGATGGCAATTACCTGGCTGAAGGTTGCGCCCGCGAATCAGCTGCTGTTCGTCGCGGGAATGGCCATCATCTCGGCCTGGATCGCCCAGAAGCTGCACCGCATCTGCGACTGACCGCTGCGACCTTCAGAAAATGAAGGTGTAGATGCAGATGAAAAAAGCGGTGAAGCTGAGCGCAAACAGTTTGAGATCGCTATCGTCCTCACGCCTGCGGACCTCGGCGCGGACCTTTGGCAGGCTGGCACGGAACGGGTGGCTGCGGCTGGCGCCGGAGAGGATGAGTTCGCGTCGCATGGCCAGAAGTTAACGCGCCGGTAACGATTTCGGCCACCCCTTAAGGATCGTTAACGCCTGTCTCGAACCGGGACACGGCTGCTCCGTGCGTCGCGCAAAGAAAAGGCCGGATCGCGAAACGCGCCCGGCCTGTTCTTCAAGGAGTTGGTGGAGCCGAGGGGGATCGAACCCCTGACCTTCGCAATGCCATTGCGACGCTCTCCCAGCTGAGCTACGGCCCCATCCGTTCCGGGAAGGCGATGGCCTTTAGCAGCCATCGCGCGGTGTGCAACCGGTTTTTCTCAGGTTTCTTCGTCGTCGTCGCCGGTATCGACACCCAGGTCGTCGTCGCCGCCCAGATCGACGTCATCGTCGGGCGAACCCTCCGCATCCTCGTCGATGTCCAGATCGTCATCCCCCAAGTCGCTATCGTCCTTCTTGGGCTTCTCGGCCACGTCCTTGACCGCCTCGAACGGAAGCGGCTGCTTGGACTTCAGGATCGGCTCGGGTTCCCAGGCATAGCCGCAGCTGATGCAGGTGACCGGGTCGTCCTTGGTCAGATCATAAAAGCGCGTTGCGCATTTCGGGCAGCTCCGCTTCGTGCCCCATTCCGGCTTCACCATGTGCCGCTCTATGCCTTTTGTTCGTAATTACAGGGATGACGGGAAACTTGTCCCCGCTGAAGTGGCGGGCGCCTTGCCATAGCGCAAGCCCCCTGTCAAAGCCGCGGCCGATGAGCGCACATTCTCCCGATCCCTTCGCAATTTCCGCCCGCGGCCCGCTGCGCGGCACCGTCACCGTTCCGGGTGACAAGTCGATCAGCCACCGGTCGCTTATGTTCGCGGGGCTGGCAGTGGGCGAAAGCCGGATCGAAGGGCTGCTGGAGGGCGAGGATGTGCTCGCCACCGCCGCCGCGATGCGCGCGATGGGGGCGCAGATCGAACGCGGAACCGATGGCATCTGGACCGTCGCCGGAGTCGGAGTCGGAGCTCTCCTCCAGCCCCAGACTGCGTTGGAGATGGGTAATTCGGGCACTTCCACCCGACTTCTGATGGGACTGATCGCCAGTCACCCCATTACGGCAACGTTCACCGGCGACGCATCGCTTTCGAAGCGACCGATGGGGCGGGTGATAGATCCGCTTTCGGCGATGGGCGCGGAGTTCACGTCGAGCCCGGGCGGTCGTCTGCCCTTGACGATGCGCGGGCTCTGCCCCGCGGTGCCGATCGATTATACGCTCCCGGTCGCTTCGGCGCAGGTCAAATCGGCGGTGCTGCTCGCCGGTCTCAACACGCCCGGCATCACCCGCGTGATCGAGCCGGTTCCGACACGCGACCATAGCGAGCGGATGCTGCGCGGGTTCGGCGCCGACCTGACCGTCGAGGAAAGCGCGCAAGGCCGGATCATCGCGATTCGCGGCGAAGCCGAGCTTAGTCCTCAGCAGATCGCCGTCCCGGGCGACCCGTCCTCAGCGGCCTTCTGGATGGTTGCCGCGTCGATCGTGCCGGGCTCGGACATTGTCATCGCCAATGTGGGCATGAACCCGACCCGCACCGGCCTCATCACCGCGCTCAAGATGATGGGCGCCGATATCGTCGAACAGGATGCGCGCACGGTCGGCGGCGAACCGGTCGCCGATCTGCGCGTCCGCCATGCGCCCCTCTCCGCGATCGAGGTGCCGCCGCATCTCGCACCGACGATGATCGACGAGTATCCTGTATTGTTCGTTGCGGCAGCCTTTGCTCAAGGGCGTAGCGTCGCGCGGGGCGCGGAGGAATTGCGCGTCAAGGAATCGGATCGGATCGCCGCGATGGTCGCGGCGCTTGCTCCCAACGGCGTCCGCCTTGAGGAATTTGAGGATGGGCTGGCGATCACCGGCAGCGGCGGGGATCCGATGCCCGGCGGCGCACCAATCGTCTCGAATCTCGATCACCGTATCGCGATGAGCATGGCGGTGGCTGGACTTGGCGCGCGCGATGCAGTGACGATCGACGATGTCAGCCCGGTCGCGACCAGCTATCCGGGCTTTTTTCCCACTCTCGACCGACTGACCGACCGCCAGCCATGATCATTGCCGTCGACGGACCCGCAGCTTCCGGCAAAGGCACCATCGCCCGCGCCCTCGCCCGCCATTATGGGCTGCCGCATCTCGATACCGGGCTGCTCTATCGCGCCGTCGCGGCGACGGTGTTGCGCGACGAACTCGACCCGGCGCAGGAGGCGGACGCCGTGGCCGCCACCAGTTTCGACGATCTGCTGCTCGCCGACGAATGGCTGCGTACCGATGAGGTCGGCAAGGCCGCCTCCGTCTCCGCGCATCCGCTCGTCCGGTCGGCGCTGCTCCAGCGGCAGAAGCGCTTCGCGATGCAGCCCAATGGCGCGATTCTCGACGGGCGCGACATCGGCACGGTGATTGCCCCCGACGCCGACGCCAAGCTGTTCGTAAAGGCCACGCCGATGATCCGCGCCCGACGGCGCCACGCCGAGCTTCAAAAGTGCGGGTCCACCGTCAGCCTCGACCGAGTGTTGTCGGATATCCGCGCGCGTGACGATCGCGACAGCACGCGCGAACAGGCACCGCTGGTGGCCGCGCCCGACGCGGCGGTGCTGGACACCAGCTTCCTCTCGGTGGAGTCCGCAATCCAGAAGGCGATCGCGCTGGTCGAAGCGCAACTTGCCAGGAAGCGGACGACTACCTGACCGGCCGGGTTGGAGCGCCTTCGCGCTGTTGCATCGCAAGCAGCTGGTCGAGCAGAGCCAGCCGAACCGCGATATCGCGACGATAGCCCGCTCCTTCGGGCGACAATGCCAGCGCCTTGCGCCACAATGGCCGGGCTGCGGCGAAATTCCCCGCGCGGACCTGCGCCAGGCCATAGAAGAAGGGCGGCCCCGGATGCGCGGGCGCCAGCGTCATCGCGCGGCGGAACGCCACCTCCGCGGCGGGCGACACGGTCTGGTCGTCCGCCTCGACCAATGTCATGCCGAGCCAGGTCCATAGCGCCGCGTCATTGGGGGAAGCCCGAACGCTGCCCAGCATGAGGCGCGCCGCAATATCAGGATTGCCCCCGCGCACGAGCGAATCGGCGGCAAAGAAGGACGCGTCGATCGACGAGAATCGCCCGAACATCGCCCCGCGCAGATCGCGCAGCGCGGCATCGTCGGGGCGCGTCTGCTTTGCAGCGGAGACCGGCGCCCCGGGCACGTCCGGACGCCCCTGAAGCGTATAGCCCGCCGCTCCCAGCATCAGCGCAGCCGCGCCGAAGGTCCACAGCGCACGCGGTGCGCCGAGTAGCCAGAGCAGCGCGAGCGTTGCTGCCCCCAGCCCGGCGAGAATGATCCATCCCATCATCGCCGCCTCCGCCGCAGCGTCCCCCGCACCAGCCATGCGCCGATCGCCAGCAGCAGCAGCGGGGCAAGCCATAAGGGCGCGGTTGCCCAGCTCAATGGCGGGTCATAGGTCACATAACTGCCATAGCGGTCGATCAGCCATTGCCGCACGGCGTCGGGGTCCTCCCCCGCCGCGATCTTCTGGCGTACGATGCGGCGCATGTCCGCGGCCATATCGACGTCGCTGTCGGCAATCGACTGGCCCTGACACACCAGACAACGCAATTCGCCCATCAGTTCGGCGGCCTGCGCCTCGCGCCTCGCGTCGGGAAGTTGGGCATATGCCAGATCGGCGGGAGCGCTCGCGGCCAACGCCACTGCAAGCAACAGACTCATCGCGCATCCTCCAGCGCCTTGAGCAGCTTGGGAACGTCGTCCTCGCGGATATCGCCGATATGCTGCATCGCGATCCGCCCCTGCCCGTCGATCACGAACGTCTCGGGAACCCCTGACGAACCGATGCCGATCTGCACCACCCGCTGCCCGTCGTCGCCGATCCGGGCATAGGGATCGCCATGCCGCGCGAGGAAAGCGGCGACCGCCTCCGGCGTATCGCGGATCGCGACCGCGTCAATCTGCACCCCGGCGGCCTTGAGCTTCATCAGCTGCGGGGCCTCGGCGATGCAGGGTACACACCAGCTGGCAAAGACGTTGAGCAGGCGCGGCTGGCCGCTGGCGAGGTCGGCCCGGGTCAGGCCGGGTTTGCCCTCAACCATCGCAGGAAGCGTGAAGTCAGGCAGCGGTTTGCCGACAAGCGCCGAGCGGACCGGCGTATCGGACGGCCGCGTCAGCCCATAGGCGACCAGCACCACCAGCGCGACGAAGGCAAGAAGCGGAAGCCAGCGCCTCATTCCGCCTCCTCCTTGCGCCGCGCGTTGCGTCGTCCGCGCAACAGGCGCCCGACCAGCGAGATCGCCCCGCCCAGCGCGATTAGCCCGCCGCCGAACCAGATCAACGTCACCCATGGTTTCCACCACAGCCGCAATTGCCAGCGCCCCTGTGCGTCCTGGTGCCCCAGCACGGCATAGAGCTGTCCGTCGAGCCGGGTCGAGATCGCCGCCTCTGCGGTGTCGGTGGGGGGCGACGCATAGTATCGCCGTTGCGGGCGCAGCAGCACCATCGGCCCGTCGACTGGCCCCCGGCTCGCGGTCACCTTCCCCTCGACCGCCGACCAATTGTCGCCGATCGCCGGGGAAATACCGTTCAGCACCACGCGCCACGGGCCAACATAATAGGGCTGACCATATTCGGCCGCGACCAACCGCTCCTCGGTAAAGGCGCTGTCGGCCGCCATGCCCGCAAGGCTCACCGCGACGCCGAAATGGGCAACGACCATGCCCCAGGTGAACAGCGGCGTGCGGAGCAGATTGCGCCGCCACAACGGCGCGACGCTGGCGATGGCGAGCCCGGCGGCGAGGCCGAGGCCAGCGATCTCCATCCAGCCGGTGCCGGGCGCGAAGACGAACACGGCGGCCATGACCAGCATCGTCGCGGCGATCGGCGCGGTCAACTTGCCCAGCACCGCATTCGCATCGTCGCGCCGCCAGCGCAGCAGCGGCCCGACCAGCATCGCCGCGACCAAAGTCAGCGCGACCGGCCCCGCAGTCTTGTTGAAAAAGGGCGGCCCGACCGACAATTGCTCGCCCATCGCCTGAGCCACGATCGGGTAGAGCGTCCCGATCAGGACAATGCCGAGAATGACGGTCAGCAGCAGATTGTTGAGCACCAGCCCGCCCTCGCGGCTCAGCGGATCGAACCCCTGCCCCGCCTTCACCGTCCCGACCCGCGCCCCGAACAGCGCCAGCGCGCCGCCGATGTAGACCGCGAGCAGGACGAGGATGAAGGTGCCGCGCTGCGGATCGACTGCGAAGGCGTGGACGCTGGTCAAAATGCCCGAGCGGACGAGGAACGTCCCCAGCATCGACATCGAGAAGGCGACGACCGCCAGC
The DNA here is from genome assembly GCF_007833215.1 of Sphingomonas suaedae. Taxonomy (NCBI): domain Bacteria; kingdom Pseudomonadati; phylum Pseudomonadota; class Alphaproteobacteria; order Sphingomonadales; family Sphingomonadaceae; genus Sphingomonas; species Sphingomonas suaedae. The sequence goes on from NZ_CP042239.1 coordinate 1,012,571, forward strand.
ATCAGTGTCCAGGCGCGCAACCCGTCGCGCGCCGCTAGGACATTGACCGAATGGAGCAGCGCAGTCGCCGCGAGCCACGGCATCAGCGAGGCGTTCTCGACCGGGTCCCAGAACCACCAGCCGCCCCAGCCCAGCTCGTAATAGGCCCAATAGCTTCCCGCCGTGATGCCGATCGTCAGGAATATCCAGGCCGCGAGGACCCAGGGCCGCATCGCGCGGGCAAAGGCGGGGCCGACGTCGCGCGTCACCATCGCGCCGACTGCAAAGGAAAAGGCGACCGAAAGGCCGACATAGCCGAAATAGAGCGTCGGGGGGTGGAAGGCGAGGCCGGGGTCCTGCAACAGCGGGTTGAGCCCCAGCCCATCGACCGCCGCCGGATCGAGCCGGGTGAAGGGATTGGAGGCGATCAGCAGGAACGCATAGAAACCGAGCGCGATCGCGGCCTGCGCGCCCAGCGTCGCGATCAGCGTGCGCCGCTCCAGCTGCCGCTCCAGCCACCCAATCGCCCCGCCTGACAGCGCCAGCACGGTGACCCACAACAGCATCGACCCTTCATGATTCCCCCATGCACCCGCGATCTTGTAGAGCAGCGGCTTGGCCGAATGGCTGTTCTGCGCGACCAGCAGCACCGACATGTCGGACCTGACAAACAGCGCGATCAGGAGCGCGAAGGACAGCGCCGCGAGAATTCCCTGAACGATCGCCACCGGCCTGACGGTCGCGAACAATTGCTCGCGCACCGCCGCGTCGCCCACCCGAAGCGCCAGCCCAGCCGCGACCAGCTGGAGCAGCGCTAGCGCCGCCGCGAACCACAAGGCCGCGAGCCCAGCCTCGGCGATCATTGCGGCCTGGTCTCGGGCGCGGGCATCTTGTCGGCGATTTCGGGCGGCATGTAGCGCTCGTCATGCTTGGCGAGGAGATTGTCGGCGGTGAAGCTGCCATCGGCCTCGAACCGCCCCTCGGCGACCACGCCCGACGCTTCCTTGAACAGATCGGGGGCTACCCCGGTAAAGCGCACCGGAACCTTGCCGTCCTTGTCGGTCACGACAAAGGTGATGCTGACCCCGTCGGGCAGGCGCTTGATCGACCCGGTCTCGACCATCCCGCCCAGCCGTACTGCCTTGCCCACCGGCGGCGCCTTGGTCGTGAGATCGCTGGGGGTGTAGAAGAATGCCGCCTGATCACGCAGCGCCGACAGCGCGAGGCCGCTCGCCCCGCCCACCGCGACCAGCGCGGCCAGGCCCAGCATCAGCCGTTGATGCTTTGGCTTCATCGCCGATCCTTCAGAGCATCGGCGGCGCGTTCCGCCTTAAGCATCGAGCGCCAGCTCGCCAGCGACAGCCCGCCGACCCCGACGATGACGACCGCATAGGCGGCAAGGATGAACGGCCAGTGGTTCATGCTGCCATCCGTCGCATCCGCGCTTCGACCCGCTGCTGGGCCAGAATCGCGCGCATCCGCATCAGCACGATCCCGCCGAACAACAGCGAAAATCCGGTCAGCGTCATCAGCAGCGGCCAAAGCATCGAATCATGAATGGTCGATGTGGTCAGCGTCAGGCTCTGCCCCTGATGAAGCGTGTTCCACCACACCACCGAATAGCGGATCACCGGCAGCAGCACCGTTCCCGCCATGCCGAACAACGCGGGAATCCGCCCGTCCCCGCCCCGCTCGCGATCGGCGCGCTCCAGCGCGATCCAGGCGATATAAACGAAGAACAGCAGCAGCATCGACGTCAGCCGCCCGTCCCATTGCCACCACGTCCCCCAGGTCGGTCGGCCCCAGATCGATCCGGTGGTGAGGCATAAGGCGGCGAATACGGCCCCGACCGGCGCGATCGCCCGCGCGGCCAACGCCGCCAGCGGATGCCGCCAGACGAGATAAGTGAAACAGGCAATCGCCAGTGCGCTCCATCCTCCCATCCCCAGCCAGGCGGCGGGGACATGAATATAAAGGATGCGGACGCTTTCCTTCTGCAGATAGTCGGGCGGGGTCTGCGTCAGCCCCCCCCAGGCCCCGACAAGCACCAGCAACAACCCGCTCCAATAGAGGATGGGCGTCAACGGGCGCGCCAGTCGAAGGAAGCGCGTGGGGTTGGCGAGTGCATGGATCACGGCGTTTTGACGCCCTTAAGCGAGAAGCACGCGTCTGTCCAAGCCTTCGAGATCCCGGCGGCTTACCCCGCTGCGGTCAGCCGATCGAACTCGTCTTCGGTCAGCGGGATCTGGAACTCCAGCCCGGCCTCGAAGTCGCTGGCCCAGGCGACCCGTGCGGCCCAGTGACCGATCACGGGCAATGTCAGCCAGATCACCGAATCGCGGCGCAACGCCGAATAGGTCTCGATCTTGGCGCCGTGCATCGACAGGTCGACGACCTTGCATAGCGCGCGATCGAGCCCGCCGCGACCGACCTTGGCGTCCAGCGATACCGGAGCGCGTGGACTGCGCCGCCGCCCAAGCACGGCGGGTTCGAATTCTGCTGCGAAGCTGCGCTTGCCGGTAAGAGCCATGCGCTGAACCTAGGCCGAGATGCCTAATCGGGCGTTAACGCCTTTGTCTGACCGCCAAAAGCAAACGGCCCGCACCGGGTTCCGGAGCGAGCCGTTGCGGATGAACGGGCCGGGCGTGTCGCCCGCGCCTTACTTCTTCGAGAGCGAAAGCCCACCGAAACGCTTGTTGAAGCGCGCAACCTGACCACCCGAATCGAGCATCTGCCCGCGACCGCCGGTCCAGGCCGGGTGCGCCAGCGGATCGATTTCCAGCTGCATCAGATCGCCTTCCTTGCCCCACGTCGAACGCGTCTCATAGACGGTGCCGTCGGTCATCTGGACCTTGATCATGTGATAATCGGGGTGCGTATCGGCCTTCACGGATATTTCCTTGAGTTTGAGCGCCGGTTTCCGACCGGCAACAAGAAGGCGCGGCCCCTAACAGAGCCGCGCCGATCTTGCAATGGACTTCGGCGCCGGTGCGGCTAGGTCATCTCACGCCGCAGGCGGGTCCGCGATCATCGCGGTAAATTCGCATTCGGTCGCCAGATCGTCGCCGAGATAGGCCTTGCCCGCGAACTTGCAGATGCGCGCGCGCTTCTGAACGAATTCAACCTCGAGCCGCAGCAGCACGCCGGGCTCGACCGGCTTGCGGAACTTCACCCCGTCGATCGACATGAAATAGACGAGCTTGCCCGTGCCCGCGAGGCCGAGGCTTTCGACCGCGAGCACGCCCGCCGCCTGAGCCAGCGCCTCGACCTGCAGCACGCCGGGCATGATCGGCCTTCCGGGGAAATGCCCCTGGAAGAATTCCTCGTTGATCGACACCGCCTTGATCGCGACGATCTTCTCGTCGGGGATGAGCTGCTCGACCCGATCGACGAGCAGCATGGGATAACGGTGCGGAAGCGCCGCCATCACCCGCGTCACATCGAGCGGGCCGATCGCGGCCTTTCCTTCGGCGGCCTCGCTCACCGGCCGGTGGGGGCGGGCTGCGTCGGCTGCTGGGCCGGTTGCTGCGCTGGCTGTTGCGGCGGCGGCGCGACGGTATTGACGCTCGGCAGCTGCTGGTTGAGCGTGCTAAGCACTTGCGCGGTTATATCGACCGTCGGCGCAGCGAACAGCACGTTGCCGCGATCGAGCGCGACGGTCGCGCCGCGCTGCTTGGAAACCTGCTCAACCGCCGGAACCATCTTTTCGGCGATCTGCTGGCGCACATATTGAACGTTGCGCTGGAAGACCGACTGTCGTTCGTTCACTTGGCGCTGCGCGGCATCCTGACGGGTCTGGAATGCCTGGATGCGCTGGGTCAGGGCGGCATCGGGCTTGCCGTTGGCGGCCTTGAGTGCGGCCTGCAACGTCTGCTCTTCGGTCTGGAGCGGGGCGCCCTGCTGCTGCGCGAACTGCTGCAGCTGGGTCAGCTGGGTCTGAAGCTGCTGGTTGGCGACGACGCACGCCGCGCATTCGCGCATCACGCGCTCGGTATCGACGGTTGCGACCTTGGCGTCGGCGAGCGCCTGCGCGGTGGCAGCGCCAGCGCCAAACGTCACGCCCGCGACCGCGATCGCGGCGAGGAGGGTCTTGGTGTTACGCATCAGAAGGCAGTCCCTACGTTAAAGGTGAAGAGTTTCGTGTCGTCGCCCTTCTGGGTCAGGAAGGCGTGCGCGAGATCGAGCCGAAGCGGGCCAAATGGCGAGTTCCAGTTGACGCCGATACCGACCGAAAGGCGCGGCTTGGGCGAGTTGCCCAGGAAGTTTTCCAGGAACGGCGAGGTTTCGATGTTGTAGCGGCTGTTGATCGACGTTCCCGAGCACGCGCCGCCCAGCGTCGAGGAATAGCCGATCGTACAGGTCGTCAACTGCCCCGGCGCGACCGAGTCGGTGAGCGGCACGGCGTAAAGCGCACGACCCTCCGAATCGAACTGCGGGGTCTGGATCGGCAGAAGTGAGGGCGACCCATCGGCGTTGAACAGCAAATTGCCCGATCCGTCGGTGGCCTGAGTGAAGGTGGCCGTCTTGTTCGGTTCCTTCACGCCCCAGTTCGCGCCCGCCATCAGGAAGATCGACGGACGGATGCCCATCTCGCGCGCGCCGGCGCCCAGCGGAATCTCAAGTTCCAGCTTGCCGAGATAATAGGCGCGGCCGCCGATCGCGTCGTCGAAGATCTGATCCTCGTCGGTGATCAGCGTCTGATTGCCGGCCGCGACCGTACCGGTATAGCCGATACGCTGGATGCGCGGACCGACACCGCGAATGTCGAAGCCGCGGAACTGCGGCTCGCCCAGGAAGAAACGGTCGGTGATGCGCACCGGATCGACACCGGGCGCAAGATCGCCCTCAAGGCTGTGGATATATCCACCCTCAACCCCTGCGGACAGGATGAACCCGCCGCCGACATTCCAGTATTTGTCGCCGTCGAACCGACCGCGGATATACTTGACGTCGCCACCCAGCCCGGCGAAGTCGGTGCCGACCACCAATCGCTGACCCGCGGTCGGGCGCAGGCGGCTGTTGAGACTGTCGTAGATCAGCGACAGGCCCACCGCCGATGTCCAACGCTTGCCGATCGCCTCGCACAGATAGCGTCCGGCCTTGAGCGGATCGCAGGCGCCGTTGGTGAAGAAGGTGCTTTCGTCGAGCGACACCGAGTCATGCGTCAGCGAATAGCGGCCCGACAGCGTCCAATATTCGGTGAGCGGCACGCCCAGGACGATCTGCCCGCCGGTGGACACCTGTTCATAGGTCGTCCGCCGATCGGTGCCGAGATAGTTGAACGAATTATAGTCGCGGCGGAAAATCGTCCCGCCCAACGCGACATTCTGATCGAACAAATAAGGCTCGGTAAAGCCCAGTTCGACCGACTTCGAATAGCTCGAATAGTCGGCCGACAGGCGCAGGTCCTGCCCCTTGCCGCGGAAGTTGCGCTGGCGGATCGATCCCTGGAAGATGAAGCGTTCTAGGCTGGAGAAGCCCGCCGACAGCGTCAGTTCGCCGGTCGACTTCTCCTCGACATTGGCGGTCAGGATGACGCGGTCAGGCGCCGAGCCTTCCTTCTGCTCGATCTCGAACTTTTCGTCGAAATAGCCGAGCGAGTTGATGCGATCCTGCGAACGCTTGACCAGGAATGTGTTGAAGGCGTCGCCCTCTGCCAGGCGCATCTCGCGGCGGATCACCTTGTCCTGAGTCTGGGTATTGCCGGTGATGTCGATCCGCTCGACATAGGTGCGGCGCGCCTCGGCAATGTTAAAGTTGAGCGTCATCGTCAACTTCTCGCGGTCCCGCTGGAACTCGGGGCTCACATTGGCAAAGGCATAGCCGAAGGCACCGGCCGTCTCGGACAGGCTGTCGACCGTATCCTCGACCAGCTTGGCGTTGTACCAGTCGCCTTCCTTGATCGCGAGGCTCTTGGCGAGCGTCGCGTCGTCAAAGTCGCGGATATTGCTGTCGACCGTGACCGGACCGAACTTGTAGCGCGGACCTTCCTCGATCACATAGGTGATGATGAAGTCCTTCTTGTCCGGCGTCAGCTCGGCGACCGCCGAAACGACGCGGAAGTCGGCATAACCCTCAGTCAGATAGAATTGGCGCAGCTTCTGCTGGTCATAGGCCAGCCGGTCTTGGTCGTAGCTGGTGTTGGAGCTGAAGATACTGGTGAGGCGCGCCTGCTTGGTCGCCATTTCGCCGCGCAGCTTGCCGTCCGAAAACTGCTCGTTGCCGATGATGTTGATCTGGCGGACCTTCGACTTGGGTCCCTCACGGATCTCGAAGACGATATCGACGCGATTCTGGTCCAGGCTGACCATTTTCGGCTCGACCGATGCCGCAAACCGGCCCTGACGGCGATAGAGTTCGACGATGCGGGCGACGTCGGCGCGCACGGCGGTACGGGTGAACATCTGGCGCGGGGCCAGTTTGATCTCCTTGACGATCTTGTCGTTCTTGAGCCGCTTGTTGCCCTCCAGGATCACCCGGTTGATGACCGGATTCTCGCGGATGCGCAGAACGATGTCGCCGGTCTCGACGCCTTCGATCGTCACGTCGGCAAGCAGTTCGCTGGCCAGCACGTCGCGGATCGCCTGGTCGAGGCTCTCGGTGGTGTAGGGCTGGCCGACGCGCAACCGCGTGTAGGACAGCACCGTATCCGGCTCCAGCCGCTGGGTCCCCTCGACCCGCAATGTGCGGATCGTCCGGGTCACCGGCGGCGTTACCGCAGGCGGCGGCGCCGTCTGCTGAGCGGCAGGCGGTGCGGGCGCGTCCTGGGCCTGGGCAGCGGAGCCAAGTCCGGACAGCATCGTCCCGGCCAAAAGCACCGCGGTGGCGCGCACGCCCATTTTCGTAACCTTGATTGCCGTCACCATCCCACCCCAGTCGGATTTGAGAATATTCTGGCCGAAGCACGGGCAGATGCCCTGCCCTGCCCCAACCGCGTCAGCCGATCAACCCGGCCAGATTTCTCCACACGCCAAAGGCGCCCAGATCGTTGAACGTCACCAGCAGCATCAGCGCAAGGATCGCCACCATCCCGCCACGAAATGCCCATTCCATCACCTCAGGCTCGACGGGTTTCCGGCGGAGCGCCTCGACCGCATAGAACAGAAGATGGCCGCCATCCAGCACCGGGACTGGCAACAGGTTGATGAATCCGAGATTAATCGAGATGAGCGCGATCAGGAACACGAATTCCGCCACTCCCATCGCGAACCGCTCTCCCGAAACCTGTGCGATTCGCAGCGGTCCGCCCAGTTCGTCGAGCGATCGGCGCCCGGTGATGATCTGGCCAAGCCCGTCCACGGTCATGCGAACGATGTTGGCGGTCTGGCGCAGGCCTTCGCCTGGCGCCTCCAACAGCCCAACCGGCTCCATCTCGACCGGGCCGGAGCGCACGCCCAGCACGCCGAGCCGATAGACATTGCCGAACCGGTCGCGCTCTTCGCGCACCCCCGAGGTCAATTGAAGATCGACGCGGCCACCATCGCGCTCGACCGCGACTTGCATCGCTTCTCCGGGCCGCATCGTCACATATTGGGCCAGTTCGTTGAAACTCGTGACCGCGCGCCCGCCCACCGCAACGATGCGGTCGCCGGGCCGGATCCCCGCAGAGGCAGCCGCAGTGGCAGGCTCGACCGCGCCGACCACCGGGGGCGTGCTCGGCCGCCCATAGGCCATGGCGAACGCCGCCAGGATCAGGATCGCTACCACGAAATTCGTCACCGGCCCCGCCGCGACCACGATCGCGCGCTGCCAGAGCGGCTTGGCCTGAAACGTCTGCGCGCGCTGCGCGGCGGGCAGTGCGAGCCATTCGGGGCTGGGTTGCCCCGCCGGGTTCATGTCGCCCGCGAATTTGACATAGCCACCCAGCGGCAACCAGCCGAACTTCCACCGCGTCCCGCGCCGGTCGGTAAAGCCCGCAACCTCGCGCCCGAAGCCGATCGAAAAGGCCTCCGCCTTGATCCCGAACCAGCGGCCCGCAGCATAATGCCCCAGTTCATGGACGAAAACGAGCGGCCCGATGACCAGCGCAAAGGCGAGAAGATAGAGGAGGAAACCGGGATTATCGGTCAAGCGACGCAGTCCTTCACACGCTCGCCCGCCAAATGCCGCGCCTCTGCGTCGATCGCCAATACCTGATCGAGCGTGTCCGGAGCGGCCGGGTCATAGCGATCGAGTGTATCCGCGACGATTGCGGCAATTTCAAGAAAGCCGACCCGTCCCGCCAGGAAGGCGGCGACCGCCACCTCGTTCGCCGCATTCAGGATCGCCGGACGCGCTCCGCCCGCTGCCAGCGCCTCCCGCGCCAGCCTCAGACAGGGGAAGCGGACATAATCCGGCGCTTCGAAATCCAACCGCCCGATCGTGGCGAGATCGAGGCGCTGGCACGGTGTTTCCATCCGCTGCGGCCAGGCGAGGGCGTGCGCGATCGGGACCCGCATGTCCGGCGCCCCCAGCTGCGCCAGCACCGACCCGTCGACATATTCGACCATCGAATGGATCACCGATTGACGGTGGACGATCACGTCGAGCTGCTCGGGCGTCACCGGGAACAGGTGATAGGCCTCGATCAGCTCGAGCCCCTTGTTCATCATCGTCGCCGAATCGACGCTGATCTTGGCGCCCATCGACCAGTTGGGATGCGCTACCGCCTGTTCGCGGGTGATACCGCGCATCTGCTCCAACGTGCGCGTCCGGAAGGGCCCGCCGCTGGCGGTCAGGATGATCCGGGCGATCTTGTCCGCATTGGCCTGCTCCAGGCACTGGAAGATTGCATTATGCTCTGAATCGACCGGCAGCAGCGTCGCGCCGTGGCGCCTGGCGGCCTCCATCACGACATCGCCCGCCGACACCAGCGATTCCTTGTTCGCCAGCGCCACAGCCTTGCCGCCGTCGAGCGCAGCCAGGACCGGCTTCAGCCCCGCAGTCCCGACAATTGCCGCCATCGTCCAGTCCGCACCGCGCCGTGCGGCGTCACATACGGCGCCATCGCCCGCCGCGGTCTCGATCCCCGTCCCCGCCAGCGCATCGCGCAACGCAGCGTGGCAGCTCTCATCGGCCACCACCGCCAGTTGCGCCTTCACCCGCCTGGCCGCCGCGGCCAGCCGCTCGACATCGCAATTGGCGGTCAGCGCGACCACCTCGACCCCCTGCGGATCGCGCTCGATCAGGTCGAGCGTCGAGGTGCCGACCGAGCCGGTGGCCCCCAGAATGGTAACGGTCTTCACTGCGCCCCCAGAATCAGCACGAGCAGTGCCGCGACCGGCGCAACCGGGACCAGCCCGTCCAGCCGATCGAGCACCCCGCCATGACCCGGCAGGATCGTCCCCGAATCCTTGACCCCGGCCTGACGCTTCAAATGACTTTCATACAGGTCGCCGGCCTGTGCGAGTATGGCGAGCAGAGGTGTCGCAAGCGCCAGCATCGGCGGCAGTCCCCAATAGGTCAGGATCATTGCGAACAGCCCAGCGCCGGTTACGCCGCCGACCAGCCCGGCCCAGGTCTTGTTCGGACTTACCCTCGGCATCAGCTTTGGCCCGCCAAAGGTACGCCCGGCGAAATAGGCGCCGATATCGCACGCCCAGACCAGCGCCATCGCCCAGAAAGCAAGCAACAGTCCCGTCTCGTGCGCGCGCAGTAAGATCAGCGCCAGCACCGGCAGCCCGACGTAGACCGCCCCCGCCCCCAGCGCGCCGTTGCGCGTGACGATGGCGAGAAAGAAAAACGCGGCGAACACAAGGCCGAGCGCGAGGAAGCTCGCCCCCGCTGCGACCGGCGCCATGATCGCCAGGGGCACCATCAGCGCATATTGCGCCAGCTTGCGCTGACCCGGCGTCGCGCCATGCAGCCCGCCCCATTCGTGAATCATCACGATCGCGGCGACGGTAACGAGCAGCCAGAAGGCAAAACCGCCCAACCACAACGCAGCCGCCGCGATGACGATCAGCGCCAGCCCCACCGCCGCGCGCACCGGCAGATCGGCATTGGGTCGCGGCGGAACGACGTTCATAACCCGCCGAACCTCCGCTGGCGCCGTCCGAACTGCGCCAGCGCATCGGCCAGCGCGGCGGCGTCGAAATCGGGCCACAACGTGTCGACGAACAGCAATTCGGCATAGGCCGCCTGCCACAGCAGAAAGTTGGACAGCCGCTGTTCGCCAGAGGTTCGGATCAACAGGTCGAGAGGGGGCAGGCCATGGGTGGTCAGCGCGTCGCTGAACATCGCCTCGTCGATCGCGTCGGCCGTGATCTCACCGGCCTGCGCCGCGCTCGCGAGCCGCCGCGCCGCCGCGACGATCTCCGCCTGTGCGCCATAGTTGAGCGCGATCACCAGCGTCGCGCCGGTATTGACCGAGGTTTTTGCGATCGCATCGTCGATCATCGCGACCAGATCACCCGACAGCGCCCGATAATCGCCGATCACCCGCAACCGGACATTCTCGGCGACCAGATCCTTGAGCTCGTTCTTGAGGAAATGGCGCAGCAGACCCATCAGGTCGCGCACCTCCTCCTCTGGCCGTCGCCAGTTCTCCGACGAGAAGGCGTAAAGCGTCAGCACCTCGACGCCCTGCTCGCGCGCAGCCTTGGACACGCGGCGCACGGCTTCGACGCCCTGTTTGTGCCCGGCAATGCGCGGCAGCCGCCGGGCCTTCGCCCAGCGGCCATTGCCGTCCATGATGATCGCAACATGGCGCGGGACGGGTGTGGTATCGTCCGATCGCGAATGGAGGGATTCGATCACGTCCATGGTTCCCAAGGAGCGACCGGCCGGCCATGCCCCCGGCATGGCCTGATCCGCTGGCGCGGCTCGCCGGTCACTTACCCAGGATTTCCTTTTCCTTCGCCGTCGCCGCCGCATCGATCTCCGCAATCGTCGCGTCGGTCAGCTTCTGGACCTCGCCTTCCAGCCGCTTGCGCTCGTCCTCCGAATAAATGCCCTTCTTCTCGTCGGTCTTCAGGCTGTCCATCCCGTCGCGGCGCACGTTGCGCGCGGCAATGCGGGCATTCTCGGCATATTTGCTCGCGAGCTTTGCCAGTTCCTTGCGGCGCTCTTCGGTCAGGTCGGGGATCGGCAGCCGAAGCGTCTGGCCATCGTTGATCGGGTTGAGACCAAGCCCGGCCGAGCGGATCGCCTTTTCGACCGGCCCGACATTCGACTTGTCCCACACCTGCACCGACAGCATCCGCGGCTCGGGCGCAGAAACGGTCGCCACCTGGTTGAGCGGCATATGCGCGCCATAGACCTCGACCGTCACCGGTTCGAGCAACGTAGTGCTCGCCCGCCCGGTGCGCAGTCCGCCCAGGTCATGCTTCAGCGATTCGACGGCGCCGGCCATGCGGCGCTCCAGATCGGCCTTGTCATATGCGGCCATGGTTCAGGTTCCTCTTATTCGGTCTTAAGTTGAGTCAGGCTTGAGTCGATTCACGCGGCCGGGGGCGGGTTGCGGACGATGGTCGAGGTGCCTTCGCCACGCAAGACCGCCTCCAGATTGCCTTCGTCACGAATGTTGAACACCACGATCGGAATATCATTGTCGCGGCACAGCGCCACCGCCGTCGCGTCCATCACTTTAAGATTGTCGACCAGCACCCGGTCGAAGCTCAGTTCGTCATAGCGGGTCGCGCTCGCCACCTTCTTGGGATCGGCATTGTACACGCCATCGACGCTGGTGCCCTTGAACAGCGCGTCGCAGTTCATCTCGGCGGCGCGCAATGCGGCGGTGGTGTCGGTGGTGAAGAAGGGCAGGCCCGTGCCGGCGGCAAAGATCACCACGCGGCCCTTCTCCATATGCCGCATTGCCTTGCGCCGGATATAGGGTTCGGAAACGCTCGCCATCGGGATCGCCGACTGGACGCGGGTATCGACGCCGAGCCGCTCGAGCGTGTTCTGCATCGCCAGCGCGTTCATCACGGTCGCGAGCATTCCCATATAATCCGCGCTCGCCCGCTCAAATCCCTGTGCCGCACCGGCGAGGCCGCGGAAGATGTTGCCGCCACCGACAACCATGCAGATCTCGAACCCCGCCTCGGTCGCCGCCTTCACCTCGCGCGCGACGCGCTCGCAGGTGGCGGGATCGATCCCGAACTGCCCCTGCCCCATCAGCACTTCGCCGGAGAGTTTGAGGAGGATGCGTTTGAAGCGTGGCGCGGTCATCTGGCCCTAATGTCTGTCGGGGGTTGGGAGCGGCGCGGACCTTAGGCGGGGGCGCGTGGGAAGCCAAGCGGGGAAACCGGCAAAGCGTGCCTCATTCCCGGGGCGCGGCGGGCGCGGGCCGGCGCGTGGCAAAGTTTACACTCGGTTGACACTATCGACGAGGTCGGCCGCGGGGCAGGCCGAGGGCATGTCGTTCGGATTTTGGCGCCCAAGCGTCGGGGCAGCGTCGCAGCGGTTGGGATCACGATGGAAAAGAGCGCGAACCAGCTGATTCGGATCGAGTTAAGCACATGAATTCCAACATGTATCCAACAATCGGCAGGCACAGGGAGTTAGCCCCAAGCACGCGAGGGATCGCTAGCGATCAGGGCCCTGGAGTCACGACAGGCACAAAAAGGGCGCAGCCATCGCTGGCCGCGCCCTCTCTGTTTCGATCCGGAATCCGGCTTAGCGGTTCAGGCCCGCCGTCGCCGCGACTTCGGCTGCGAAGTCGCTCTCTTCCTTCTCGATGCCCTCGCCGAGCTGAAAGCGGACATAGTCCTTCAGCACGATGGTCGTGCCCGCGTCCTTGGCAGCCTTGGCGATGACTTCGGCGACCGGGGTCTTGCCGTCCATTACGAACAGCTGGCTGAGCAGCGCGTTCTCCTTGGCGAACTTCTTCACCGCGCCCTCGACCATCTTCTCGATGATGTCGGCGGGCTTGCCGCTCTCGGCAGCCTTTTCGCGGCCAATGGCGCGCTCGCGCTCCAGCACGTCCTGGTCGAGTCCGCTTTCGTCCAGCGCCAGCGGGAAGGCAGCGGCGATGTGCATCGCGATCTGCTTGCCCAGCGGCTCGAGCACACCGACGCCGGCATCGCTTTCCAGCCCGACCAGCACGCCGATCTTGCCCAGCCCCGGGGCTGCGGCGTTGTGGACATAGGGGATCACCGCGCCGTTGGTCACTTCGACCTTCTTCGCGCGGCGCAGCACCTGGTTCTCGCCGATCGTCGAGATGTTGGCGGTCAGCACGTCCTCGACCGAGCCACCGTCGATCTTCGCGGCCTTCAGCGCGTCGACATCGTCGATGCCCTGCTCGAGCGCGACCGCAGTCACGTCACGGACGAAGCCCTGGAAGATCTCGTTCTTCGCGACGAAGTCGGTCTGCGAATTGACCTCGACGGCGACGCCCTTGGTGCCCGCGACGGCGACGCCGACCAGGCCCTCGGCCGCAGTGCGGCTCGACTTCTTGGCGGCGGCAGCCAGGCCCTTGGCGCGCAGCCAGTCGGCCGCCGCTTCGATGTCGCCATTGTTTTCCGCAAGCGCCTTCTTGCAGTCCATCATGCCGGCGCCGCTCTTCTCGCGCAGTTCCTTGACGGCTGCTGCAGTGATCTCGGCCATGTTCTCTTCCTCGTGCTTAAGCTGTTTGCTTCAAATATGGTGCGGGCGGGGCAAAGCTCAAACGCCCTGCCCCGCCCCCATTACGGTTCGATGACCAGGCGCGCTTACGCGTCGATCTGGCGCTCGCCCTCGGCAGCCGTTTCCGGCTCGGTCGATGCGGCCGGGGCTTCCGGCTCGGCTTCGGCGGCGGGCGCCGGCTCGGCAACGGCTTCCTCGACCGGCGGTTCTTCGGCGGCGCCGAAGTCCGCGCCGCTCACGACCTGTGCGTGCTGGTTGCCGCGGGTCGCCGCAATGGCGACGGCTTCGCAGTACAGGCGAATCGCGCGGCTGGCGTCGTCATTCGCCGGAACCGGGAACGCGATGCCGTCGGGCGAAACGTTCGAATCGAGGATCGCGACGACCGGGATGCCGAGCGTGTTGGCTTCCTTGATCGCCAGCTCTTCCTTGTTGGCGTCGATCACGAACATGATGTCCGGAATGCCGCCCAGATCGCGGATACCGCCCAGCGACAGCTCGAGCTTGTCCTTCTCGCGCGTCAGGTTCAGCACTTCCTTCTTGGTCAGGCCGTGCGTGTCACCCGCCAGCTGCTCCTCAAGCGTCTTGAGGCGCTTGATCGAATTGCTGATCGTCTTCCAGTTGGTGAGCATCCCGCCCAGCCAGCGATGGTTGACGAAATGCTGGCCCGACTTGCGCGCCGCTTCCGCGATCGCTTCCTGCGCCTGGCGCTTGGTACCGACGAACAGGACCTTGCCGCCCGAGGCGACGGTCGAGCTGATGAAGTCGAGCGCGCGCGCGAACAGCGGCACGGTCTGCGACAGGTCGATGATGTGGACGCCGTTGCGATCGCCGAAGATATACGGCTTCATCTTGGGGTTCCACCGGTGCGTCTGGTGGCCGAAATGCGCGCCCGATTCGAGCAGCTGCTGCATGGAGACGACTGGTGCCGCCATAGGGATAACTCCTTCCGGTTGAGCCTCTGGGAAGCGAGTGACCGAAGACCTGAGCGGCCCGCGGCACCGGGTTATGATGCTTCCCATGTGGGGTTGAGGCGGCGCGCATACGCGCAATCGCCGCACTGCGCAAGTGAACAAAAGTGGAATGGCGCGCTTGACGGAGGAACGTTAACGGAACATAAAGGGTTCGCAGGGCGGACGGGGGAACCATGGCCGCTATCGGGCGTCGGGAATCATCGGATTCCAGTCGCTTAGTGAATCCGGGAGGCCATGATGGTTGTTGTTCTTACGACGCTGCTCTTCGCCACCGCAGCTGCGGTGTCGCTCTGGACGATCTTCGCGACGATCGCGCCGCGGATCGATTATATCCGTTCGCTGATGCTGGGCGGGCCGGCTCTTGCGCTCACGCCCGTTGCGACGGCGCGCGTGCGGGTTATGCCGCGTCCGGCCCCGCGCCGCGCCGCGCAGGCACTTCGCGCGGCGGCGTGACACGCGAGCGCTGATAGGCGCGAATGCTGAACGGAAGCGTCGCGAGATAGGCGATGCAGATCACGGTCAGCGTCTGCCAGGGCGCGCTAACCAGCGCTGCCAGCATGATCGCGACAACGACCAGCGCCTCGAACCGCACATTACGCCGTAGCCGCAGCGACTTCCACGAATAGGTGGCCAGGCTCGACACCATCAGCAGCCCGACACAAGCGACCCAAGGGGTCACGATCCAGGGCGAGCGCGCCAGCGGCTCCTCGCTCCACAGCCAGATATAGAGCGGCAGCATCGCGAGGCCCGCGCCCGCAGGCGCCGGAATGCCGGTGAAGAATCCGGCCAGCTTTCGCGGCTGGGCATCGCTGTCGATCTGGGCATTGAACCGTGCGAGCCGCAATGCACAGAACACCGCATAGAGCAGAGCGACGATCCACCCCACCTTGGGCGCGTACATCAGCGCCCAGAGATACAGGATCAGCGCGGGCGCGACGCCAAAGGAAATCGCGTCCGACAGGCTGTCCAGCTCTGCGCCGAACTTGCTCTCGCCGCGCACCATGCGCGCGACCTGCCCGTCGATCCCGTCGAGCAACGCCGCGATCAGGATCATCAGAACCGCGCGCTCCCAATTCTCACTGATCGCGTAGCGTACGCCGGTAAGCCCCGAACAGAGCGCCAGCGCGGTGATCGCATTGGGAGCGATCGTGCGGAGCGGGATGCCGCGGCGCTGGGGTCGCGGCCGCAAGCTCATTGCGCCACGCCCATCGCGGCGACGCCGCCCTTGATTCCGACCACGGTCTCCCCCGCCAGGCAGCGCTGACCCAGCGCGACCTGGGGCGCATAATCGTCGGGCAGGAACACATCGACCCGGCTCCCGAAGCGGATCAGGCCAAAGCGCTGGCCAGCAGCGACGATGTCGCCCGGCTTGACGAAGGTCACGATGCGGCGCGCGACCAGCCCCGCGATCTGCGTGAAGCCCACCCGCGTCCCGTCGCGCGTTTCCATCACGAAATGCTGACGCTCATTCTCGTCGCTCGCCTTGTCGAGGTCTGCGTTGAGGAACTTGCCAGCAATATAGACGACCTGCCGGATCGTACCGGCCATCGGGGTGCGATTGATATGGACATCGAACACGCTCATGAAGATCGAAACGCGTATCCGCGTCGCTTCGTTCAATCCGTCCGGTCCAGCAATCTCGCGCGGCACCGGAACCCGTTCGATCATCGTCACCAGCCCGTCGGCGGGGGAGATGATCATCCCCTCACCCTGCGGCGTCACGCGGATCGGATCGCGGAAGAACGCCGCGACCCAGATCGTGACGCCGATCAGTGCGAAGCCGAGCTCATCCCAAATCGCGAACAGAAACAAGGTCGTGATCGCAGCCGAGATCAGCACATATTTGCGCCCCTCGGGATGGACGGCGGGAAAACGCCATTTGACGGTATTGGTCACGGCGGGCGGGGTTTCGAGCGATGGCATGGCCGGGGTCTAGCTGTGTCACCCCCGCAACACAATCCTGTGTGGTGGCCCTGTGTGGTGGCGCGAGGCGACAGATGCCCGCCACAGCTTGATCGCACGCGCGCTTGCTCCTAGACGCACCGCCAAACCACCTCCCGACACGAACAGGAAAGCGAAGCATGGCGAAGATCAAGGTGAAGAACCCGGTCGTCGAGATCGACGGCGATGAAATGACCCGGATCATCTGGGAATGGATTCGCGAGCGCCTGATCCTCCCCTATCTCGACATCGACCTCAAATATTACGATCTCTCCGTCCAGAAGCGCGACGAGACCAACGATCAGATCACGATCGATTCCGCCAATGCGATCAAGCAATATGGCGTTGGCGTGAAGTGCGCGACGATCACCCCGGACGAGCAGCGCGTCGAGGATTTCGGCCTGAAGGAAATGTGGAAGTCACCCAACGGCACGATCCGCAACATCCTGGGCGGCGTCGTCTTCCGCGAGCCGATCGTCATCTCGAACGTGCCGCGCCTGATCCCCGGCTGGACCAAGCCGATCGTCGTCGGTCGCCACGCATTCGGCGACCAGTATCGCGCGACCGATTTCCGCGTCCCCGGCCCGGGCAAGCTGCGCCTGGTGTTCGAGGGCGAGAATGGCGAGACGATCGACCGCGAGGTATTCAACTTCCCGGGCGGCGGCGTCGCGATGGCGATGTACAATCTGGACGATTCGATCCGCGATTTCGCGCGCGCATCATTCAACTACGGCCTCAACCTCGGCTGGCCGGTCTATCTGTCGACCAAGAACACCATCCTCAAGGCCTATGACGGCCGCTTCAAGGACCTGTTCCAGGAAGTGTTCGAGACCGAGGGCTTTGATGCCAAGTTCAAGGACGCGGGCATCGTCTATGAGCATCGCCTGATCGACGACATGGTCGCTTCAGCGCTCAAGTGGAGCGGCGAGTTCGTCTGGGCGTGCAAGAATTATGACGGCGACGTCCAGTCGGACCAGGTCGCACAGGGCTTCGGCTCGCTCGGCCTGATGACCTCGGTGCTGCTCTCGCCCGACGGCAAGACGGTGGAAGCCGAAGCCGCGCACGGCACCGTAACGCGCCACTATCGCCAGCACCAGCAGGGCAAGGCGACGTCGACCAACCCGATCGCCTCGATCTTCGCCTGGACCGGCGGGCTCAAGTTCCGCGGCAAGTTCGACGAGACGCCCGATGTGGTGAAGTTCGCCGAAACGCTCGAGCGCGTCTGCATCGAGACCGTCGAGAGCGGCAAGATGACCAAGGATCTGGCGCTGCTGATCGGTCCCGACCAGCCCTGGATGACCACCGAACAGTTCTTCGAGGCGATCCGAGCGAACCTCGAAACCGAAATGGGCAGCTGGGCGTAAGCCTCTCCGTCATCGGTATCCGAAAGGCCGCGTTCCCCCGGGGGGCGCGGCCTTTTGCTGTTGCGCTGTGTCAATCGGCCGCGGGTGAGCGGATATGCTCGCGCCGCACGCCCAGGCCGATGACGCGCGCCGGAATACGCTGAAGCAGCGTCACCCCGTCGATCATCCGCAGCGCCGCCGGGGCACGGAACGCTCCGCCCAGCGCGGCGCCGATCACCCGATCATGGGCGATCCGCTGCATCCCCTGGATCACGCGAACCGGCAGCATCCGCCTTTGCTGTATCTTTTCCAGCAGCGGATCGGGGTCCTCCCCGCGCAGCATCGGCGCGGCGAGGATGTTCGCAGCCGCCACTGCATCCTGAATCGCAAGGTTGATCCCCACCCCCGCCACCGGCGACATCGCGTGCGCCGCATCGCCGATCGCCAGCAGACCGGGACGCGACCATTGGGTCAGCCGGTCAAGCGAGACGCTGAGCAGCTTGATCGCGTCCCAGTCGGTCAGCGCAGCCATGCCTTCCGCCATCGCCGGGGCGGTCGCCGCGACCTCGCGCCGGAATGCCGCAATGCCCCGCGCGCGAATCGCGTCTGCCTTTCCCTTGGCGATCACGCGCGCGCCCTGAAAATAATCGCCCCGGTCGATCGCGACGATCATCTCGCCATTCTGGATATAGCCCTGTGTCTCATTCCGTCCGGTGCGCGGTTTCGGCACGCGGAACCAGAACACGTCGATCGGCGCGCCCAGATCCTCCAGCGGAAGCCCCGCCGCCGCGCGCAACACCGATCCGCGCCCATCGGCGGCGATCACCAGCCGCGCCTCGATCGCCGCGCCGCCCGCCAGCGTCACGCCTTCGATCCGGTTGCCGCGCTCGATCACCCCCTCGACCCGCGCATTCATGCGCAGTTCGAATGCGGGATCGCGGCGCGCCGCATCGGCGACGAAGTCCAGAAATTCCCATTGCGGCATCATCGCGATAAAGCGCCCCCGCCCCGGGAGGTGCCGGAAATCAGCGATGGTATAGCTGCGCCCGCCGATCACCGCCCCGATCCGGTCGACCCGGTCATGCGGTCGCGCCAGCAGCGCATCGAGCATCCCTAGCTCGTCGAACAGATTGAGCGTCGAGGGGTGGACCGTGTCCCCGCGAAAGTCGCGGAGGAAATCGCCATGCTTCTCCAGGACGACCGTCCGCAGCCCCGCACGCGCGAACAACAGCCCCGCCATCATCCCCGCCGGGCCACCGCCCGCAACACAAAGATCGTACCGCATCGCACAAGCCCGGTGACAAAGTGTTTCGCCCCCGACTAGGGTAGGATATGGCCCTTGACCTGTCCAACAGCAGTTTCAGCGACACGCTCGTCATTCTCGGCGCGGCGGGCCTGGTCATCCCGGCGTTCACGCGCTTTCGGATCAGCCCGGTGATCGGCTTCATCCTGGTCGGCGCGCTGGTCGGCCCGGCGGGCCTCGGTCAGCTGGTCGATACGATGCCGTGGCTCTATTTTCTCACCATCACCGACCCGCATTCGATCGAGCCGTTCGCGGAGTTCGGCATCGTGTTGTTGCTCTTTTCGATCGGCCTCGAACTGTCGTTCAAGCGATTATGGGCGTTGCGCGGGCTGGTGTTCGGCGTCGGCGCAGCGGAACTGCTCGGCGCCGGGGCGCTGATCGGGGTGGGACTCTATGCTATTGGCCAGCCCTGGGCCGGAGCGCTTGGCCTGGGACTCGCGCTCGCGCTGTCCTCCACCGCGCTGGTGCTACCGATCGCGGGGACGACCAGCGCGGTGGGACGATCCGCCTTTGCGATGCTGTTGTTCGAGGATCTGGCGCTGGTGCCGATCGTGTTCCTGCTCGGCGCGCTGGCGCCGGCGGCTGGGGATGCCGGGTTCAGCGATTTCATGATGACGCTGCTACGCGGCGGGGTCGTCGTCGTGCTGCTGTTCCTGGGCGGGCGTTTCTTCCTCCCGCGGCTGTTCGCCCAGGCCGCCCGGACCAAATCGCCCGAACTGTTCCTCGCCGCCAGCCTGTTGGTGGTGATCGTCGCCAGTCTCGCCACCACCGTTGTCGGCCTGTCGCCGATCGTCGGCGCGCTGCTCGCCGGTCTGCTGATCGCCGAAACCGAATATCACAGCGAGGTCGAGGTCATCACCGCGCCGTTCAAGGGGCTGGCGCTCGGCGTGTTCCTCATCACGGTCGGGATGCAGCTCGACCTGCGCATGGTCATTCAGGATTGGGGCCTGTTGTTCGCCGCGATCCTGGGGGTGATGGCGATCAAGGTCGGCGTGACCATGGCGCTGCTCAAACTGTCCGGCGCCCGCACCGGCACTGCGGCCGAGGTCGGCGTGCTGATGGCGAGCCCGTCGGAAACGACGCTGATCGTGCTGGGCGTCGCTGCGACCGCGGGGCTGATCCAGCCTTCGACGTCGGCGTTCTGGACCACCGTCACCGCGATCGGTCTTACGATCACGCCGGTGCTCGCCACCGCCGGCCGCTACGTATCGCGCAAGATCGAGGAACGCGATTCGGATCGCGAGGAAGCGGGGCGGCCGGAGGTCGTTCTGGGCGGCACGGTCATCATCGGCTTTGGCCGGGTGGGGCGAACCGTCGCCGACATGCTCACCGCGCACAACCAGCCCTATCTGGCGGTCGATGCGGATATCGATGGCGTCGCGGCGGCGCGGCGCGAAGGCTATTCGGTCATGTTCGGCGACGTCTCTCGCGCCGAACTGGTCGATCGCCTGCGGCTTGGCCATGCCAAGGCGCTGATCCTGACGATGGACGATCCGGTGCTGACCGTGCGCCTGACCCGGCGCGTGCGCAGCTGGGTGCCGGGCATTCCGATCATCGCGCGTGCGCGCGATGCCGCCCATGCCGCCGAACTCTACAAAGCGGGCGCCACCGATGCGGTACCCGAAACGCTGGAAAGCTCGCTGCAATTGTCGGAAGCCGTGCTGGTCGATCTGGGCGTCGCGGTCGGACCGGTGATCGCATCGATCCATGAGAAGCGCGACGAAATGCGCAAATCGATCAAGGAAGCGGCGGGGCTGGAGCGCGAACCGCGAATCCGCCGGGTGCGGCAGGAAGAGGCGGGGGCGTAACCCCCGCCGCCAGCTCAGTCCTCCAGCGCCGGGACACGCGCGACGCAGCTTGCCAGCGCCGCGGTGGTTGCGCCGTCCTGCGCCCGCAGCCTGGATTCAAGCGTTGCCGATCGGGCCGCGACCTCGGCATCGACCGCCTTGGACGTCTTGCCCGCTGCCCGGCCCGCATCCGCCGCGGCCATGCCCCAGAAGATCAGCTGGTCGAACAGCTGCGATTCCTGTGGCGTACCCTTGCCGATCTTGGCGGCGGCATGGGTCAACGCGGCGCAGTTCAGCGCCTCCGGATAGGGCGGCAGCTTGGCCTGGGCCGAAGCGCCGGAACCGGCGAACAGGACCGCAGCGGCAATGGCGGTCGGCAATAGATGGTCACGCAGCTTCTTTCTCCTCGGCAAGCGCTTGCCTGACGGCGTCGAGCGCGGCCTGGGCGTTGCCGCCCTCGGGTCCGCCACCCTGCGCCATGTCCGGCCGCCCGCCGCCGCCCTGCCCGCCCAGCGCGGATACCCCGCGCTTGACCAGCTCGACGGCACTGAAGGCGCCGGTCAGGTCGTCGGTGACACCCACCGCGATCGCTGCACGTCCTTCATTTACCGCGACAAAAGCTACAACAGCTGAACCGATCCGCCCCTTGGCCTCGTCCACCGCGCCGCGCAGCGCCTTGGAATCGAGCCCGTCGAGGATCTGACCGACGAAATTGACTCCGCCGATCTGTTCCGGCCCGGCAGGCGCGGTCGCCCCGCCGCCACCCATGGCAAGCGCCTTCCTGGCCTCGGCCAGTTCCTTCTCGAGCTTGCGCCGTTCCTCGACCAACGCCGTGACGCGCGCGCTGACCTCATCGGGAGAGGTCTTGAGCGTCGCCGCCACCTCGCGCAGTTTCGCGTCGCGATCCGCCAGCCACAGTCGCGCCGCCTCACCGGTCAGCGCCTCGATCCGGCGCACGCCGCTCGACACCGCGCTCTCGCTGACGATCTTGAACAGCGCGATGTCGCCCGTCGCATTGACATGGGTGCCGCCGCACAGCTCGACCGAATAATGTTTCTCGGTCAGCCGTCCCATCGACAGGACGCGGACCTCGTCGCCATATTTCTCGCCGAACAGCGCCAGAGCGCCCGCCGCGACCGCATCGTCGGGGGTCATCAGCCGCGTGCCTACCGTCTCGTTGGCGCGGATTTCGGCATTCACATCCGCCTCGATGTCCGCAATTTCCTGCGGCGTCAGCGCCGAGGGGTGCGAAAAGTCGAACCGCAGGCGATCGGGCGCGACCAGCGAGCCCTTTTGCGAGACATGCCCGCCCAGGCGGTTGCGCAGCGCAGCGTGCAAAAGGTGCGTCGCCGAGTGATTGGCACGGATCGCGTCGCGGCGTTCGACGTCGATCGCCAGCTTCACCGTGTCGCCGACCGCGATCTCGCCGCTCTCGATCGTCGCCTGATGCGCGTGCAGCCGCCCGAGCGGCTTGCTCGTATCGCTGACGCTCGCCCTCACCTTGTCGCCGGTGATCGTGCCCGCATCGCCCATCTGGCCGCCGCTTTCGCCGTAAAACGGGGTCTGGTTGGTGAGGATCGTGACCTCGGCGCCCGCCCCCGCGCGCTCTACGCGCACGCCATCCTTGACCAGCGCGACGACCTGCCCCTCGCCCTCGGTCGAGCTGTAGCCGGTGAACTCCGTGCTCCCCAGCTCCTCGGCGATATCGAACCAGACATCGTCGCTGGCCTTGGCGCCCGATCCCTTCCACGCGGCGCGCGCGGCGGCCTTTTGCTGCGCCATCGCCGCGTCGAACCCGGCGCGGTCGACCTTCATCCCCTGCGGACGCAGCGCATCCTCGGTCAGGTCATAGGGGAAGCCATAGGTGTCGTAGAGCTTGAACGCGGTCTCGCCGGGCAGGGTATCGCCCTCGCCCATCGATCCGGTCGCCTCATCCAGCAGCTTGAGCCCGTTCGCCAGCGTCTGGCGGAAGCGGGTTTCCTCCTGCAACAGCGTCGCCTCGATCAGCGGCTGGGCGCGGACGAGTTCGGGGAAGGCTGCGCCCATTTCGGCGACCAGGCTCGGCACCATGCGGTGCATCAACGGCTCCTTGGCGCCCAGGATATGCGCGTGACGCATTGCGCGGCGCATGATCCGGCGCAGCACATAGCCGCGACCTTCATTGGCCGGCAGCACGCCGTCGGCGACGAGGAAGCCGGAGGTGCGGATATGGTCGGCGATTACGCGATGGCTCGCCTGATTCTCGCCGGTCGTCGCCGAATGCGTCAGCGCCCCGCTCTCGGCGATCAGCGCCTTGAACGTGTCGGTGTCGTAATTGTCGTGCACGCCCTGCATCACTGCGGCGATGCGTTCCAGACCCATGCCGGTGTCGATGCTCGGCCGGGGAAGCTCGCCGATCTGGACGTCATTCTCCTGCAGATATTGCATGAAGACGAGGTTCCAGATCTCGACGAAGCGGTCGCCATCCTCTTCCGGGCTGCCCGGAGGCCCACCCCAGATATGGTCGCCATGGTCGTAGAAGATTTCCGAACACGGCCCGCACGGCCCGTCCGACCCCATCGCCCAGAAATTGTCCTTGGTCGCGATGCGGATGATGCGCTCTTCGGGCAGACCAGCGATCTTCTTCCACAGATCGAACGCCTGATCGTCGGTGTGATAGACGGTCGCGGTCAGCTTCTCGGCGGGCAGGCCCCATTCCTTTGTCAGCAGCGTCCAGGCATGGAGGATCGCCTGCTCCTTGAAATAATCGCCGAAGCTGAAATTCCCGAGCATTTCGAAGAAGGTATGATGCCGCGCGGTATAACCGACATTGTCGAGGTCGTTATGCTTGCCACCCGCGCGGACGCATTTCTGCGACGACACCGCGGTCTTGTACGGCCGCGTCTCCAGCCCGGTGAACACATTCTTGAACGGCACCATGCCCGCATTGACGAACATCAGTGTCGGATCGTTGTGCGGCACCAGCGGAGCGGAGGGAACGCGCGCATGGCCCTGGCCCTCGAAATAGTCGAGGAAGCTGCGGCGGATATCATTGGTCGAGGTCATTTTCGCGACTTAAGCGCGCGCGGGCGTTCGCTCAAGCGAAACGGTTCGATCAGGGTGATTGGGGCAGCGCAGAGTATGAGCGGGATGCTTAGCTAAGCAACCGCGTAAGACCAAACGCTGCCCCTCCCAACGCAAAATGGGCGAGCGTGCGAGTAGCCAGCATCAATGGAAAGACCGAGAGTCGGCCCTCCTCATTTGCGCGCATTACAAAAGAGTAACCGGGGCCATTGGATATCGAGAACGCACCCGCCACGAACGCCGGAATTGCGACCCACCAAAATGAAAAATAGTCGAAGCCAGCGGCTATAGCAGCGGCGATTACTGCCAAAACAGAGATGCATCCTATCATGCCCGCCCCCTATATGCTCACCCGATAGGCGCCTCGATCGACGTGGGCGGCGCACTGAACCATTTCTGCCCCGCCGCGGTCATGTGGAAGCAATCCTCCAGCCGCACGCCGAATTGGCCGGGCAGATACAGGCCGGGTTCGTTCGAAAAGCACATCCCCGGCGCGAGCTTGGTCGCTTCGCCGCGGACCAGATTGATCGGCTCGTGCCCGTCCATGCCGATGCCATGGCCGGTGCGGTGCGACAGGCCGGGGAGCTTATAGTCGGGGCCATAGCCGAGCGTCGCATACCAGCCGCGCACCGCATCATCGACGCTGCCCGCGCTCGCGCCCAGTTTGGCGGCGGCGAAGGCGCGTTGCTGGCCCATGCGCACCTGTTCCCACACCTTGCGCTGTTCGGCGTTCGGCGTGCCGTGGACAAAGGTGCGGCTGATGTCGCTTTCATAGTCATAGACCACCGCGCCACAATCCATCAGCACGATCTCGTCCCTCGCCACCCGCTGCGGCTTGCCCGATCCGTGCGGATAGGCCGAAGCTTCGCCCAGCAGGATCAGGTTGAACGCCACCTGCCCGCCCAGCTTTACCGTCGCGGCGCTCATCAGCGCGGCGATGTCCTTGGGCGTCATCCCGGCTTCGATCCGGGGATGGGTCCAGCGATAGGCGGCCATCGTCACGTCCGCCGCCTTCTGCATCAGCGCGATTTCGGTCGGGCTTTTGAACATCCGGCATCCGCGCACGACCGGGTTGGCCGACACGATCTTCACGCCCGCGAGCGCGCGCCACATGCCATCAACCGCAAAGAAGCGCGCGGTTTCCTCGATCCCCAGCGGGCGGCCGAGCAGCTTTTTCTCGCGCAGGAAGCCCGCGACGACCGCGAACGGATCTTCATGCTCCTGCCACACGCGCACATCCGCCGGGATGCCGAGCGATTCGCGGACCGAAGGCTCTTCAAAAAACGGCGTGACGATCACCGGATCGCCCTCGACCGGGATGATCGCGGCGGTCAGCCGTTCGCTGCGCCACCAGCGCACGCCGGTGAAATAGACGAGGCTCGCGCCCGGCTCGATCAGCACCGCGCCGATGCCGTTCGCTTTCATAAGCGCCTGTGCGCGGGCGAGCCGCGCGGCGCGCTCCTCGCGCCCGATCGGCACCGCGTCCCCCGTGATCGGCTGGAGTGCCGACAAGTCCGGCTCGGCCGCGCGCGCCACGGTGGAAAGGCCGATCGGCGCCAGCGCCCCAGCCGCGAGCAACCCGCGCCGGGTCAGCCTCATGGTTTGACCTCGACCGGCTCCTTCTCCCCCGCCGACACGATCGTCGCGAGCACGAGGTCGCCGATGACATTCAGCACCGTGCGGCACATGTCGAGGAAGCGGTCGACGCCGAGCACCAGCCCGATTCCCGCAGGCGGCACGCCGACCATGCCCAGGATCAGCGCGATCACCGGCAGCGATCCCGCAGGCACGCCCGCCGTCCCGATGCCGCCGAGGATACAGACCAGCATCACCGTGATCTGCTGCCCCAATGTCAGGTCGACGCCAAAGAATTGCGCGAGAAAGATTACCGTCACCCCCTCAAACATCGCGGTGCCGTTCTGGTTCGCGGTCGCGCCGATCGTGAGCACGAAGCGCGACACCTTGGGCGGCAGCTTGAGCTTGTTTTCCGCCACGCGCAGCGCGGTCGGCAGCGTCGCATTGGACGACGCGGTAGAGAAAGCCATCACCGCCGCCTCCTGCGTCTCGCGGAAAAAGGCGAGCGGGCTCTTGCGCGCGAGCAGCAGCAACAGGATCGGGAAGACGACGAACATCTGCGTGCCGAGCGCCGCCAGCACCACGCCGACAAACGCCAGCAACCGCACCAGCAACTCCCAGCCGAACAGCGCGGCAAGGTTGAACATGAAGCAGAACACCGCAATCGGCGCGAGGCGGATGACGATGCCGATCAACCGCATCGAGACTTCGAAAATCCCCTCGATGCCGGTCTTGAGCGTCTGGACGTGCGGCTTGTCGAGCGTCAGCAGGATGCCGATGCCGAAGAACAGCGCGAAGAACATGATCGCGAGAATGTCGTTCGCGGTCATCGCGGCGACGATATTGCTGGGCACGATATTGAGGATCGCATCGATGCCGCTGGGGGTGCTGGCGGTGCGGTCGAGGATTGCGCCGGCACTGTCGCCCGACGCCGCGAGCAGCGCCTGTGCCTCGCCCCGGTCGACACCCGCACCGGGCTGGAACAGGTTCACCAGCGCAAGGCTGACGATCACCGCGATACTCGACACGCAGATGGTGAGAATGAGAGTGCGCAGGCCGACCCGCTTGAGCGCGCGGATCTCCCCCATCTCGGCGATGCCGACGACGAGCGCGGAGAAGAGCAGCGGGATCACCAGCATGAACAACAGGCGCAGGAAAATCTGGCCGATCGGACCGGTGACGTTGGTCGTCACCCACACGACCCATTTTGCATCGGCCGCCGCGAAATGCACGAACAGGCCGAGCGCCAGGCCCAGCACGAAGCCGCCCAGCATCTGCCATTGCAGCGTCGATTCGCGCCGCACCTCCGTCATCGCCTCTTCGCCCGCCATGCTTGCCCCTCAGATTGTTGCGCGCTCACGCATAGGCATAGGGGCCGCCTTTGGCGAGGGCCGTCTGATAGGCGGGGCGCGCATGAACCTTGTTCAGCCAGGCGATCGTCGCGGGCCGCGATTCGTCAAGCCCGCCCCGCGATCGCGCCGCCTCCAGCGGGAAGCTCATCATCACATCGGCGGCAGTCATCGACTCGCCCGCGAACCAGGGGCGGCGCGCCAGTTCGGCCTCGACGAAGTCGAGATGGACGTCGATCATCGGCTGGATGCGCTTCTGCGCCGCCTTGCCGAAGATCGGCACGCGCGTCAGCACCAGCTTGACCAGCAAGGGCGGCATCAGCGACCCTTCGGCATAATGGAGGAACTGGCGGTACAGCAGC
This sequence comes from Sphingomonas suaedae, assembly GCF_007833215.1. Taxonomy (NCBI): domain Bacteria; kingdom Pseudomonadati; phylum Pseudomonadota; class Alphaproteobacteria; order Sphingomonadales; family Sphingomonadaceae; genus Sphingomonas; species Sphingomonas suaedae. Next base: position 1,039,789 of record NZ_CP042239.1, read on the forward strand.
GCCGATTCGCGATGCGCGGGGGCGCCGAGCCGTCCGTCCGCCATCTCGACCAGATATTCGACGATTGCACCGGTCTCGGCGACCGTGCGGGTCGTATCGCCGCTGGTATCGACGATCACCGGCGATTTGCCCAGCGGATGGACGGCGCGCAGTTCCGGCGGCGCCAGCATCGTCTTGGGATTCCGCGCGTAGCGGCGGATTTCATAGGGCAGCCCCAGTTCCTCAAGCAGCCAGAGCACGCGCTGCGAACGCGAATTTTCGAGATGATGGACGGTAATCATGATGCGCTCCGACAGGATTGGGGGACTATCGGAGCATAAGGTGCGCGGATGCGGCGCAAATGGAAAGGCCCGGCGCAGCCACGCCGGGCCTTCCAGTGGGAGCCTCGTCCCTTGACCGCCGCCGTCCCCAGGGATCGGCACGGCCCGCGATACATGCGGTTCTGCCCGCTCATCCTTGCCGGGGGATTAACCCCGCTATCCGTAGAATCCGGTTCGAGAGGGTCGGGTCAGCAACGCTGAACCGAGGGCCGGTGCAGCGATTCAGCGCGGCTCAATCCGACTAAAAGACCCCTCCGAAACGTCGGGTCAGAGATCGTCCTCGGCATCCGGTCCCGTCATCATCTCTTCGGCGACCTGATCGGTACGTCCACGGATCGCCGCTTCCAGTCGCGCGCAGACGTCCGGATTTTCCTTGAGGAAGGTCTTGGCGTTCTCCCGCCCCTGGCCGATGCGGATGCTGTCATAGCTGAACCATGCGCCCGCCTTCTCGACCAGCCCGGCCTTGACGCCCAGGTCCAGAATCTCGCCGATCTTCGAAACGCCCTCGCCATACATGATGTCGAATTCGACTTGCTTGAACGGCGGCGCCACCTTGTTCTTCACCACCTTCACGCGCGTGGCATTGCCGATGATATCGTCGCGGTCCTTGATCTGTCCGGTGCGGCGGATGTCGAGCCGGACCGACGCGTAGAATTTCAACGCATTGCCGCCGGTCGTGGTCTCGGGATTGCCGTACATCACGCCGATCTTCATGCGCAGCTGATTGATGAAGATCACCATGCAACGCGAACGGCTGATCGATCCGGTCAGCTTGCGCAGCGACTGCGACATCAGCCGCGCCTGAAGTCCGACATGGCTGTCGCCCATCTCGCCCTCGATCTCCGCGCGCGGCACCAGCGCGGCGACCGAGTCGACCACCAGCACGTCGATCGCGTTCGACCGGACCAGCGTGTCGACGATCTCAAGCGCCTGTTCGCCGGTATCCGGCTGCGACACGATCAGCTCGTCGATATTGACCCCCAGCTTCTTGGCGTAAACGGGATCGAGCGCGTGTTCGGCATCGACGAACGCAGCGACCCCGCCCGTCTTCTGCGCCTCGGCGATGGTGTGCAGCGCCAGCGTGGTCTTGCCCGAGCTTTCCGGGCCATAGATCTCGATTACGCGCCCGCGCGGCAGGCCGCCGACGCCAAGGGCGATGTCGAGCCCGAGCGAGCCGGTCGAGATCGCTTCGACCTGCATCGTCTCCTTAGAGCCGAGCTTCATCGCGCTACCCTTGCCGAATGCGCGGTCGATCTGTGCCAGCGCTGCGTCGAGCGCCTTTTGCTTGTCCGGAGAAATGCCCATCTTTCCTTCGATCACCTTGAGGGAAGCTGCCATCGATAGTCTCCGTCGCTAGAGGCTTTACGCGTTGTCTTCAACACGCTCTCGCCGATCTCTGTTTGCTTGCGTATAGCATTTGTTCCAGTAGAACAAGCGGGGAACGATCTTTTTTTGTTCTCATCGCAGAGAGGCGCCGATGACCGAGGTAATACGCTGCCGATGGGCACAGGGCGACGCGCTGATGACCGCCTATCACGACGCCGAATGGGGCGTACCGGTATATGATTCCCGGCTGCTGTGGGAAATGCTGATGCTGGAGGGATTTCAGGCGGGGCTGTCCTGGTCGATCATCCTGAAGCGCCGCGGCGGCTTCCACACCGCCTTTGCGCAATGGGACCCGGTGAACGTGGCGGCGTTCGGCCCGAGCGATATCGCGCGGCTGATGAACGATCCCGGCATCATCCGTGCACGCGCCAAGATCGAAGCGACGATCGGAAATGCCCGGGCCTATCTCGCTTTCGCCGATCGCGGCGAGGATTTCGGCGCCTGGGCCTGGGATCTGGCAGGCGGGACGCCGGTGATCGGCGACGGCACGACCGTTCCGACCAAAACCACCACCTCGGAAGCCATGTCCAAAGCGCTGAAGGCACGGGGATTCAAGTTTGTCGGGCCCGTCATCGTCTATGCCTGGATGCAGGCGGTCGGCATGGTCAACGATCACAGCATCGACTGTTTTCGCCGCGATCTGGTGAGCGCGCCGACTTGACTGTCGCCATTTCATGTAACATCGAATGTTGCATGATTCGCGACAGCCGCCTTTCGGGCGTCCTCCACCTGCTGCTCCACCTCGCCGACCATGAGGGGCCGATGCCTTCGGACCAGCTGGCCCGGGCGATGGGCACGAACGCGACGGTCATCCGCCGTATCCTGGCGGGGTTGCGCGAGCGCGGACATGTCCGATCGGAAAAGGGCCATGGCGGGGGCTGGACGCTCGCCCGCCCGCTCGCCGAATTGACCCTGCACGATATCTATGACGCGCTCGGTCGCCCTTCCCTGCTCGCGATCGGCAACCGGTCTCAGGCACCGCAATGCCTTGTGGAACAGGCGGTCAATGCCGCGCTCGACGAGACGTTCGACGCAGCCGAAACGCTGCTGCTCGATCGGCTGGGCCGCATCACGCTCGCCGATCTCCAGGCCGATTTCCGTGCGCGGCTCGCCGCGCACCCATATTGTAGCAAGGACCCTAGCCATGGCCATTGACGGCGCCCGCACCTTTCTCGACAAATTCGCCGATCCTGCCGCCGTCGCCGACTATGCCGCTGGCCCGCCGCGTTATGTTCCCGGCTTTGCCGACCTCCACCGCATGACCGGCATCCTGCTTGCCGAACAGGTTCCGGACGATGCGCATATCCTGGTGCTGGGCGCTGGCGGGGGGCTGGAACTGCGCGCGCTCGCCACCGCCTATCCCGGCTGGCGCTTCACCGGCGTCGATCCGGCCCGCGCCATGCTCGATCTTGCGAGGGGCGCGCTCGGCGCCGATGCCCGCCGCGCCGAGCTGATCGAGGGGTATATCGACGATGCCCCGTCCGGCCCGTTCGATGGCGCGGTGTGCCTGCTGACCCTGCATTTCCTCGACGCCGCCGAACGCACCCGCACGTCAGTGCAGATTCGGGACCGGCTGAAGCCCGGTGCTCCGTTCGTCGCCGCACATGCCAGCTTCCCGCAGGACGAGACGCGCGGCCAGTGGCTGGACCGCTACGCTGGTTTCGCCATCGCTTCGGGCGCCGATCCCGTCCAGGCTCACGGCGCGCGCGACGCCGTCAGCGCCGCGCTCAACATGCTGTCGCCCGAAGGGGATGAAGCCGTACTGCGCACGGCGGGCTTTCGCGACATTACGCCCTTTTACATGGCATTCACCTGGCGCGGTTGGGTGAGCTACGCCTGACACCATCGCGCTTGCCCTTCCCCGTCATTCGCGCGATCTTCCGGCGATGAACGACCAGGATTTCATCGCCGGTCTGCCCAAGGCCGAACTTCACCTTCATATCGAGGGCAGTCTCGAACCCGAGCTGATGTTCGCGCTGGCCCAGCGCAACCGCGTCTGCATCCCGTTCGACAGTGTCGAGGCAGTGCGCGCGGCGTACAGTTTCTCGAACCTTCAGGATTTCCTCGACATTTATTATGCCGGGGCCGATGTCTTGCGAACCGAACAGGATTTCCACGACCTCGCCGCCGCCTATTTCGCGCGCGCCGCCGCCGATGGGGTAGTCCACGCCGAAATCTTCTTCGATCCCCAGACGCACACCGATCGCGGCATCCCGTTCCAGGTCGTTGCCGACGGTCTGCTGTCCGCAATGCGCGATGCGCAGGAGCACCACGGTCTCGGTTCAAAGCTGATCCTCTGCTTCCTGCGCCATCTCGACGAAGACGCGGCCTTCGCGACGCTCAAGGCTGCCGAACCCTGGCTCGACCGGATCGAAGGCGTCGGCCTCGATTCGTCGGAGGTCGGCCATCCGCCCGAAAAATTCGCGCGAGTCTTTGCCGCAGCCGGGGATATGGGCCTCAAGCGCGTCGCCCATGCCGGCGAGGAAGGCCCGCCGGACTATGTCTGGCAGGCGCTCGACCTGCTCAAGATCGACCGGCTCGACCATGGCAATCGCAGTCTCGAGGATCCTGCGCTCGTCCGACGACTGGCGGATGAGGGCATGACGCTCACCGTCTGCCCGCTCTCCAACCTCAAACTCTGCGTGGTGGACGATATGGCGAACCATCCGCTCGATCGAATGCTGGCGCAGGGACTTTGCGCCACGGTCAATTCCGACGACCCGGCCTATTTCGGCGGCTATGTCGCGGACAATTACCGCGCGGTCGCCGCCGCCCGCGGCCTCGACCGCGACCAGATCGTCCAGCTTGCGCGCAACAGCTTCACCGGCGCCTTCCTCGACGATGCGGCAAAGGCAACGCACCTTGCCCGTATCGATGCCTATCTGGCGGCACAGTGATGCCGGTCTTTACGCCGATCGGGCATGAGCAGCTGGTGGCAGACGTGCTGGCCATTGCTGCGGCGGTCCATGCCGATCGCGACTGGCGGCCCGACTTCATCATCGGTATCGGGCGCGGCGGCCTCGCTCCTGCGGTCTATCTCAGCCATGCGACGGGCATCGCGATGCTCTCGGTCGATCACAGCTCGCAGGTGCATGATTTCGCCGACGCTCCGCTCGAACGGCTCGCCGAGCGCACCCGGGCTGGCGAAAAGCTGCTGTTCCTCGACGATATCAACGACAGCGGCGCGACCATCGCGAAGCTGCGGACCAAACTCGCCGATGCGGGCGCGGTGGCGGGCGCGATCCGGTTCGCGACATTGCTCGACAATCGCGTTTCATCGCAGCGCGTGGATTATGCCGCGCGCGAGATCGACCGCACGGTGACCAAGGACTGGTTCGTCTTCCCGTGGGAGGCGGTCGCCTCCGCCGCGTCGATCGCTGCCGACGCCGCCGAGGTTCCCGACCGGATCAGATAGAGCGCGACAGCGAGTCCAGCGCCTGCTCGACCGCGTCCATGGTGAATGGCTTGGCGAGGACCGGACGGTCCTTATAGCCATCGGCGACCATATCGCCGCTCCCCCCGGTCGCCAGCACGAACGGGATATCCGCCGCCGCCAGCGCATCGGCCACCGGCCAGCTCTTTTCGCCCGCAGCGAGATTCACGTCGAGAATCGCCGCGTCGATCCCGCCATCGGCGATTACGGACAGCGCCGTCGCCACGCTGTCCGCCGATCCGGCGAGTTGCTTGCCGAGCAGTTCGAGGAAATCCTCGAGCATCATGGCGATCAGGGGTTCGTCCTCGACAATGAGGATACGCTGGGGGGCGGTCATTTTCCCCGATTGCCGGACTCTTTGCGCGTCGCCAAGTCCTTATTTGCGCGATGCTATTTGGCCGTCATCACCGCGCGCGCCAGTTCGGCCAGTTGCTGGACCGAGAATGGCTTGGGCAGGAACGCCACCTTGTCGATGTCGATCGACTTGCGCAGCTGCTCCTCGGCATAGCCCGACATGAAGATGATCTTGAGATCGGGATATTTCTTGCGGGCATGACGTACCATGGTCGGGCCGTCCATGGTCGGCATCACCACGTCGCTGATCAGCAGGTCGGGCTTGTCGCTGGTCTCCAGCAGCTCCAGCGCCGCCTCGCCATTCTCCGCAGTCAACACCGTATAGCCCTGCCGCGTCAGCGCCCGTTCGGCGACCGCGCGCACCATCGCCTCATCCTCGACCAGCAGGATCGTGCCGCTTCCCCACAGGTCGCCCTGCACGGCTTTGGATGCGGACAACAGGGTCGCAGGCTCAGGCGCGTCATGGACGGGAAGGTAGATGGTGAAGACCGCGCCCGTGCCGATCCCGCTTTCCGCGAAGATGAAGCCACCCGATTGCTTGATGATGCCATAGACGGTCGACAGGCCCAGGCCCGTTCCCTTCCCCACTTCCTTGGTGGTGAAAAACGGCTCCCAGATATGCGGCAGCGCATCCTCGGGAATGCCATTGCCTGTGTCGGAGATGCGCAGCGCCGTATAGTCGCCGAGCGGCAGCACATCGTCGTCCATCGCGCGCACCTCATGCGCGGGGACGCTGAACGTCTCGATCGTCAGCGTGCCACCGCCGCTCGGATTCTTCGCCAGCATCGCATCGCGCGCATTGACCGCAAGGTTGACGACGACCTGTTCCAGCTGGCCGGGATCGGCGCGTACCGGTCCCAGGTTGCGGCCATGATTGACCACCAGCTCCACCGTCTCGCCCAGCAGCCGCTTGAGCAGGTTCGACACCTCCGAAATCACGTCCGGCAGTTGCAGCACCTGCGGCCGCAACGTCTGCTGGCGTGAAAAGGCGAGCAGCTGGCGGGTCAGCGCGGCGGCACGGTTGGAGTTGAGCAGAATCTGCTGGATATCGTCATAATCGCTGTCGCCCGGTGCGTGGCGCATCAGCATCAGGTCGCAATGGCCGATGATCGCGGTCAGGATGTTGTTGAAATCATGCGCCACGCCGCCCGCAAGCTGGCCCACCGCCTGCATCTTGGTCGCCTGCGCCACCTGGCGCTTGAGCTGCCCCTCCTCGCCCGCGTCGCGCAGGCTCAGCAGCACGGCGGAATCGCCGAGCCCACGGGCCGAAGCGATCGAGATCGACGCCGCCTCGTCCGGCGCCGGAGTGAATCGGACGGTGAGGTCCATCGAATGCGCGGCGCCAGCCGCAAAGCGGCGAACCGCATCGGCCAGCGCGCTCTTGTCCTCCCGCACGACCAGATCGCCGGGATAGAGCGGCGGCGCATCGGTATTGACGTGCGCGGCGCGGATGAAGGCGTCGTTCATGTATACGAACCGCCCGTCGCCACCGACCAGCGCGATGCCCGTGGGCAGCAGCGCGATCAGCGAGCGGACATGCGTCGCCGACTCGGCGCCCGCTTCATCGCTGGGCGGCGCATAATCCTCGTCCAGCAAGGCGACGAGCATCGGCGAATGATCGCCGTCGAGGAAAGGGATTTCGAGCACGCGGATCGGCGTGCCCGACAGCCCCTCGCGCTCGAACCGCACGGTGCCGCGATTGTCGGTAATGAGGTAACGGGTCAGGTCGCGCCCCTCGATCATCGCCTGCTCGTCGCCCGCAGCGCGCAGCCGCAGCACGCGGTTCGCCGCGCGCACCCGACCGTCGGCGCCGACAAGGGCCATCATGATCCCCGCCTGCCCCAGCCGGTCGCCGGACTTTCCCGCGACCAGCCCCTGCGCCTGTTTCGCCAGGTCGATCGCGTCGACGCCCGCAAAGCGCCATACCAGCATCGAATCGCCGACCCGGGTGACATGCGCGCTGAGCTTGGTCCCGCCCGCGTCAAACGTCCCGCTCGATGCCTGCCCGTCGCGCCAGGCCGCGCGCCCCGCGCTGCCAAGCTGGGACGCGGCCCAGTCGCCGATCACAACGCCCGGCGGCGCGGGATAACCGGGGAACAGCGTCCCGAACCGCTCGTTCGCGCAGACCATCCGCCCTGCGCGGTCGGTCACCGCGATCGCATCGGGACTCATCGACGCCAGGACATGGGCGACCGTCCAGTCGCCACCGTCGCCCTCGGCGCTCTCCGCCGGCGCGGGCGAGCGACGCAGCAACAGCGCAGCGAGCGCGATCAGTACCGCCGTCGCGGCGAACCCGGCCGCGACCGTCACCGACTCGATCGTCCAGAACACAACGCCCGCCGCGACGCCCCCCGCGACCAGCGCGGCGATCAACGCCCCGGTGAAGGACGGAGACTCGTCAGGGGATGCGGAAATGGCGGGCATCGCCCCCTTTCCCGCTCCCCTGCCAAGCCGTCAAGCGCTCACCAGATGCGAACGCGCTTTGCCGGGTCCAGATACAGCTTCTCGCCCGGCTTCGCATCGAACGCACCATACCAGGGGTCGAGGTTGCGGACGACCCAGGCGCGCTGGACCGACGGGCTGTGTGGATCGGTCAGCAGCCGCTGGCGCAAATTGGCTTCGCGATAGTTGCGCCGCCACACCTGCGCCCAGCCGAGATAGAAGCGCTGGTCGCCGGTGAAGCCGTCGATCACCGGCGCCTCCTTGCCGCCCAGCGAATGCTTATAGGCATCATAGGCGATGGTGAGGCCGGCAAGGTCGCCGATATTCTCGCCCAGCGTGAACTCGCCCTTCACATGCTCGCCCGGCAGCGGCTCATAGGCGTCATACTGCGCGACCAGCTGTTTGCTTGCAGCCTCGAACGCCTTGACGTCCTCCGGCGTCCACCAGTCGCTCAGTTCGCCCTTCTCATTATATTTCGCACCCTGATCGTCGAAATGGTGGCTGATCTCATGCCCGATCACCGCGCCGATGCCGCCATAATTGACCGCCGGATCCGCCTTCGGATCGAAGAAGGGCGGCTGGAGGATGGCTGCGGGGAACACGACCTCCATCATGCCGAAATTGGCATAGGCGTTCACCGTCTGGGGCAGCATCCCCCACTCCCATCTACGGACCGGCTCGCCCAGCTTGTCGAGCATATATTGATAGTCGAACCGGTTCGAACGCACCGCATTGCCGAACAGATCGTCGGCCCTGACCTCCAGCCCCGTATAGTCGCGCCAGCGATCGGGGTAGCCGACCTTGACGGTGAAATTGGCGAGCTTCGCCTTCGCCCGCGCCTTGGTCTGCGGCTGCATCCATTCGAGCGCGTCGATCCGCCGCCCCATCGCGTCGAGGACATTGGCGACCAGCTTGTTCATCTCCGCCTTGTATTCGGCGGGGAAGTAGCGCGCGGCATATTCCTTGCCGACCGCTTCGCCCAGCGCGCCTTCGGTGAAGGCGACCGCACGCTTCCACCGCTCCTCGCGCTCGGGCGTGCCCTGCAGCGTCGTGCCGTAGAAGGCGAAGTTCGTGTCCGAAATCGCGTCGGGCAAATAGTTGGACAGCGCGCCGAGGCTGCGCAGCAGCATCTGGTCCTTCAGCACAGCGAGCGGCGCCGCATCCAGCGCCTGGGCGATGCCCTTCACCGCGCTCGGCTGGCTGATCAGCACTTCGGTGATCTTGGGACTCAGCGCGGCCAGCGTCGCCGGCATGTTCAGCGTAGGAGAGGAGAATTGCGCCGTCTGGGCCAGGGTATATTTGTTATAGGTCTTGGTCGCGTCGCTCGACTCTTCGCGCGTCCACTGGACCTTGGCGATCTGGGTCTCCAGCGCCATCACCGCCTTGGCGCGCGCCTCCGCATCGGCTTCGCCCGCAAGCGTCAGCATCTTTGCCAGATAGTCGACATAGGCGGTGCGGATCGCCGCCATCTTGGGATTGTCGACCAGATACATGTCGCGATCGGGAAGGCCCGTGCCGCCCTGATAGAGCGTGAAGATATAGCGGTCGGGATGCTTGTCGTCCTGGCCGACATAGCCACCGAACGGTCCCGGAACGCCCATCTTCGCGCCCTCGACCACCAGCGCGCCATAGTCCGCCTTGTCGTCGAGCGCCTTGATCTTGCCCAACCAGGGCTGGATCGGAGCCAGCCCGCGCGCCTCGACCGTCGCGGTATCGAGATAGCTGGTGTACGCCCGACCGACCATGCTGGCCGGATCATCCTTCACTTCGTCCAGGATTCCGCGAACCCGCTCGTTCGACAGGTCGGCAAGCGCGGTGAACATGCCATAGTTGGACTTGTCCGCCGGGATCGGCGTGTTCTTCGCCCAAGTGCCGTTGGCATATTCGTAGAAATCATTGCCCGGCGCGACGCTGCGATCCATTCCCGCCGCGTCGAAGCCGAAGCTGCCCAGTTCGGGCTTCGCGGTCACGGGCGCGACGGCGGGCGCTTCCGAGGTCGCGGTCGGCGCACAGCCCGCAAGAGCGGTACCGGCAAGAAGGGCGGAGACGAGGAGGAGACGCATCATATACCTTTCGGGGGTCAAGGATGCGCGTGTCTTACGCCGATGATACGCTGGATCAAGTCTCGGACGAAACTTTCATGCGGAGCATCACGCGCTTGCGCCATTTGCGCCCGACCCATGCGCGCCACACCAGGATCGACATGCCATAGCCCGCCGCGGCGGTCGCGACCGAGATCACGAGCAGGCCGATCACCAGCGCCGGCGCGGCCTGGGAAAACAGCCAGTCGAACCACTGGCCGATGCTCGCATGTTGCTCGATCAGCGCCATGAACCCCGACACATCGGCATGACGGCCCAGCATCGCATTGCCGGTATAGACCGACCCGTAAAGGATGAACGGCGTGGTCGCGGGGTTGCTCAGGAACGTCATCGCCGCCGCGATCGGCACATTGGCGCGGAACGGCAGCGCCAGCATCGCCGCCCCCGCGATCTGCAGTCCCGGGATCAGCAGGAAGATACCGACCAGCAGCCCGAGCGCCACGCCGCGCGGCACCGACCGGCGGGTAAAGCGCCACAGCTCCGGCGCGAGCACGCGATGCGCGACCGGGCGCAGCCAGCGAATCTGCTCGATCGAGTCGCGGGTCGGCATGTTGCGATGCCACCAGGCGCTGAGGCGACCCCGCTTCATGTCAGCCGCGATCGCGGAGGATCCGCCCCTGTTCACGCTTCCAGTCCCGTTCCTTGATCGACTCGCGCTTGTCGTGAGTCTTCTTGCCCTTCGCCAGCGCCAGCTCGACCTTCGCACGGCCGCGACCGTTGAAGTAGATCGACATCGGGATCAGCGTCATGCCCTCCCGCGCGACCGCGCCATGCAGCTTTTCTACCTGGCGTTGATGAAGGAGCAATTTACGGGGACGCTTGGGTTCGTGATTGAATCGATTTCCGTGCGAAAATTCCGGGATGTTCGCGTTGACCAGCCATGCCTCGCCATTACGCACCTCGGCATAGCTTTCGGCGATCGAGCCCTCGCCGAAGCGCAGCGCCTTCACCTCGGTCCCGTGCAGCGCAATGCCCGCCTCGAAAAATTCCTCGAGGAAATATTCGTAGCGCGCCTTGCGGTTCTCCGCGACGACCTTTTTCTTGTCGAATTCTGTGGGGCGAGGACGTGCCATGGGACGCGCGATGTAGGGCGGCGGCGGGAGAAAGGAAAGCGGACGGCGTCAGATAATCCCCGCCGCCTTCATCGCCGCATCGACCGCCGCCTTGCTCGCCTCATTCGGCGCGACCATCGGCAGGCGCAGTTCGGCGGAAATCTCGGGGCGCAGCTTGTTCACGGCGTACTTGACCGGACCTGGCGAGGCGTCGGTGAACAGCGCCAGATGCAGGGCGAACAGCCGGTCGTGCAGCGCCAGCGCAATGGCGGTGTTACCCTCCGCCCAGGCCGCCTGGAACTGCGCACACAGCTTCGGCGCGACATTTGCGGCGACCGAGATGCACCCCACCCCGCCCATCGCGTTGAAGGCCAGCGCGGTCTCGTCATTGCCCGAAAGCTGCGCGAACCCGCTGCGCAGCGCGGCGCGGTGCTTCGACACCCGGGCGAGATCCCCGCTCGCATCCTTGATCGCGACGAACTTGCCGGGAAACGCCTGAACGATGCGGATCACCGTCTCGGGATGGATATCGGTCGCCGTCCGTGCCGGAACATTATAAAGGATGATCGGCAGGTCGCACTCCGCCGCCACCGCCTCGAAATGGCGAAAAATCCCCTCCTGGCTTGGCCGGTTGTAATAGGGCGGGACCATCAGCACAGCGTCCGCGCCGGCCTCCCTCGCCGCTTTCACATTGCCGATCGCGACGCGCGTATCGTTCGACCCCGCGCCCGCAATCACCGGCACCCGCCCGCGCACCTGGTCGGCGCAAACGCGCACCACCTCGAAATGCTCGTCTTTCGACAGCGTCGCCGCCTCACCCGTCGTGCCCACCGGCACCAGCGCGGACGATCCCTCGCCGATCTGCCATTCGACGAAATCGCGGAAAACGTCCTCGGCAAAGCTGCCGTTACGGAATGGGGTGATGAGCGCGGGGATCGATCCGGAGAACATATGCGTCAAAATGCCCCAAAGGTCAGAAAATATGGGGTGGCGCATAGGCCCGGATTCCGTATCATGTCCAGCATGCTTGCCTCTTTGTTCAGAAGCGGGCTTCTGCTCGCCGGCGTATCGGGTGTCGCGGTCTCATCGCAGGTCGTGCAGGACGGTGCAGAATGGTATCGCGCGCAATTCGCTGCGCTCGCGTCGCAGGTCCTGCCTGCCGCGCCACCGTCTGCCGCGAGCCTCCAATATACGATCGATCAGTGGAAGCGGCTCCAGCAGTCCGATCGCTGGCCGTTCGGCGACTATGCCAATTTCATGCTTGCCCATCCCGGCTGGCCGGGAGAGATGAGCCGCCGCGCCGCTGCCGAAACGTCGCTGGGGTCAGGCACCGACTCCCCCTCCCTGGCGATCCGCTTCTTCGAGCGGTTTCCGCCGCTGACCGCCGCGGGCCGCGTCCGCTATGCCGAGGCGCTCGCCATTTCGGGCCGCCGCGCGGAAGCCGACGAACAGGCCCGCCGCGCCTGGCGCAGCGGCGCGATGCGGCCCGATGACGAAACCGCGCTGATCGGCGCCTTCTCCGCCGCCCTCTCCCCCGCCGACCATGACGCGCGGATGGACGCGCTGCTCTGGCAGGATGCGCGCACCGCCGCCGCACGCCAGCTCGGCTTCACCTCGCCGCAACGGCGCGCGCTGTTCGATGCGCGTCTCGCGCTTCAGTCCAACGCCCCGGATGCCTCATCCAAGGCTGCGGCGGTCGAAGCGCTGGGCGCCCGCGACCCCGGCTTCATCGCCGATCGCGCCATGTGGTATCGCGCCAATGGCGCCAGCCATTCCGCCCGCTCGCTGCTCGCCCGCAGCCGTACGCTCGACAGCCGCCCCGGCAATGTCGAGGAATGGTATGAGGTGCTGCTCACCAACGCGCGCGCCGCCGAGTCCGACCGGCAATATGCGCTCGCCTATGCGATCGCGAGCCAGGTCGACGACGCGTTCGCGCCGGGCACCGACGTCTCCGACATGGGGCTCGGAATCCGCGACGATTATACCAGCCTCGTCTGGCTTGCCGGCACGGTGGCGATGCAGAAGCTCAACCGTCCCGCCGATGCGGTCGGCATGTTCGACCGCTATTCGCGCGGATCGCGTACCCCGACGACGCAGTCCAAGGGCATCTACTGGGCCGGTCGCGCCGCCGAAGCTGCAGGCCAGTCGGCCGCCGCCCGCGCCTATTACGAACGCGCCGCCGCCTATTCGGACCTCTATTACGGCCAGCTCGCCGCTGAACGGCTGGGCCGCGACCTCAAGGCGCCACCGCCGGTCGACACCCGCAAGGTCAGCGGCGAGGCGCGCACTGCCTTCTACAATCGCGAGGTCGTGCGGGCCGCGCAGATGCTCGGCACGCTCGGCCGTACCGAGGACCAGGGCTATTTCCTGCGCCAGATCGCGGCCGACGCAACCAGCGAAGAGGACCATGTCCTCGCCACCGAACTCTCGCGCACCATCGGTCGCCCCGACCTTGGCGTCATGGTCGGGCGCAGCGCGCTGCTCAACGGTCTGAGCGATTACACCGTCGCGGGCTATCCATCGGTCCGGGTGCCGCCCGGGCAGGAATCGAACTTCACGATGATCCACGCCATCGCGCGCCAGGAAAGCCAGTTCGACAAGGCGGCGATCAGCCATGCGGGCGCGCGCGGCCTGATGCAGCTGATGCCCGGCACCGCGCGCGAAGTCGCGGGGAAGCTCGGCCTCAGCTATGATCGCGCCGCGCTCACCACCGACACGGATTACAATATCCGCCTGGGGTCGAGCTACATCCAGCGGATGCTCGACTATTATGGCGGCAGCTACCCGCTCGCTGTCGCCGCCTACAATGCCGGGCCGGGCAATGTGAACAAATGGATCCGCGCCAATGGCGACCCGCGCACGTCCGGCGTCGACATGCTCGAATGGATCGAGAATATTCCGATCTACGAGACCAAAAACTACGTCCAGCGCGTGCTGGAGAATGCCGTGGTGTACGACATGCTTCACCCCCGGCACTCCCGCTCGCGCGGACCGCACCGGATCAGCTGGTATCTGGGGAAGAACCGCCCGGGGTGATCGCGATCCTTCCCTACGCCGAGGCGCAGTTCGCGGAGGTGGACGCGCTGTGGCGCACCGTCTTTCCCGAGGATCCTCCGCACAGCCACGCCGCGGTCGCGATTCCGCAAAAGCTGGCCGTGCAGCGCGATCTGCTGCTGGTCGCACAGGAGGACGGCCACGTCCTCGGCACGATCATGGCGGGCTATGACGGGCATCGCGGCTGGCTCTACAAGCTCGCGGTACATCCCAAGGCGCGCGGCTGCGGCATCGCGCATTCGCTCGTCCGCAGTGCCGAGCGCGCGCTGACCGATCTGGGCTGCACCAAGGTCAATCTGCAGGTCCGCGACACCAACCGCGACGCCGCCGCCTTCTGGGCGCATATGGGCTATGCGGTCGAGCCGCGAATCAGCATGGGCCGCACGCTTTGACCGACCGTCCGAACTACATCACCCCATCGGGCTATTCGGCGCTCAAGGCCGAATATGACACACTATTTTCCACCGAGCGCCCTGCGCTGGTCGAGACGATCGCCTGGGCAGCGGGCAATGGCGACCGCAGCGAGAACGGCGATTACATCTACGGCCGCAAGCGGTTGCGCGAGATCGACCGGCGGCTCGGCTGGCTGGCGCGGCGGATGAAGGCGGCCAAGGTCGTCGATCCGACGCGGCAGGAGGACCATTCCAAGGTCTGGTTCGGCGCCACCGTCACCATCGCCGACGAGGACGACAACCACCGCACGCTGACGCTGGTCGGCGATGACGAAGCGGATGCGGGCGCGGGCCGGATCGGCTGGAACTCGCCCCTCGCCCGCGCGCTGCGGGGCGCAGCTGTCGGCGATCTGCGCCGCGTGCTGCTCCCGGCTGGCGAGAAGGAATATGAGATCGTGGAAATCCGCTACCCGGCCCAGGTGTAGAGTCGTTTTCAGTTAGGCGGCACCGGCCCGCTCCCCCACGGGGTCCCCGCAAAGTAGTACTTTGCGGGGCTACCCCCACCCGGCCACCCAACGACAGTGTATCCTATGGGTGGTCGGGTGGGGGAGCGGGCCGGTGCCGATTCAGCTCTGCTGAAAACGACTCTAGGTGAGCCGGTCGACCGGCACGGATTGGAGTATCCGCCAACGCGCCTCGACCAGGCTGAAGATGCCAAATCCGAACAGGCCCAATGCGACGATCACGTCGACCGGGCTTTCAAGCCATGAAAGCGCTGCGTCCATCCCGCCGACCCCGCTGGACGTCGTGTCCAGGCCAGCCGCGACCAGGAAATAGCCGACGATCAGAAACACAATGCCGCGCGCCGCATAACCTGCCCGCCCGCTCCACTTCACCCATGTCCGACGCGCCATCTTCGGCTCGAGATGGCGCAGGAACGAACCCTTCCAGGCTCGCACCAACTGAACGACGCCGACCACCAGAACGACCGCCCCGGCAAGCAGGATCGCAACGCCGCCCCCGGGAAAGGTCAACGCGGTGCGCGCGCTATCCTGCACGCTGTTGCCATCGGACGACACGCCCTGCACCAGCTGGATCGCCTGCCAGGTCAGAAACAGATGGGCGAGTCCGCTCAGCGCGGCACCCGCCCGCTCCATCGCGCCCTTTTTGTCGGCCTCGTGATCTTCGATATTGAGCGCGGCGTCGGCCAGTCGCCACATTCCATAGGCCAGCAGCCCTACAGCCATGACACTTAGCAGCACCTTGCCCGACCCCTCGCTCAGATAGTCGAGCGCCCCGCCTGGACCCTCGGCGCGGCCGGTCCGGATCACCAGATATGCGATGACGCTGTACAGCACGCCGCGCGTCGCAAATCCGATCCGTGTCAGTGTCGTAAGGCGTGTGCTGGCAGTCATCGTCTCTCTCCCGATCGCGTGCAAACGGATCGGGAGAGCCGGCGTTCCTGGCCGCTACAAATCATGTGAACGCGGTCAGGTGTCGGCGCTCAACACGCCACAACATTCACCGCCAGCCCACCCTGCGCGGTCTCCTTGTATTTCGAGCGCATGTCCTCGCCGGTCTGGCGCATCGTTTCGATCACCGCGTCCAGACTGACGACATGGCTGCCATCGCCATGCATCGCCAGATAGGCGGCGTTGATCGCCTTGATCGCGCCCATCGTGTTGCGCTCGATACACGGAATCTGCACCAGCCCGCCGATGGGATCGCAGGTGAGGCCCAGATTATGCTCCATCCCGATCTCGGCCGCATTCTCGATCTGCGCGTTGGTCGCGCCCAGCGCCGCCGCGAGCCCCGCCGCCGCCATCGAACAGGCGACCCCGACCTCCCCCTGGCACCCCATCTCCGCCGCGCTGATCGACGCCCGCTTCTTGTAGAGAAATCCGATCGCCGCCGCCGTCAGCAGGAAGGTGCGCGCACCAGCGGGCGTGGGTGACGCGCAAAAGGTCTCATAATAACGCAGCACCGCCGGGATCACACCGGCGGCGCCATTGGTCGGCGCTGTAACGACGCGCCCGCCCGCGGCATTTTCCTCGTTCACGGCCAGTGCCCACAGGCTCACCCAGTCGAACACCAGAGACGGATCGGATCGCGGCCCGCGCGCCATCAACCGCGCGTGCAGGTCGCGCGCACGGCGCTTGACCTTCAATCCGCCGGGCAGCTCGCCCTCGCCGCGCATCCCCCGTTCGATACAGGCCGACATCGCGGCGCGCAGCGAATCGATGAATGCATCGGTCTCCGCATCGTCGCGCCAGGCGGCCTCGTTCGCGCGGACGATATCGGCAATGCTCGCCCCCTCCGCCTCCGCCACCGACAGCAGTTCGGCGCCGGAGGAGAAGGGAAGCGGCAGCTTCACATTGGTCTGCGGCGGCTCGCACCCGCCCTCGACCACCGCTCCGCCGCCGATCGAATACCAGAAGGTCTCATAGGGCTCACCCTCGGCATAATGCGCGACGAAGCGCATCCCGTTGGGATGGGCGGGCAGGAAGCGGTCGCTGCGAAAGACCAGATGCGTTCCCTCGACGAACGGCAAGGGAACCTGCCCGCCCAGCTTCAGCTGCTCTTCGCTGCGAATTGTGGCGATGATCGTCGCGACCGCATCGGGATCGACACTCTCGGGCTGGAATCCGGCTAGGCCCAGCATCACCGCGATATCGGTCGCATGGCCCTTGCCGGTCAGCGCCAGCGATCCGAACAACTCGCAAGAGGCGGAAACCGGCGCCCCGCGATCCAGCGCCGCCTCGGCAAAGGCACATGCCGCGCGCATCGGACCAACCGTGTGCGAACTCGACGGACCGATGCCGATGGTGAACAGATCGGCGATGCCGATATTGGTCTGGGCGCGATCCAAAGTGGGTGCGCTGGTCGAATCGGGCATCACGCTCTCGGTCATGTAATTATGTTACAGCCGTAGAAGGGTGGCGGCCCAGCGTCTACCGTCAGTCGATCACCCCCGCGTCCCGCGCCGCCTTCTCGACCGCCGGATCGAGCGTCGGCGGGTCCATCGGCACGCACGCGGCCAATGTGTCGGCAATCGCGGTCAGCGCGGCGATGCGCGCCGCCTTCTTGTCATTCCCGTCGATCACGATCCACGGCGCCGCATCGGTGCTGGTCCGCGCGAACGTGTCGTGCATCGCATCCAGATAGTCCGCGCGCCGCGCCCGGTTGCGATAATCGTCGAGGCCGGTCTTCCACCGCTTCCACGGGGTCTCGATCCGCTCGCGCAGCCTTTTATCCTGCGTTTCCTGAGTCACATGAACGAAGATCTTGATGAGCGTCGCCCCGGTCTCCGCCTGCTGCGCCTCGAAATCGTTGATCTCGTCATAGCCGCGCCGCCATTCGGCCTCGCTGGCATAGCCCTCCACGCGTTCGACCAGCACGCGACCATACCAGCTGCGGTCGAACACAGCGATATTGTGCTGGGCGGGCAAGCGCCGCCAGAAGCGCCACAGGAAATGGTGCGACAGCTCCTCCGGCGTCGGGGCGGAGATCGGCCACACCTCGAAGTAGCGCGGGTCCCATTCGGCGGTCAGCCGCTTGATGATCCCGCCCTTGCCCGCCGCATCCCAGCCCTCGAACACGATGATCGCGCGGCGCTTGTGGATGATGTGTGCCGTCTGGATATGGCTGAGCCGCTCCTGCAGCGCCTTCAGGCGGTCGTGATAGTCATCGACCTTTCCGCCCAGTTCGAAGTCGGAAAGGTCGATCGACGTGCTCATGGATCAGCCCTTATTGTCCATCGCCTGCGGGGCGAGGCGGATGTTCAGCTCCTTGAGCTGCTTGTCACTCACCGGCGACGGGGCCTGCATCATCAGGTCCTCCGCCTTCTGGTTCATCGGGAAGACGATAACCTCGCGGATGTTCGGCTGGTCGGCCAGCAGCATGACGATGCGGTCGACCCCCGGGGCGGAGCCGCCATGCGGCGGGGCACCGAACTTGAATGCGTTGATCATGCCCGCGAAATTGGTGTCCACGTCCTGCTGGCTGTACCCGGCGATCTCGAACGCCTTGTACATGATCTCCGGCCGGTGGTTCCGGATCGCGCCCGACGACAGCTCGATGCCGTTGCAGACGATGTCATACTGCCAGGCGAGGATGTCGAGCGGGTCCTTGGTCTCCAGCGCCTCCAGCTCGCCCTGCGGCATACTGAACGGGTTGTGGCTGAAGTCGATCTTCTTCGCGTCCTCGTCATATTCGAACATCGGGAAATCGACGATCCAGCAGAATTCGAACCGGCTCTTGTCGATCAGCTCGAGGCTCTCGCCAACGCGGGTGCGCGCGAGACCGGCGAGCTTGGCGGCCTGTGCCTCCTTGCCCGCGGCAAAGAAGATGCCGTCGTCCGGGCCGAGGCCGAGTTCGTCGGCCAGCGCCGACATCTTGTCCTCGCCATGGTTCTTGGCGATCGGGCCGCCCCATTCGCCGCCCTTGCGCGTCGCATAGCCCAGGCCCGCAAAGCCCTCGCTCTGCGCCCAGGCGTTCATATCGTCGAAGAATTTGCGGCTCTTGTCCGCAGTCCCCGGCGCGGGGATCGCACGGACCACATCGCCGCCCTCGACGATCGAGGCAAAGCGCCCGAAACCAGAGCCTTCGAAGTGGCTGCTGACATCCGATATCAGGATCGGGTTGCGCAGGTCGGGCTTGTCGTTGCCATATTTCAGCATCGATTCGCGGTACGGGATGCGCTTGAACGGCAGCGGGCTGACCGTCCGCCCCTTACCCTGCCAGTCGGCAAATTCCTCGAACACGCCGTGCAGCACCGGCTCGATCGCCGCGAATACATCGTCCTGCGTGACATAGCTCATTTCGAAATCGAGCTGGTAGAATTCGCCGGGCGAACGGTCGGCGCGGGCGTCCTCGTCGCGGAAACAGGGCGCGATCTGGAAATAGCGATCGAAACCAGCAACCATCAGCAGCTGCTTGAACATCTGCGGCGCCTGCGGGAGCGCGTAGAATTTGCCCGGATGGACGCGGCTCGGCACCAGATAGTCGCGCGCGCCCTCCGGGCTGCTCGCGGTCAGGATTGGCGTCTGGAACTCGGTAAAGCCCTGGTCGATCATCCGCTTGCGCAGGCTCGCGATGACATGGCTGCGCAGCATGATGTTGGCGTGCAGCCCTTCGCGCCGCAGGTCGAGGAAGCGGTAGCGCAGGCGGATATCCTCGGGATAATCGCTGTCGCCGAACACCGGCATCGGCAGCTCCTGCGCCGACGACTGCACCGTAACGCCCTTGGCGAACACCTCGATCGCGCCGGTGGCCAGGTTGGCGTTCACCGTCGCGTCACTGCGCGCCTTGACCACGCCGTCGATCGTCACCACCGATTCGACGCGGAGTCCCTCCAGCACCGGCAGCGCAGGCGAGTCGCTGTCCGCGACGATCTGGGTCACGCCATAATGGTCGCGCAGGTCGACGAACAGCACCCCGCCATGGTCGCGCTTGCGATGGATCCAGCCCGACAGGCGGACGGTCTCGCCGACCTGATCGGCGGTCAGCTGGCCGCAAGTGTGGGTGCGATAGGCGTGCATCGTTCGTGTCTCTTCATCTAAGTCTAAACCGTCACCCCCGCGAAAGCGGGGGCCCATCTCCTGAACTGTCCACCAGCGCACCGACACGGATTGCCGATCGTGCTGGAGATGGGTCCCCGCTTGCGCGGGGATGACGGCAGGAAATTATGGGGACGGCGCTTCCCCTTCACACGCCCCTTTGTCAACCCGCGCAGGCGCGGCTATGGGCCTGCGATGCATATTCACGGCCTGATCGAAGACTCGGCAACGCTTGCCAATCTCTGCACCCGCCTCGCGCAGCAACCGTTCATCACGGTGGATACCGAGTTCATGCGGGAAAACACCTTCTACCCCGAACTGTGCCTGATCCAGATCGCCGACACCAACGAGGCCGCGGCGATCGATCCGATGGCGCCGGGGCTCGACATGACCCCGTTGCTCGACCTGCTGGTCAACAATGAAGACGTGCTCAAGGTCTTCCACGCCGGCGGCCAGGACCTCGAGATTGTCTACAACCTGACCGGCAAGACGCCCCACCCGCTGTTCGATACCCAGGTCGCGGCGATGGCGCTGGGTCAGGGTGAGCAGATCGGCTATTCCAACCTCGTCGAGACCTATCTCGGCATCAGCGTGGACAAGGGCGCGCGCTTCACCGACTGGTCGCGCCGACCACTCGACAAGCGCCAGATCGATTATGCGATCGCCGATGTGACCCACCTCTCCGAAATCTTTCCCAAGATGCTCGCCAAGCTCAAAAAGACCGGGCGCGGCGCCTGGCTGGACGAGGAGATGGAGCGGATCGCCGATCCCGAAAACTACCGCAACGACCCCGAACAGGCATGGCAACGCATCCGCATCTCCAGCCGCAAGGCCGAAGTGCTGGGCCGTCTCAAGGCGCTCGCCGCATGGCGTGAACGCGAGGCGCAGCAGAAGAACCTGCCGCGCGGCCGCATCGTCAAGGACGAGACGATCGCCGATCTCGCCGGCAATCCGCCGCGAAAGCAGGCCGATCTCACCCGCGTACGCGGCCTTTCCGCCTCATGGGGCGGCAACGATATAGGCGGGCGGCTGATGGCCGCGCTTGAAGCCGCCACGCCGATGCCGAGCGACGAACTGCCCGCCCGCGACGACCGCAAGCTCCCGCTGGGCAAGGAAGGTGCGCTGGTCGCCGACCTGCTCAAGCTGCTGCTCAAGATCCGCGCGCGCGACATCAACGTCGCCGCCCGCCTGCTCGCACGCACCGACGATCTCGAAGCGCTGGCGGCGGGGCAGCGCGACGATCTGGCGATCCTGCGCGGCTGGCGCTTCGAACAGTTCGGCCGCGATGCGCTTGCGCTGGTCGAGGGTCAGCTTGGGTTCACCGTGCGCAATGGTAAGCTCAAGATGACCCGAACCGAGGAGCCCGTTCCATGAAAGCCGCAACCGCCCTGCTCGCCCTTGCCCTTCCGGTCGGCCTTGTCGCCTGTGTCGAAGAACGCCCTGGGCCCGGCACCGGCATCCGCGAGTGCAATGCCGATCGCGTTCAGGCGCTGGTCGGCCGTGAGGCAAAGCCGCGCGTGATCGAGCGCGCAAAGCAGCGCTCGGGCGCCCGCACCGTCCGCGTCATCCGCCCGGGTCAGGCGGTGACCATGGATTTCCGCAGCGATCGGCTGAACGTCGAGCTGGACGATGTGAACACGATTAAGGCACTGCGCTGCGGGTGAACCCGGTCCGGTCAACAGCGCGCATCACGTCCGTTTGCCCTGAGCTTGTCGAAGGGCCGCAAGCCACAGGGGCGCTGGGATCAGCCCTTCGACAAGCTCAGGGCGAACGGGGATCGGAACGCTTGGGAGGCGAATAGCCTACCCCCCAACCGCGACATCCGCCGTCAGCCCCAGCGCTCCCGCAAGCGCGCGGTGGCGCTTCTCCACCGCCTCGCCATAAAGCGGCGCGTCGTCCTCGCCCAGCCTTAGCGTCAGCCGCTCGTCTTCGACGCAGATCGACGATCGCCGCAACGGTCCCGCGACGCCGCCCGACAGCCGCTGTCCCAGCCGCATCGCCAGCCCCCAGAGCCGCGCACGCTCCAGATCGTCGGGCAGGGCCAGTTGCCCGACCGGCGCAGGCGATTCGAGCCCGCCGCCCAATGAGGTGAACAGCGCCTGTGCCACGATCGCACGTCCCCGCGCGTCGATCCCCACCCAGTTCCCGTGCAGCGCGATCTCAAGGCCGCGTTCGGCGCGAAATTCCGGATTGGCGCGCCATCCGACATCGGCGAGAAGGCAGGCGGCATGGCGCAGCCGCGCCAGTTCCTCGATATCGTCCGCGAACAGCGGCGCGATCCACCGGTCCAGCAGGTCGCCATGTTCGGGAAACCGCCCCGATCGCCGCGCCTCGTCGCGCGTGGCGACGACCAGGGGGTCCTCGCGCCGCTCCTCGGCGCTCAACTCGCCATAAAGCAGTCCTTCGCGCAGCCCGAATGCGGAGGCGACCGTCTCGGCGCTCCCCAAATGCCGGATGAGCACGCCGAGCAGCGCAGCGGCATGTTCCATCGTTGCGACACGCCCCGAAGACAGGTTCGGCACGGCGCGGATCCGGCTCTTCCCCATTTGCGCGATCGTCCGCTGCAGGCGCGTCACCGTCGCTGCGGGCATCGCATATTCATGGATCACCGGCAGCGGATAGCCGCTGAGATGCATGTCGAGCCGCGCCAGCGCACGCCATGATCCGCCGACAAGATAAAAAGGCAGGCCCTCGCCCCGTTTGCTCCACCCCGCCTCGCCCAGCATCCGCTCTACGGTCTTGTCGAGCACCCCCTTGCCCTGCGCGCGGATCGCTTCGAGCCGCAGCACGCCGAGGGGGAAGGACACGCGATCGGTCACCGTCCCCGCCACCACGCGCACCAGCTCCAGCGACCCACCGCCCAGATCGCCGACGATGCCGTCAGCCTCCGGAATGCCCGACAGCACGCCATAGCCTGCGGCCACCGCCTCGGCCTCGCCCGACAGCAGCTCGACCTTGAGGCCGAGTGCGTTTGCGATTTCGATCAGCCGGTCACCATTGCTCGCCTCGCGCACCGCAGCGGTCGCCACCGTGCGCAGCGAATCGACCTCCATCTCGCGCGCCAGGCTCGAAAAACGCGCCAACGCGGTCGTCGCAAGGGCAAGCGCTTCCTCTCCGATCGCCCCCGTTTCCGCGAGCGAGCGCCCCAGCCCCGCCATCACCTTTTCGTTGAACAGCGTCGCGGGCAATCGTGCCGACCCGTCATAGACGACCAGCCGGATCGAGTTCGATCCGATGTCGATAATGCCGGTGCGACGGGTCTGCGGCGTCGCATCGGTGCGCGGGCGGCGAAAGATCAGGGCGGAAACGCTCAAGCGCCCCGCTCCGCGCGCCAGCGACGCAGCGACAGCTTGGGCACCGCCCCGCTCGATTCCAGCGCCGCGCCGCGCCCCGACAGCGACGGATTGGTCATGAAATAGCGGTGCAGATTGAACGGCTTCTCGCCGGGTTCGTCGCGCACATATCGGCCATCGGGCTGCAGGTCCCAGCTTTGCTCGGTGTCGATCAGATTGGCGACCATCACCTGGTCGAGCACCTGATCGTGGACCGTGGGGTTCAGGATCGGAAGCATGAACTCCACCCGACGGTCGAAGTTGCGTGGCATCCAGTCGGCGGACGAGATGAACACCTCCGCCCCGTCATTGGGCAGCGCCTTGCCATTGCCGAACGCCCAGATGCGGCTGTGCTCCAGGAACCGGCCGACGACCGACTTGACGTGGATATGCTCGGACATCCCGGGGACTCCGGGGCGCAGGCAGCATATGCCACGGATGACCAGGTCGATCTCGACCCCCGCGTTGCTCGCCTCGTACAATTTCTCGATCATCACCGGATCGACCAGGCTGTTCATCTTCGCCCAGATCGCCGCAGGCTTCCCCGCCAGCGCATTGGCGATCTCGCGATCGACCAGCTCGATCAGCCGCTCGCGCAAATGACGGGGCGAGACGGTCAGCAGTTCCAGATCCTGCGGCTCGACATAGCCGGTGACGTAGTTGAAGATCTTCGCGGCATCGCGGCCCATGCGCGGGTCGGCGGTGAAGAAGCTCAAATCGGTATAGATGCGCGCGGTGATCGGGTGATAATTCCCCGTGCCGAAGTGGCAGTAAGTTCGGAATTCGTCGCCCTCGCGCCGCACCACCATCGAAATCTTGGCATGGGTCTTCCAGCTGGTGAAGCCATAGATGACCTGCACGCCCGCGCGTTCGAGCGCGCTGGCCCAGAGCAGATTCTGCTCCTCGTCGAACCGCGCCTTGATCTCGACCACGGCGGTCACCGACTTGCCGGCCTCTGCTGCGGCGATCAGCGCCTGGATCACCGCCGATTGCTTGCCTGCGCGGTACAGCGTCTGCTTGATCGCAACGACATCGGGATCGCTCGCCGCCTGGCGCAGATAGGCCAGCACCACGTCGAACGTCTCATAGGGGTGATGGATGACGATGTCCTTGGCGCGGATCGCCGCGAAACAATCACCGTCATATTCGCGGATTCGTTCGGGAAAACGGGCGGCATAGGGCGAGAATTTGAGGTCGGGCCGGTCCTCCTCGACGATCGAGGCCAGGTCGCCGATGCCCAGAAACCCGCCGGTCTCGGTCAACAGCGCGTCGCTGCCGCCCAGTTCCTCCTTGAGCACCGCCTCCAGCCCCGGATCGATACCCTCCTCCATCTCCAGCCGGATCACGCGGCCGCGGCGGCGGCGCTTGATCGCGGTGCGGAAATACAGGACCAGGTCTTCGGCCTCTTCCTCAAGCTCGATATCGCTGTCGCGCAGCACGCGGAAGGTCGCGGACTTGCGGATCTCGAACCCGGGGAACAGCTGCGGCGCAAAACGCTTGAGCAACGTCTCTACCGACACGTAACGCGCGACATCGCCCGGAATCCGCACGAAGCGTGGCGTCGCGGCGGGAAGCAGCACCAGCTCGCGCACCGCCTCGCCATCGCTGGCGCGGACAAGGTCGAAGATGACGCTCAACCCCTTATTGGGGATGAACGGAAAGGGATGCGACGGATCAAGCGCCTGTGGCGTCAGGATCGGGAAGATCTGGAGCCGGAAATGCTCCTCGACCCATTGCGCGATCTCCCCGGTCAGCGCGTCGCCGTCCAGCACCTCGATCCCGCGCTCGCCAAGCGCGCTGCGAATCTCGTGCCACACCGCCTGCTGACTGCTCACCAGGTTGCTGGCATCGGCGACGATCGCGGCCAATTGCTGCCCAGGGGTCAGTCCGTCGGTCGAATGCGCCTCCACCTCCTGCATCTGCTGGCCCTTGAGCCCCGCGACGCGAACCATGAAGAATTCGTCGAGGTTGGAGCCGGATATCGACAGGAAGCGCAGCCGCTCCAGCATCGGATGGGCGGGATTGCACGCCTCCTCCATCACCCGGCGGTTGAACGCCAGCCAGGAAAGCTCGCGGTTGAAATAACGCGCTTCGGGAACCGCCGCAGTCGACAATTCACCCGTGTTGAGGGTCTTTTCGGTCTTGGCGTGCGCGCGGGTCGACATGCGTCCTCGTTCAGCTTGGGTCGGCTGCCTCACGGAGCAGCGCGGCCTGTGTCAATGTGGCCCGCGCCGTGGGAATCGACAAGCGCCGGTTGCCGCGACGGCTCGCATCCTCTTCCAGCGCCTCGGCGGCACGCAGGATCGCAAGATGCGTCCGTTCGATCCGGCGTATCACCCAGGCCACTAGATCGGGAGTCGCGACAAGTTCATGACGCTCCAGCAAAAGTGCGAAGATATCGTGCGCCAGCGCATCGTCCGGCGCCCCGATCCGCGCGACCACGCTGGCCCCCAGCCGCGATCGCAGGTCGGGCAGCCGCACGCTCCAGGCCGGGGGGACGTGATCCGCGACCAGAAACAACGGCTTGTGCTCCGCCTGCGCCGTGTTCCAGGCGTGGAACAGCGCGGTCTCGTCCTGCCGGTCGGCATCGTCGATCATCGTTCCGCCGCTGCGCGTTGCCATCGTTCGCGCCAGCGTGCTGCGTCCGGATTTGCGCGGCCCGGTGATGATCCCGGCCATCACCGGCCAGGTCGCCCAGCGCTCCAGCATCCGGACCGCATCGGCATTGGACTCACCGATCAGGAACCTGTCCTCGCGCGCGCCGGGATATCGGGCGAGCGGCAGGGAAAGCTGGCTCATTCCGGCCCGTCTGCTCCGCTTTCGGGGATCGGCGAGGATGCCGGTGGTGCGGGTGGCGGCGGCGCCGGATTGGCTCCTCCGCGACGGATGCGCAACACGCCCGCGCCCTCCTCGACCTGCCATCCGCGCGCCTGAAGCGCCGACCGCAACGACGCCTGGCTGCCGTCATAGGTGACGCGCATCAGCGACACGCCGCCCAGCGCGGTGCTGGTGGTGATCGCCGAACTCACGCCCGGAACGCCGCGCAACGCCGCCTCGCCGCCGGTCAATGCGCCGACGGTCGGAGTCTCGAACTGGATTGTATAGACCGCGCCGGTCGGCACCACCGGGGTCTCGCCGGTCTCGATGGGCACTTCCTCCCCGGTTTCCTCGACGGGGACCTCCGGCTTGGGGGGTTCGGTGATTAGCAGCCGATCGGCCTTCAGCACGCCCGCGCGCAACGCATCCTGATATGCCCTGTCGATCCGTGCGATGCCCGCGTCGATCAGCGCGGGGAGCGCATTGCCGTCATTCACCCGCAGCACGAATTGCGCCAGCATCCGGTTGTCCGGCCCGTGTCCGGCGGTGAAGACGCCGGTGATCGGTCCGCCCGGATAGGCACGCCGCAGCTCGACGGTCGGGATCAGGATGTCGTGCGCGCCATATTGATCCAGGATCGACCGCCACCAGCCGCGTCCGCGCCGCGCCACCTGCCCCGCATTCATCAGCAGGCGGTCCGGGCCGGTGCCATTGGGCCGGACATAGTCGATCGAACTGTTGCCAGTACGGAACCGCCCCCAGCCCTCGGCAAAGGCGCTGTTGCCCTCGAACACGCGATGCACACCGCCGGAAATCTGCACCGGCACCAGCAGCATCGGCGGCGATCGCATCATCTGGCCGCCCACGCCCAGGATCGACGCCGCGCGCCCGCGATCGAACAACACGCCAAGCCGCGCGACATAGCGGTTGGGGCCGATCTGCTCATTTTCGACGACGATGCCGGTGACCATCCCGTCAAGCGCCGAATCGGACAGGCTCGAACTGCGCCCGGCCAGTCGCTGCGCCAGCATCCCCCATGCCTTGCGCTGCGCCAGCCGCCAGCCGCCCAGCCGGGCCGCCTCGGCATTCTTGCCGCGCACATCGACATCGACGCCGCTCACCTCGAAACTGCCCGAACTGTCGCCCGCCTCGCGGCTCGAATCGACCTTGGCCGCGCCCTTGCCCGATTGCGCAACGGCGAATCCGGCGGACGCAAGCAGCGCGGCGATGCCGATCGCGGCGATGGCGGGGGAAGGACGTACTGACATTCCGCGCCCTTTTGGCGAAGAGGACATGGAAATCCAAGCGCGATGTGGCTAGGCGCCTCACATGACCGATCCCGAGTCCTATACCTACGCCCAGGCGGGCGTCTCGATCGACGCCGGCAATGCGCTGGTCAAGGCCATCGCCCCGCTCGCCCGCGCGACGCGCCGTCCCGGCGCCGACGCCGATCTCGGCGGGTTCGGCGGCCTGTTCGACCTCAAGGCGGCGGGCTTCACCGATCCACTGCTGGTCGCCGCCAATGACGGCGTCGGCACCAAGCTCAAACTGGCGATCGAGCATGACAGCCATGACGGCGTCGGCGTGGATCTCGTCGCGATGTGCGCCAACGATCTGATCGTTCAGGGGGCCGAACCGCTCTTCTTCCTCGATTATTTCGCCACCGGCAAGCTGGTCGGTGGCGTCGCCGAACGCGTCATCGCGAGCATCGCGGAAGGCTGCAAGCAGGCGGGTTGCGCGTTGATCGGCGGCGAGACCGCAGAGATGCCCGGCATGTACGCCGATGGCGACTATGACTTGGCAGGCTTCTGCGTCGGCGCGGTCGAGCGCGACCAGTTGCTCGACGGCAAGAAGATCGCACCCGGCGACGTCATGCTCGGCCTCGCCTCGACCGGCGTCCATTCCAACGGCTATTCGCTGGTACGCCGCCTCGCCGCGGACAAGGGCTGGAAGCTGGACCGCCCCGCCCCGTTCGATCACGAAACGATCCTGCGCGACGCGTTGATGGCGCCGACCCGCATCTATGTGAAATCGCTGCTCCCGCTGCTGAAGGCGGGACGGATCCACGGCCTCGCCCATATCACCGGCGGCGGACTGCTCGAGAATATCCCGCGCGTCCTGCCCGAAGGCTGCCACGCCCGCGTCGATGCCGACAGCTGGGCCCAACCGCGGCTGATGGCGTTCCTCCAGGCCCAGGGAAATATCGAGCCGCAGGAAATGGCGCGCACCTTCAACTGCGGCATCGGCATGGTCGCGGTCGTCGCGGCGGATCAGGCGGACGCGGTCGCGGCGGCGCTGGAAGCTGCGGGCGAGTCCGTCCACCGCATCGGCACGATCGAAACGGGCCAGCGCGGCTGCACCGTCACCGGCAGCGCCGAGACCTGGAGCGCGCGCGCCGACTGGGAAGCGACGCATACCCACTGACGTCCGTTTGCCCTGAGCTTGTCGAAGGGCGTCACCCACCCGATGTTGCGAAGAAGAACCGTGCTTCGACAAGCTCAGCACCAACGGCTGTAATGACCCATAAGCTCGGCATCCTCATCTCCGGCCGCGGATCGAACATGCAGGCGCTGGTCGAAGGATCACGCGTCCCCGGCAGCCCTTATTCGGTCGCCCTCGTCGCCTCCGACAAGCCCGAAGCCGCCGGCCTGGCCTGGGCGGCGGGACAGGGAATCGCCACCTTTGCCCGATCGCCCAAGGGCCTGGCCAAAGCCGATTACGAATCGCAGATCGACGCCGCCCTGCGCAGCCACGGGGTCGAGGCGATCGCCCTTGCCGGCTATATGCGCCTCCTCTCCGACGCTTTCGTCGCGCGCTGGCGCGGACATATCGTCAACATCCACCCTTCCCTGCTCCCCAACTATAAGGGCCTCGACACCCACGCGCGCGCGATCGAGGCAGGCGACAGCCATGGCGGCTGTTCGGTCCACATCGTTACCGAGGAACTGGATGGCGGCGCGGTGCTGGGTCAGTCGAAGGTGCCGATCCTTCCCGGCGACACCGCCGATACCCTCGCGCAGCGCGTCCTTGCCGAGGAACACAAACTCTATCCCCGCATTGTCGCACAATGGCTGAGCAGATGAGCCCCGAAGCGAGCGTCGCGTTGGAAAAACTCCGTGCGATCGCGCTCGCATTGCCAGAGGCAAACGAGAAGCTCTCGCACGGGATGCCTGCCTTCTTCATCACCAAGGGCAAGATGTTCGCCTATTTCTGGCACGCGCATCATGGCGACGATGTCACCTCCGCCATCGTCAAGACGAGCGGGCCGGAGGAACAGGAAATGCTCATCGAGATGGAGCCTGACCTCTATTACCGCCCGCCCTATTTCGGCCCGTCGGGCTGGGTTGGCATCCATCTCGACGCCCCCGACCTCGATTGGGACCGGGTCGGCGATCGCGTCGCGATCAGCTGGGAACTGGTCGCGCCCCGCCGCCTGCTCGAGGCCGGCGGTCGTTAATCGCCGCTTATCCGACGAAGTGACGGATTTCGGGGATATTTTGCATTTCTTCCGCGTTAAGCCCGGTCTCGGCAACAGGGAAGATATACGCCATGGACGGCCAGGGACTTGAACCGCATCGGCAGGGGGGGACAGCAAGCGCGGAGGCAGGCATCGTCCTGCTCGAGGGACCGGGGGGCCTGGCAATCGCGCTGACCCCCGATGCGGCAGAGGCCACCGCGCGCAACCTCACCGCCGCCGCAGCCGAGGCCCGTGGGCAAGAACCCATGCAATTTCCGCCCGTCCCTGCCTGACCGCACCCTTGCCTCGCCGCTTCGGGAGCCCCAAACAGGGCCGATGCTGAAAGTTGCCAGCTACAATATGCGCAAGGCGATCGGTACCGACCGTCGCCGCCGTCCCGAGCGCACGCTCGAAGTGCTGCGCGAGATCGATGCCGATGTGATCGCGCTCCAGGAATGCGACCGCCGCTTCGG
Organism: Sphingomonas suaedae; assembly: GCF_007833215.1. Classification (NCBI taxonomy): domain Bacteria; kingdom Pseudomonadati; phylum Pseudomonadota; class Alphaproteobacteria; order Sphingomonadales; family Sphingomonadaceae; genus Sphingomonas; species Sphingomonas suaedae. Next base: position 1,069,961 of record NZ_CP042239.1, read on the forward strand.
CCAGCGCCAGGGCGTCATCTCTCCGCACATGCTCGACGAGCACAGCCCCTGGAAGGCCGTGTCCTTTGGCGTGCGTCATGGCAGCATGGGCTGGCACGGCAATGCGATCCTCGTGCGAAAGGATGCGCAGATCCTCGATTGCGAGATCGTCCACCTCCCCGCGCTCGAGCCGCGCGGCGCGGTGATGGCGGATTTGCGCATCGGCGGCGAGTTGCTCCGGGTGGTCGGTATGCATCTCGACCTGTCGGGCCTGTGGCGGCGGCGCCAGGCCCATGCGATCCTGACCCATATCGGCGCGTGCGACCGTGCGATGCCCACGGTGATGATGGGCGATCTCAACGACTGGAGCGCGCAATCGGGGTGCCTGCGCGATTTCGGGAGAGAGTTCAGCTTCGCGCCGACGGGCCGCTCCTTTCACGCCCGCCGCCCGGTCGCGCGGCTTGACCGGATCATGGTCTCCAGCGATCTGACGGTGGAGGATTGCGGGGTGAACGACAGCGCGGCGGCGCGCACCGCATCCGACCATCTGCCCGTCTGGGCGCGGATCAAGCGGGGCTGAGAGCGCAGTGCAGGACAAGGAGCTTCGCCTCGCGCTCGTCTGCTATGGCGGCATCAGCCTCGCGGTGTACATGCACGGCATCACCAAGGAAATCTGGCACCTCTCCCGCGCCAGCCGCGCGCATCGCGACGGCGAAGCCTCGCCGGGGCCGAGCGAGCGCATCTACCACGCACTGCTCGACGAAATCGGCACCCATGCCGACATGCATTTGCGCGTCATGGTCGATATCGTCGCGGGGGCCAGCGCAGGCGGGATCAACGGCGTGTTCCTGTCCCAGGCGCTGGCGACCGGCCAGTCGCTCGATCCGCTGACCGATCTGTGGCTGGAGGTGGCGGATGTGGAGGCACTGCTGAACCCCGATCACGGCCCCTCGCATCGGCTGGCCAAGGTCTGGGCGCTGCCGATCGCCTGGATGGTCGCGGGACGCGGTTCGGACGTCGACGAAACGGTCGAGCCCGCCGCCCGCGCCGAGGTGCGCGCCAAGCTCGAACGCTTCGTCCGTTCGCGCTGGTTCGAGCCGCCCTTTGGCGGCAAGCAATTGCTCAACATGATGCTCGATGCGTTCGATGCGATGGAACGCGCGCCATGCGGCCCGCGCCTGCTTCCGCCCGGCCAGCCGCTCGACCTGTTCGTCACCGTCACCGACTTTGGCGGCCATCCAGAGCGGTTACGGCTCAACTCTCCGCCCGAAGTGGTCGAGACCGAACATCGCCTCGTCTTTTCGTTCAGCGACAATGGCCGCGATACCGAACCCTTCGCCCATGCCGCGGAACTCGCCTTCGCCGCGCGCGCAACCTCCAGCTTTCCCGGCGCCTTCCCGCCCGCGACCGTCGCGGAGATCGATGCGGTATTGGCCGATCGCAAGATGAGCTGGCCCGGGCGCAGCGCCTTCCTCGAACATGCCCTGCCCCGACAGTTCGCGGCGGGGGCGGTGGACAAGGCGGCGCTGATCGACGGATCGGTGCTCGCCAACGCCCCCTTCCGCCCGGCGATGGACGCGCTGAAGGAACGCCCCGCACGTCGCCAGATCGACCGGCGTTTCGTCTTCATCGATCCCACGCCCGGCTATCGCATCGGCTTCTACAATGACGGCCCGCCCGAGGCCCCGGGCTTTTTCCAGACGATCATCGGCGCGCTCTCCGAACTGCCCCGGCAACAGCCGATCCGCGACAATCTGGAGGCGATCAGCCAGCGTTCGGCGCGGATCGAGCGGATGCTGGGCGTGATCGACCGCATCCGCGCGGAGGTGGAATCGCAGGTTGAATCGCTGTTCGGCTACACGCTGTTCCTCGACTATCCAACCCCCAAGCGGCTCTCGGGCTGGCGCGGTCGGGCGCAGGTCGCGGCGGCATCGCGCGCGGGCTATGGCCATGCCGCCTATGGATTGCTCAAGGCCGAAGGCGTCGCCGATCGTATCGCGACGCATCTGCACCAGATCGGGGACCAGCGCGGGCAGGACAAATGGCAGCGGCTGCGCGACCGGATCTGGGCGGAAATCGTCCGGCGCGGCGCCGACGATTTCGGATCGCACCACAGCGGATCGGCCAGCGCCGCCACGCTCGACCTGCTCCGCGCCCATGATGTCGGCTTCCGCATCCGCCGTCTGCGCCTCCTTGCCCGCCGTGCGACCGAACTGGATCAGGAGCACAAGCTCGCCGAACTGCGACCGATCCGCAACGCGATCTACGAATCGCTCGCAGGCTATCTCGAATGCCAGCGCGCCGACCCGTTTCTGGGGATGCGCGAATCCATCCGTACCACGGATACCGATATCGGCGCGCTGATCGACGAGCTCGCCTCGCGCATGGACCTGCGCACGCTCGACGCCGATACCGATCAACGACTCTCCGAAGGTCTGAGCCATCTCCCGCGTGAACTGCGTCGCCCGATGCTGCTCGCCTATCTCGGCTTTCCCTTTTTCGATATCGCTACCCTGCCGATGCTGCAGGGCGAGGGGCTGAACGAATTCGACCCGATCCGCGTCGATCGCATTTCCCCCGACGACGCCACGGCGATCCGCAGTGGCGGGGCTCAGGCGACGCTGAAGGGCATCCAGTTCCACAATTTCGGCGCATTCTTCAGCCGCGCCTATCGCGAAAACGACTATCTCTGGGGCCGCTTGCACGGCGCCGACCGACTGATCGACATCATGCTCTCGACCCTGCCCGCGGCCACCCGCCTGCCCGCAGGCCGCGTCGCAACGATCAAGCGCGACATCTTCCTGGCGATCCTCGACGAGGAGCAGCCGCGCCTCGCCGCCGTCCCCGGCCTGTTCGAGCAGTTGCGCACCGAAATCGGGTGAGTCTGGCCAAGTGCGCATCCCCGTCCTAAAGCGGGTGCGCAACAATCGGGATGATCGCGGCGGATGCAGTTTCTGAAGGCTTTGTTCTGGTTCCTGATCCTGGGCCTGGTGGCGGCGTTCGCGGTCACCAACTGGCACCCGGTCGAAATCCGGCTGTGGAGCGGTTTGGTCGCAGATGTGAACCTCCCCTTCCTGCTGCTCCTCGTCTATCTGGGCGGGCTGCTGCCGATTTTGGTCATTCACCACACGATGCGCTGGCGTAACCGCAGCCGGATCGCGATGCTCGAGCGGACGATCGAAGATCTGCGCCCGGTTCCAACTCCCTCGCCAGCGCCGATGCCCGATCCAGATCCGGCCCCCGCGCCCGAAGCGCCCACCGCTCCCACACCGTCCCAGACACCGGCCGCACCATGAGCCCGATCTTCGTCGCCCTAGACACCCCCGACATCGACCGCGCAAAGGCGATCGCCACACGCGTCCGCCATCATGTCGGCGGGATCAAGCTGGGCCTTGAATTCTTCATGGCCAATGGCCGCCACGGCGTTCACGAAATGGCGGAAATCGGCCTGCCGATCTTCCTCGACCTCAAATTCCACGACATCCCCAATACGGTGGGCAAGGCGGTGCAGGCGCTCCGCCCGCTCGAACCCGCGATCATTACCGTCCACGCCGCCGGCGGCCGTGCGATGCTCGAGGATGCCAAGGCCGCAGCGCCAACGGGCACGAAGGTCGTCGCGGTGACGATGCTCACCAGCCTCGATGCGAACGACCTGCGCTCGATCGGCCTCAGCCCCGATCCGCACGAACAGGTCGTCCGCCTCGCCGAACTCGCAAAGTCTGCGGGAGTCGACGGCATCGTCTGCTCGGGCGAGGAAGTGAAGGCCGCGCACGCCGCGTGGAAGGACGGCTTCTTCGTCGTCCCCGGCGTCCGCCCCGCCAATGGCAATGCAGGCGACCAGAAGCGCGTCGTCACCCCCCGCGCCGCGCTCGACGCCGGCGCCTCGATCCTGGTGATCGGCCGCCCGATCACGCAGGCCGACGACCCCGACCTCGCCGCACGCGAGATCGAGGCGACGCTTTAGGATGCTGCAAGGCGGTCCACTTACGATACTAATTTTATTTGTCGTATCGAGCTTAGGTGCTGGCTATCTCGCTGCCATTAAGGTCCAGAGGCTCCGTTGGTCGCTACTTTTCCTATTTCTCATAGGACCAGCAGCCGTCTCGGCCGCACCGGTTATAGTTTGGGATGTATTGGGTCGCTGCGTAGGCGACGCCTGTACCGGCTGGGCTTATTTTGCAGCTCTTGTGCTGTGGGAACTCTCACCAGTCTGGGTGCTCGGGAGCGTGCTTGGTGCTGCGTTAGCGCGAGCGGGTGAACGTTTGACCAAAGCATGACGAGAATAGAAGTCCGCGCCGCCGCCCTCACCGACCTCCCCCGCCTCCACCCCGTGATCGAACGCGCCTATCGCGGCGACTCCGCGCGACAGGGCTGGACGCATGAGGCCGATATGCTCAGCGACGCACGGACCGATCTCGACACGCTCGCCACGCTGATCGACGGCGACAGCCGGTTGCTGATCGCGCTCGACGGCGACACCATGCTCGGCTGCGTCAATGTCGCGAGCCGCGATAACGGCCTCGCCTATCTCGGCCTGCTCTGCGTCGATCCCGACATCCAGGCACGAGGCATCGGCAAACAGCTCATCGCCGCCGCCGAAGCCACCGCCCGCGACACCTTTGCCGCGACGCGCATCGAAATGACGGTGATCGACCGCCGCGTCGAGCTGATCGCCTGGTACGAGCGCCACGGCTACACCAGATCGGGCGAAACCCGCCCCTTCCCCGTCCCGCTTGATTCGCCGCTGACGATGACGGTGCTGGTCAAATCGCTTCTATAGGGCCAAAGGGGCGATCGATGCCCGTCACAGCCAAGATCTGCGGACTCTCGACACCCGCGACGCTCGACGCGGCGGTCGCCGGCGGCGCGAGTCATGTCGGCTTCGTGTTCTTCCCGCCCTCGCCGCGCCATGTCACCCTCGACCAGTCGGCCGGGCTCGCCGCCCGCGTGCCCGACGCGGTCGGCCGCGTCGGCGTGTTCGTCGATCCGGAAGATGCCTTGCTCGACCAGGCGATCGCCGCCGCACGGCTTGACGCGATCCAGCTGCACCGGGCCACCCCCGAACGCGCCGCCGCGATCGGCGCCCGCACCCGCCTGCCCGTCTGGGCGGCGGTCGCGGTCAAGACCCGCACCGATCTCGAAACAGCCCACGCCTTTCGCGGCGCGGCACAGCGCATCCTCTACGACGCCAAGACCCCGGAAGACGCGAAGCTCCCCGGCGGCATGGGCCTGCGCTTCGACTGGACGCTGCTCCAGGACTTTTCCCACCCGCTCCCTTGGGCGCTGTCCGGCGGCCTCGATGCGGACAATGTCGCCGAGGCCGCAGCAATCAGCGGCGCCCGGCTGGTCGACGTCTCCTCCGGCGTCGAAAGCGCCCCGGGGGTCAAGGACAAGGACAAGATCGCCGATTTCCTCAAAACCGTCGCGAGTCTCTGAAGCGCTCCCCAACCCGTTTGCCCTGAGCTTGTCGAAGGGCCGGACCCGCACTCTCGACCGCAGCGGCAGGCGCTTCGACAGGCTCAGCGCGAACGGGGCTTGGAGATGCGCCAATCCCCGCCTAAACGCCGCTCATCATGAACGCACCCAACAGCTTCCGCGCCCAGCCCGACGATCGCGGGCATTTCGGCCAATTCGGCGGCCGCTACGTCGCCGAGACGCTGATGCCGCTCGTCCTAGACCTCGAGCGCGAGTATAAGGCGGCGAAGGCCGACCCCGCCTTCGCCGCGCAGTTCGACGATCTGCTCGAACATTATGTCGGCCGCCCGAGCCCGCTTTATTATGCCGAACGGCTGACCGAGGCGCTGCGCAAGGACGCGCCCGACGGCATGGGTGCCGAAATCTGGTTCAAGCGCGATGAGCTCAACCACACCGGCGCGCACAAGATCAACAATTGCATCGGCCAGATCCTGCTCGCGATCCGCATGGGCAAGACGCGGATCATCGCCGAGACCGGCGCGGGCCAGCACGGCGTCGCCACCGCCACCGTCTGCGCGCGTTTCGGCCTGCCCTGCACCATCTTCATGGGCGCCAAGGACGCGTCGCGTCAGCAGCCGAACGTGTTCCGCATGAAGCTGCTCGGCGCCGAAGTCCGCCCCGTCACCAGTGGCGCGGGCACGCTCAAGGACGCGATGAACGAAGCGCTGCGCGACTGGGTCGCCAACGTCCACGACACCTTCTACATCATCGGCACCGCCGCCGGCCCGCATCCCTATCCGGAGCTAGTCCGCGATTTCCAGAGCGTGATCGGCAAGGAAGCCCGCGCGCAGATGCTCGCCCGCACCGACCGCCTCCCCGACCTGCTCGTCGCCGCGATCGGCGGAGGCAGCAACGCGATCGGCCTGTTTCACCCGTTCCTCGACGACGCCGACGTCGCGATGCTCGGCGTCGAAGCGGCGGGCGAAGGGCTCGACGCCAAGCACGCCGCCAGCCTCGCGGGCGGCGAACCCGGCATCCTCCACGGCAACAAGACCTATTTGTTGCAGGACGAGGACGGCCAGATCACCGAAGCGCATTCGATCAGCGCCGGCCTCGACTATCCCGGCATCGGCCCCGAACATGCCTGGCTCAAGGATATCGGCCGCGTCGAATACACTTCGGTGACCGACACCGAGGCGCTCGACGCGTTCCAGCTGCTCTGCCGCACCGAAGGCATCATCCCCGCGCTGGAGCCTTCGCACGCGATCGCAGCGGTCGCGGTCAAGGCACGGCAAATGCGGGCAGATCAGGTGATCCTCGCCAATTTGTGCGGTCGCGGCGACAAGGACATCTTCACCGTCGCCGAGGCGCTGGGGGTGGAGATATGAGTGGCAGCATCGTCGTTCGTGCCGTCGCTTACGCAGCGTACCTGTTGATCGGACTAAGCTGCATCAACTGGATCGTTGGCAAGCCGGTTGCGACCATCCAACAGATGGCAGTTCTCTTCCCTATATTCGTCATCCTGTTCTGGGCGGCGCTGATGCTCGACCAGCGACGGATCGCACGCCGCGCATCTCAAGCCGAAGTAGGAAGTCCCCGCTAAGTGACCCGCCTCGCCACCACCTTCGCCGCCGCCGCGCAGAACCACCGCGCCGCGCTCGTCACCTTCGTCACAGCAGGTGATGGCGACACCGCCGCGATCCTCGACGCGCTCGTCGCGGGCGGGGCCGATGTGATCGAGCTCGGCATGCCCTTCACCGATCCGATGGCCGACGGCCCGGCAATCCAGGCCGCGAACCTGCGCAGCCTCGCCGCGGGCACGCGCACCGCCGACGTGCTCGCCATCGCCGCCGCCTTCCGCCAGCGCCATCCGGAAACCCCGCTGGTGCTGATGGGCTATGCCAACACCATGACTCGCCCGACGCCCGAAGCCTTCGCGCAAAAGGCAGCGGACGCGGGCGTCGACGGCGCGATCATCGTCGATATTCCCGCCGAGGAAGCGGACGAAATCGCCGCCTTCGCCCCGCACGGCATCGCCACCATCCGCCTCGCCACCCCCACCACCGACGCCGCGCGCCTGCCCGCCGTGCTCGATGGCGCGAGCGGCTTTCTCTACTACGTCTCGGTCGCCGGCATCACCGGCAAGCAGCAGGCGGCGCAGGACAGTATCGAAGCCGCCGTCGCCCGCCTGAAGGCCGCGACCGACCTCCCCGTCGCGGTCGGCTTCGGCGTCCGCACGCCGGAGCAAGCCGCCGCGATCGGCCGCGTCGCCGATGGCGTCGTCGTCGGCTCGGCGATCATCGACATCATCGCGGCACAGGGCGCCAGTGCCCCCGCCGCCGTCCGCACCTATATTCAATCCCTGTCGGCCGCGCTGGCCGCAGCACGCAAGGAAACCGCCGCATGAGCTGGCTCACCCGCGTCCGCAACGCGATCTCGCTCGTCATCCCGAACAAGGCGGAGACGCCCGACAATCTCTGGCACAAGTGCAAGGGCTGCGGGCAGATGGTGTTCGTCAAGGAACTCCAGGAAAACCAGTCGGTCTGCCCGATCTGCGACCATCATGAGCGCATCGGCGGCCGCGCGCGCTTCGAACAGCTGTTCGACGCGGGCAGCTACACCGTGCTCCCGAACCCCAAGGTCGCCGAAGACCCGCTCAAATTCCGCGACCAGAAGCCCTATCCCGCCCGCATCAAGGCCGCCCGCGCCAGCACCGGCGAGCAGGACGCCTTCCTCAACGCCAGTGGCACGATCCTGGGCCACAAGGCGGTGATCGGCGTACAGGATTTTGCCTTCATGGGCGGATCGATGGGCCAGGCGGTGGGCGAAGCCTTCATCGCCGGCGTCGAAGCCGCGATCGGCGCCCGCGCGCCCTATATCGTCTTCACCGCCAGCGGCGGCGCGCGGATGCAGGAGGGCATCCTCAGCCTCATGCAGATGCCGCGCACCACCGTCGCCATCTCGATGCTCCACGACGCCGGGCTTCCCTATATCGTCGTGCTGACCGACCCGACCTCGGGCGGCGTGATGGCCGCCTATGCGATGCTCGGCGACGTCCAGATCGCCGAGCCCAAGGCGACGCTCGCCTTCACCGGCCGCCGCGTGATCGAAAGCACGATCCGCGAAAAGCTGCCCGACGATTTCCAGACCAGCGAATATTATCTCGACCACGGCCTGATTGACATGGTCGTCCACCGCAAGGACCTGCGCGAAAAGCTCGGCGCCCTGATCGGCCTGCTGGTGGAGCAAAAGGCGGCGGCGTAGGGTAGCGGAAATAAGCCCCTCCCCTTCAGGGGAGGGGTTGGGGTGGGGGACTCATGGCAAGCGACCGCGAACTCGGCGAATTCGCCCGCCAGATGCGCCGAAACCCCACCGAATGGGAAAAGCGCCTCTGGCGCCACCTCTCCAACCGCCAGCTCGCCGGCCACAAATTCCGCCGCCAGCATAAGTTCGCCCCCTATATCGCCGACTTCTTCTGCCCGGCCAAAGGCCTGGTCGTCGAACTCGACGGCGACACCCACCGCGCCGACCGCGACGAGGCGCGAGACATCTTCTTCCTCCGCTCCGGCTTCACCACGCTCCGCTTCACCAATGCCGAGGTGCATGAAAACATCGACGGCGTGCTTCAGGCGATCCTGTCGAAGCTAGCGGTCAACGGCGCCACCCCCTCGCCCGTGTTCCGCGAACGCATCCGCCACGCGTCACCCTCTACCGCACCGGCCGCGTCCGCAAGCTCCTCCTGACCGGCGGAATTGGCGAAGGCGCATTGGTCAACTCAAGTTATCGGTCTCATTCTCGATACGGCAGCAGCGCATCTTCGCGATCTGCAAAGATCATTTCGGACGACGCCGTAGCAATCTGATCGTTGAAATGCGTAACCATCTGGTAACCGATCTCGATCGTAGTACCACTCTTTCCGTACTCTCTTTCCGGCGTGTAGAGCATCGCCAACGAAGGAGATAATGGGTAGTAAATTTCGAACTTTTCTGGGATCTTTCTTGGAGACGCCGTAGCATGGGTGTTAATTAGCGGCCAATCACCGGCGATGAAGGGGATTTCAGACTTATTGATTAAGAAAATCAAATTGAATTCACCACGTGTCGCGAAAAGATTGGCGGCGACGTCCACCGCATGAATATGCCGCTGATATGGCCAAGTTCGTTCCATCATTGGCTTCAGAACTGCGAGATTAGATTCTCCGAGTGCATCCAAAACACTCGACTGGATAGCCTTCGAACGCATATACTGCATGGCTATAAAGTAGTAAAAAAGGCTCTCACGCTCCTCTTCTAGAAACGAACAATCTTTTTTACGAAGCGCAATCAGCCAAGGCATGCCCAGCGTTTCAATCGATGACTGAATTTCCTCTTCAGCATCGTGCAGTATTTTTCTCGCTGCATCGATTGCATCTTGAGGAAAAGCGTTCGGCCCATCGACTACTGCCTGGCAGATACGCTGTGCAAACACCAACTTGTCAAGAAAGTCGCTGTGCATCTTCTCGCGCGCCGATCCCTTGACGATACATACAGCCTTGATGAAAGCGACGTCGCTATCACTAAGCTCACGAAGGCGATGGAAGCCGCCCTCCCGCGCAACCTTAGCTGCAGCCGCAGGAAAAACCTTTTCACGATTCCGTAGCACCTGAAGCTTGCCGCTGACTTCCCAAGCTTGAAGGTAGTAGCGCCACACATAATGCGGCTGTTTCACGATCGGTGGCAGAGTCATTGCGGCCTCATTGCGGGCGAATTCGCTCTTAAGATACGTAGGAATTACGAGGCGACGAAACTACACCCCCCTCCCCACCGCCCCCACACCCGCTATACACCCCCGCGATGCCCGACCACGCGACCTCCTCCTCCCCCGCCGTCCAGCGCCAGCTCGACCGTCTCTGGGCGCTCGGCCCCGGTGCCGATGTCCTCGGGCTCAGCCGCATCACCGCGCTGCTCGACCGGATCGGCAACCCGCACCTGCGCCTCCCCCCCGTGCTCCATGTCGCGGGGACCAACGGCAAGGGTTCGACCTGCGCCTTCATCCGCGCCGCGGTCGAGGCTGCGGGCCTCACCGCGCATGTCTATTCCAGCCCGCATCTGGTCCGCTTCAATGAGCGTATTCGCCTTGGCGGTAAGCTGATCGACGACGCCACCCTCGCCACCCTGCTCGAACAGGTGCTCGACGCCGGTGGAGACATCGGCGCGAGCTTCTTCGAGGTCACCACCGCCGCCGCCTTCCTCGCCTTCGCGCGCACCCCGGCGGACGCGTGCATCATCGAAGTGGGCCTTGGCGGGCGGCTGGACGCGACCAACGTCACCCAAACCCCCGCAGCCTGCGCCATCGCTCAGCTCGGCATCGACCATCAGGCATTCCTCGGCGACACCGCCGAAGCCATCGCGGGGGAAAAGGCCGGCATCGCCAAGCCCGGCGTCCCGCTCGTCACCATGTCCTATGGCGACAGCGTCACCGCGCGCATCGCCGAAGTCGCCGCCGCAGCCCAAGCCCCGGTCCACGCCCGCGGCACCGCATGGGACTTCACCGTCACCCCCGATCGCCTGATCTACCGCGACGCGCAGGGCGAGGTCGGAACCCCGCTCCCCATCCTCGCCGGACCGCACCAGCCCGCCAACCTCGCGCTCGCCATCGCCACGCTGCGCCATCAGACCGCGCTCGCCATCCCCGACAGCGCCTTCGCCAGCGCCGCCACCGCCGCGCGCTGGCCCGCGCGGATGCAGCGCCTGACCCCCGGCCCGCTCCACGCCCTCCTGCCCGCCGGAGCGGAGATCTGGCTCGACGGCGGCCATAACGAAGCCGCAGCCCAATCGGTCAGCGCCACCCTGGCGCAGGTCGCGAACGGCCGCCCCGCGCACCTGATCCTCGGCATGTTGTCGAACAAGGACGCGACCGGCCTGCTCGCCCCCTTCGCCCCGCTCGCCGCCAGCTTCACTGCGGTCCCCGTGCCGGGCCACGCGCACCATGATCCTGAGGCGCTCGCCGGCACCGCCCGCGCGCTCGGCATCGCCACCACCGCCACCGCGCCCGACGTCCCGACCGCGCTCGCCACCCTTCAGGCCGGCGAGGCACCGCTGATCCTTATCCTCGGCTCGCTCTACCTTGCGGGTGAAGTGCTCCGCGCAAACGACGAATTGCCCGACTGATCGTTATTGCGATTGACTATCAATACCAGATGGGCAGACTGGCACTCCTGACCAAGGAGTCGCTCTTTTGCGCCATTCGTCCCCTCGCCCGCTCGCCTCCGCCGCGCTCGGCCACAGCCTGCCCCGCCTCCAGCCGGAGGATCCCGCGGCGCGCCTGTTGCTGTTCGGCATTCGTCAACTGGGCGCGAACGGCCTCAACGACGCCGCCGCCGCCCATGCGTTCGTCACAGCCTTCGGCACCGGATTTCGCCGCCCGCTGCTGCTGCTTCGCACGCTGATGGCGGAAATGTCGGCGGCGAGTGCCGGGCCGATCCAGATCGCCCCATGGTGCTGCGCCCGCATGACGGCGTCGGAGGGCGCATTGCTGGATCTCATCGCGCAGGCCGAACGCGATTCGGAGCGGGCGCGCTTTCTGCTCTCCGATCTGCTCGGCATTCGGCGCGTCGATGGCGTACTGGCAACCGCACACGCGCTCGCCAACGCCTTCGCCGATGCCGGGTTGCCGGTGGAGGTCTAGCCCCGGATCACCGGCGCGTCGGCTTCGTCCTCGGCCCGCGCATCGCCTTCACCCTCGGTCCCGGCATTGCCGATCGACTTGTCGACCAATCCGGTGCGCATCATCCACCAGAAGATCACGACTCCCGGCAACGCCAGCAGCGTCGTGAACAGATAATAGTTCACATAGCCCATGCCCTCGATCAGCCGCCCCGCGCTGGTCCCCGACAGGAACCGGCCGAGGATGCTCGCAGCGGCCGAGAGCAACGCGAACTGGGTCGCGGTGAAGCTCAAATTGCACAGCGCGGACAGGTACGCGACCACGCACACCCCGCCGACACCGCTCGCGAAATTCTCGAACCCCATCGCCAGCGCCATGCCGATATTGCTCTTCCCGCTCGCCGCCAGCCAGGCAAAGGCGGCATTGGAAATCATCATCAGAAACAGGCTGAGCAGCACCGACCGCTTCATACCGAGCTTCACATAGAGGACGCCGCCGACAAAGATGCCGAGGAGCAGCGCGGCGAACCCGACGATTACGTCGTAAAAGGCGATCTCCTTGAGCGTATAGCCGAGGTCATTGAACAACAGCCGCAGCGTCAGGTTCGCGAGCGTATCCCCCAGCTTGTGCACCAGCACGAACAGCAGCACGACCAGCCCGCCATCGCGTTTGAAGAACTCGATCAGCGGTCCGACCTTGCCGCTCTCTACGGCGGTCATCGATATCGGCTTGAGCGTCGCGATGCCAAGCAGCAGCACCGCACCGACCAGCACCAGCGCGATCGCCACCGGATCGGCCCAGCCGAACCACAGCCCCGCCGTTACGCCCGCGACCGGCACCAGCCCCAGCCAGGCCAGTGCACTCGGCTTGCCCGCATCGCGCGCGCGCCGTGCAGTCAGGTCGAACAGGGGAAAGAGATAGCCGACCAGCACCATGTTGGAGAGGATGTTCACCTCCAGCACCTGGTCCATCCAGCGCGCGGCGAGATAGACGGGCACGAAGGCGAGGATAAACGCTAGGTAGGGCTTCTGCCCCATCCGCTCGGGCCACTCGCGGAACACCTTGCGCACGGGCTCGCCGACGATCAGCCCGGCCAGCACTGCGGGCAGCGCGAAGATCGCACACACGGCATAGGCGACGCCCCAGCCCGCGCCCTCGGCAACATAGAGCGCCAGTCCGCCCGCCGCCGCGGCTCCGATCCGCCAGCCATATTGCGACATGCCGGACCCCACGCCCAGCTGGCGCGGCTCCAGCAATTCGATGCGATAGGCGTCGATCACGATGTCGAACGTCGCACCCGCCAGCCCGACCATGATCGCCGCGACCGCGACCCAGCCGAGCGACGCTTTCGGATCGAGGCTACCAAGGAAGATCACCGCCGCCGCCACCAGCGCGCCGGTGACGATCAGCCAGCTGCGCCGCGCGCCGATCGCGCCCAGCACCGGAATGCGGAACTTGTCCACCACCGGCGCCCAGGCCCATTTGAGATTATAGGCGAGGAAGGTCAGCGCAAATGCGGTCACCGCGGACTTGGTGATCCCGTCCTGCGCCAGCCGCGTCGTCAGCGTCGCGCCGATCATCGCGAAGGGGAAGCCCGACGAGATGCCGAGCGCGAGCGCGGCGAGCGGCGCCTTTTCGAAATAGGGGCGAATGCCGTCGATCAACGACCCGCCCCCTGCCGCCTTCACCGCGTCGCTCATGCAATCCCCCTCATTCCGGGGCAGACCCTAGCGGCAAAATCGGCGCTGCAAAGCCCGGCGCCGGATTATTGCGCGGCGGACTGGAACAGGCGCAAGCCGGGCGGAAGCCGCTTGGGCATTTTGCCCTCGCCCAGCGCCTCGCAAATGTCGATCGCGGCGAGCAGGTCGCGCTGCTTGTAGGGCTTGGTCAGGCACCCGAGGCCAATTGCCTGGATCTCCCCCGGATCGCGCCCCGATACGATCAGCACGGGGATATTCTCCGCGCACGCCGCATGGGCGACATCGGCGCCATTGCCATCGCGCAGTCCGAGATCGACCAGAACGATATCGGGCTTCTCAGCAGCGATGATATGACCGATCGCCTCGCCCACCGAATCGGTGGTCGCGACGACGGTAAACCCTTCCTCCGTCAGATAATGTTCGGCGTCGAACGCGACCAGGGGTTCGTCCTCGACGATCAGAACCCGCACGATCCGCCGCTTCTTCTTTCCGAACACCATTTCCCACCCGAACGTTACGGACCTAGAACGCGCTACGCCCGGTCCGGGTTCGTTCGCGCACAAGATTTTTGCGCCAAACCCAAAGCCGCTGTATCGCGCGCCCATGTCCCCTTCATCCCCCCAGGAATCCGCCCGACAAGGCGAGCGTATCGCAAAGCTGCTCGCCCGTGCCGGAATCGCGTCGCGGCGAGAGATCGAACGCATGATCGCCGAAGGGCGCATCGCGCTCGAGGGTCAGACCCTGACGACCCCTGCGACGGTCCTCACCTCGCTCCACGGCGTCACCGTCGACGGCAATCCGGTCGCGGCGCCCGCGCCCGCCCGCCTGTTCCGCTTCCACAAGCCCGCCGGCCTGCTGACGACCGAGCGCGATCCTGCGGGGCGCCCGACCATCTATGACAAATTGCCCCGAGGGCTGCCCCGGCTGATGCCCGTCGGCCGTCTCGACCTCTCGACCGAGGGGCTGTTGCTGATGACCACCGATGGCGAATTGAAGCGGCAGCTCGAACTCCCCGCCACCGGCGTGGAGCGCAGCTATCGCGCCCGCGCCTATGGCCAGGTCAGCCAGGAGCAGCTTGAAGAGCTGATGCTCGGCGTCGAGATCGAGGGCGTCCGCTACGGCCCGATCAACGCCAATCTGGAACGCCGCACCGGCGCGAATGTGTGGATCGAACTGACCCTGACCGAGGGCAAGAACCGCGAGGTCCGCCGCGTCCTCGAACATCTGGGGCTCAAGGTCAGCCGCCTGATCCGCACCCGCTACGGCCCCTTCCATCTCGGCGATATGCCGGTCGGGGCGGCCGACGAAATCCGCCAGCACGACCTGATCGTCTTCCGCAAGGCGCTGACCGGCCCCGGCGGCGGCAAGGCCGCCTCGAACCTCCAGCTTTCCGGCAAATCCAAGGCCGTCGATGCCGAGCCGGAGGACGCATCCGCGGAACCCGCCGCCGCGCCGCCAGCGAACCGCGCCGAGCGTCGCAAGGCCGGCGCGCAGCCGCCGGCAAACAATCGCGAGCCCGAAGCCTACAAACCCGCCCGCGTCCAGCGTCCCAAGGCAGAGAAGAAGGGTCCGGAGAAGTTCGGCGTGGCCCAGCGCCGCCGTCACCAAGCCAAGACGCAGCGCCAAGCCAACCCCGCGCCGTTCAGTGAGGACCTGACAGAGGGGCAACGTCGAAAGCGACCCGATACCGCTGCGGGCGCTATGCGCCCCTCGCGCAACCCGCGTCAGGATGCGCCCGCTCGAACCGCTCCCCCTTCCCCCAAAGGAAAGCCGTTCAAGGAGGCCCCCGCTGCCCGTCACGCCCAGCATGACGACGACGCCGGCCCGCTGCTCGACCGGCCCAAGCGCGCTTTCCGCCCCAACGACCGCCGCCCCGGCACCGCTTCGGGAAAACGTCCGCCCGCAGGAAAGGGCGGCCCCGCCAAGCAAGGCCCGCGCAAATGAGGATCATCGCCGGAACCTGGCGCGGCCGCCCGCTCGTCGCACCCAAGGGCGACGCCACCCGCCCCACCGCCGATCGCACGCGCGAGGCATTGTTCTCGATGCTCACCAGCCGGGTCGGCAGCTTCGAGGGGCTGGCGGTGGCCGACCTGTTCGCCGGATCGGGCGCGCTGGGGTTCGAGGCGCTCTCGCGCGGCGCCGCCTCCTGTCTGTTCGTCGAACAGGACCGCGCCGCGCTCGACGCGCTGCGCCTCAATGCCGACAAGCTCGGCGTCCGCCCGGATATCCGCGCCACCTCGGTCCTGGCGCTCGGCCCGGCGCCCAAGCCGCTCGACCTCATCATGATGGACCCGCCCTATGGCACCGGCGCGGGCGCCGTCGCGCTCGACAAGCTCGCCCGGCTCGGTTGGACCAGTGCTGCGACATGGATCAGCATCGAGACGGCCAAGGGCGAAACGGTGACGGTCGACGGATTTGAAACCGATACGGAGCGGGTTCACGGCAAGGCGATGCTGACGATCTTGCGGCAGGCGACCTGACAGCGCATAATTGCGGCATGGGAAAGCTCGACCCGATCGTCTCGGAATTCGAAACCGAGGAAGACGCGCAAGCCTATGACACCTGGTTTCGCGCGCAGGTGGAGGCTGGGCTCGCGTCGACCAAGCCGCGAATTCCACACGACGAAGTGATGGCGCGTATCAGGGAAATACTGGACGGAAAGCGCCGTGCTGGGCCTCCGTTGGGAAGCTGACGCGCTTCTTCAGTTCGAGTTGCTGATCCAGTTCGTCCGGGATCGGGATGAGCGAGCGGCAGAGGCGCTCGCCCGAAGGATCGGTGATGGCGCTGAGCGGATACGCCATTTCCCGGAGTCCGGGCGTCCCGGCCGGGTCGATGGCACGCGCGAATTGATCGTCCACCCGAATTATCTGGTCGTCTACCAGATCGTGCCCGAGTCGATCGATATAATCCGGCTGCTTCACTCCCGCCAACGCTATCCCTAGCCGCAACGGCTCCCCGAAAGAAGCCGCCGCCCGAGCATCACGGCAGCATCCGCACGCCCGGCTCGCGATCCCAATAGCGCTTCGCCGCCGCTTCTACGAAGCCATCGTCCAGCCCGACGACACCCGCATCCGGCTCCACCCCGGCCTTGTCGAGCAGCGGCTTCGACGCCTCGCTCGCGCCGATCGCCTTGAGGTGCCCAAAGGCATCCATCACGAACTGCACCGCCGCGCCTTCCTTGAGCAGCATCTTGGTGCCCTCATCCGACAGCGCGATGGCAATGGCATCGGCCATGACCGACGGATAGCCCGCGAGCTGCGCATCGGCCTTCAACATCGACCCGTCGGACAGCTTCGCGCCGCCGACCTTGGGCGCGACGATCACGGCGCGCGCCCCGGCCTTCTCGATCGCCTTGGTCAGCTTGCCGACTGTCCCGGCGTCCGAACCATCGGCGACCAGGATCGCGATCGTCTGGCCCTTTATGCCATCCGGCTCCAGCGGCCCGCCGATGATCCGCAGCGCCGGCGACAAATCCATGTCCTGCACCGGGGCCGCCGCCTTGGACGGCTTGGGCACCGGCATGTTCAGTCCGTCGGCGACGCGCTTGGCGAGGTCGGGATCGACATTGCCGAGATTGGCCATCATCCGCTCGCGGATATGCTCGAGCCCGACCTTGGACAGCTCGAACACCAAAGCGAAGGCGACATGCGCCTGTTCCGGCTCGGCCAGCGAGCGATAGAACAGCCGCGCCTGGCTGTAATGATCGGCGAAGCTCTCCGGCCGCACGCGCAGCTTGTCGCCCTGTTCCTCCTCAGCGGCACGGCCGCGATCGGTGACGAAGCCGGTCACCGGGCATTCGCGCGGGCCGGTCTCCTCGCCCGTCATGTCCAGGCTGTTCGGCTCGTAATTTGCGCGCCCCTTGGGCACGTTCATCTGCATCTGCCCGTCGCGCTGGAAGTTCATCACCGGGCATTTGGGCGCGTTGATCGGCAGCTGGTGGAAATTGGCGGTGCCCAGCCGGCTCTTCTGCGTGTCGAGGTACGAGAACAGGCGCCCCTGCAGCAGCGGATCGTTGGTGAAATCGATCCCCGGCACGACATTGCCGGGGCAATAGGCAACCTGTTCGGTCTCGGCGAAGAAATTGTCGGGACAGCGATCGAGCACCATCCGTCCGATGATCCGCACCGGCAGCACTTCCTCGGGAATGATCTTGGTCGGGTCGAGCACGTCATAGGGCAGGCTGTCGGCGAATTCCGCGTCGAACGCCTGGATGCCCAGCTCCCATTCGGGGAAGTCGCCGCGGTCGATCGCTTCGAACAGGTCGCGGCGGTGGAAATCGGGATCGGCGCCGGCGATCTTCACCGCCTCGTCCCAGCAGGTCGACTGCACGCCCTGCTTGGGCTTCCAGTGGAACTTGACGAAGGTCGACTTGCCCTTGGCATTGACCATGCGGAAGGTGTGAATGCCGAACCCCTCCATCGTGCGCAGCGAGCGCGGGATGGTGCGGTCGCTCATCGCCCACATGATCATATGCGTCGATTCGGGCATCAGGCTGATGAAGTCCCAGAAGGTATCGTGCGCCGACGCCGCCTGCGGATAGCCGCGATCGGCCTCCATCTTCACCGAATGGATCAGGTCGGGGAACTTGATCGCGTCCTGGATGAAGAACACCGGGATGTTGTTGCCGACCAGGTCCCAATTGCCCTCTTCGGTATAGAATTTGACGGCAAATCCGCGCACGTCGCGCGGCGTGTCGACCGATCCGGCGCCGCCCGCCACGGTCGAAAACCGCGTGAACACCGGCGTCTTCTTGCCCTTCGCGCTGAAGGGCGCCGCGCGGGTGAGGTCCGACAGATCCTCATAACTTTCGAAATAGCCATGCGCCGCAGAACCACGCGCGTGCACGATCCGCTCGGGGATGCGCTCATGGTCGAAATGGAAGATCTTCTCGCGCAGCACGAAATCTTCCAGCAGCACCGGCCCGCGCGCGCCGGACTTCAGCTGGTTCTGGTTGTCGGAGACGCGGATGCCCTGATTGGTCGTCAGGTGATCAGTGCTCGCATGATCGCCCTTGGCCGGGATACGCTGATGGGTCTCGCCACCATTGCCGGTTTCGGTGTCGAAGCGTGTGTCGTCTGCCATGTCGGAAACCCTTGTGATGCCGTGCCCGCTCAACGGGCGGCATCGTCAAAGGGTGCATGGCAATCGTCGGCGTTAACCTCGATCAGTGCGATTGTGCGCCGTCGCGTCCCTTGAGCGCCAGCAGCGCCACCAGACTCAGCGCGCCCGCCGCGCTCAGATACCAGCCGACCGGCATCAGCCCATGGTCCATCGCCAGCTTCTGTGCGATCACCGGGGTCAGCCCGCCACCGATCACCCCGGCGATGTTGAACGCCATCGACACGCCGGTATAGCGCACCCGGGGCGGGAACAGGTCGGTCAGCCACGCGCTCAGCGGCCCATAGACGAACCCCATCGCGAACAGCAGCAGCGACAGGAACGCGAACACGCCGACCAGCCCCGCCCCCATCAGCGGCGCGATCACGAATCCGCTCGCCGCGACCATCACGCACCCGCCCGCGAGCACGCGGCGCGGATCCCAGCGCGAATCCGCCGCCCAGGCCGCGAGATAGATCCCCGCCGCCATGAACAGGATCGCGACCAGCTGAACCCCCAGGAAGTCGCCCTTTGCATAGCCCAGCGACTTGGTTCCCCAGCCCAGCAGAAAGGCGGTCGCGATATAATAGGTCGCGAAACAGCATACCGCGCCGATCGTACCGCCGATCAGCACGCCGCCATGCCGGCCGACGACCTCGCCCAGCGGGACCTTGGCGGGCGGCGCTTCGGCGAGGCACGCCTTGAACTCGGGCGTTTCGCCCAGCTTCAATCGCACCCACAGCCCGACCAGCACCAGCGCCGCTGACAGCGCGAACGGAATTCGCCAGCCCCAGTCGGCGAATTGCTCCGGCGTCATCCAGGTCAGCAGCACCAGGAACAATCCGTTCGCGGCGATGAACCCCGCAGGCGCGCCCATTTGCGGGGCGCTCCCGAATCGCGCGCGCCACCCCGGCGGCGCATTCTCGACCGCCAGCAACGCCGCGCCGCCCCATTCGCCGCCCAGGCCGAAGCCCTGCCCGAAGCGCAGGAGGCACAATGCAAAGGGCGCGACCCACCCGGCCGCCTCATAGGTGGGCAGGAACGCCACCAATGTCGTCGACAGCCCCATCGTCAGCAGCGATGCGACCAAGGTCGCCTTGCGCCCGATGCGGTCGCCATAATGGCCGAACACCGCCGCACCGAACGGCCGCGCGAAGAAGGCCACGCCCAACGTCGCAAATGCCGCCATCTGCTGCACGCCCGGATCGCCCGGCGGAAAGAAAATCTGGCCGAACACCAGGCTGGCGGCGGTCGCGTAGATATAGAAATCGTAGAACTCGATCCCCGTCCCCACGAAGCTCGCCCACAGCGCGCGCCGTCGCCGCGTCCGGTCAGCGTCCATCCATGTCCTCCCCGCGAGCAACGCCCCCCGGCATCGCTACTTCTTGTCCTCGAAACAAGTGGTGCGCGTCACCTGCACCACCTTGCCGTCCTTGTCCTTGATCTCGTTGCGCCCCTCGACGCACGGTTTCTGTTCGGGCTGCGTCTCGAACCCGCCCGTCCGCCAGCCGACATACAGCATCACCAGCGCCAGCGCCGCGATCAGCACCAGCCTACGTCTATCGAACCTGCGCTTCACTTTGTCCCACATGGCCCCTCCCTGCCTCAACCGCTGTCGCTGTGCAACGCGTGCGTGGGAGGGGACTAAGACCTAAAGGAAATCCTCCAGCACCAACGAGACCGTTCGCGCCGCCCCGCCACGCTCGACCGTCAGTGGCAGCACCGTCCCGGCCGGCCCCGAAGTCTGCTGGATCAGCGTCTCAAACGTCATCCCCGACAGCCGGTCCCCCGCCTCGATCCCCGCTTTCTCCGCGGGGCTGCCCGCGCCGACGACGCCGGCGACCACGCCCGATCCCGCGCGCTCGACCCATAGCCCGGCACGGTTGTACTCCGCCGGCTGCGGCGACTGGCGGTTGCGGGTCAGGAACACCGCACCGTCGCGATTGCTGGTCGCGATGTTGAACAGCCGCAGGATCGGAAGGCCGATGATGCCGGTGTCGAACTCCTCCCAATCCGGCGTGTCGCGCATCTGGATCAGCGGCCGCTCGATCGTCGCACCGGCCAGCTCGATCCGGTCGGGTCGTATCACGCGGGTCTCCCCGCGCGGAGCCGCCGGCGACCAGCGCGGCGCGTCCCACAGCCCCGCCGCCTCGGCCGTCTTGCGATAGATCCGCGAGTAATTCGGCATTCCGGTGTCCAGCCCGAACCGGAAGCTGCGGCCATTCAGCGCGGCATCGGCGAACAGGAAGCGCTTGTCCGCCGTCGCGCCTTTCTGGACGATCGCCTTGTCGAACCGCGTCGCGCCGGGAAGCGCGGGCAGTCCCCCTTCATGCGCGCGCCACACACCTGCATCGAAATCGAGTTCTCCGTCGGCCAGCGTCAGCACCCATGCGGGAAGCGAGCCCACCGCTCCATCGCCCAGATCGCGCTCGATCCCCGCCAGCTCGAGCGTGGCGAGCCGAACGCGCCCGCCCAGCATCACATTCTTCGCCTGAAACACGGAATAGTCGGTATGGCCCCAGGCGAGCCTCAGCCGACGGCTGCCGATCTTCTTCAGGCCGATCGCTTCGGCGACCCCGCTGTTGATCAGTCCCATCTGTCCGCCGGTATCGAGCGCGAGCAGAAACGCGCGGTCTCCGTTGAAGGTGCCTTCGACCAGTACCCGCCTGTCGGTAAGCCGAATCGGCACGTTGAAGGGTGCTGCCGCCGCGCGGGTTGCGCCGCCCAGCAGTGCCGCCGTCGCTCCGGCCAACAGCGGCCGCCGTCCGATAATCACTGCCGATCTCCTTGATCCGATTGGGGAAAGTGTCTTTCGCATTGATGACAATAGCAAGACGGCGATCACGCTTGCCCCGACTCGCCCCGTTCCCTACCTGTTCACAATGTCCGTACCTCAGCCTTCGCCCGACGATCCCCCGTACCTGCGCGGCCTCAACGCGCCGCAGCGCGAAGCCGTGCTCACGCTCGACGGCCCCGTCCTCGTCCTGGCCGGCGCCGGAACCGGCAAAACTGCCGCGCTTACCGCCCGCCTCGCCCACCTCCTGTGGACCCGCCGCGCCTACCCGTCCGAAATCCTCAGCGTCACCTTCACCAACAAGGCCGCGCGCGAGATGCGCGAGCGCGTACGCCACCATGTCGGCGACGCGGTCGAGGGGATGCCGTGGCTCGGCACCTTCCACGCGATCGGCGCCAAGATGCTCCGCCGCCACGCCGAGCTGGTCGGGCTGCAGAGCAACTTCACCATCCTCGACACCGACGACCAGCTGCGCCTGCTCAAGCAGCTCATCGTCGCCAACGACCTCGACGAAAAACGCTGGCCCGCGCGCCAGCTCGGCGGGCTGATCGACGGGTGGAAGAACAAGGGCCTGACCCCCGACATGCTCGACGCGGGCGAGGCGGAGCATTTCGCCAACGGCAAGGGCCAGGCGCTCTACCAGCAGTATCAGGACCGCCTGCGCGCGCTTAACGCGTGCGACTTCGGCGACCTGCTGCTGCACATGCTCACCATCCTGCGCACCCATCGCGACGTGCTGGCGCAGTATCAGCAGCGCTTCCGCTACATCATGGTGGACGAGTATCAAGACACCAACAGCGTCCAGTATCTCTGGCTCCGCCTGCTGGCACAGGAGCGCAAGAATATCTGCTGCGTCGGCGACGACGACCAGTCGATCTACAGCTGGCGCGGCGCGCAGGTCGAAAATATCCTGAAGTTCGAAAAGGACTTTCCGGGCGCCAAGGTCATCCGCCTCGAACAGAATTACCGCTCCACCCCGCACATCCTCGCCGCCGCCGGCGCGGTGATCGCCAACAACTCCGGCCGCCTTGGCAAGGAATTGTGGACCGAGATCGACGCGGGGGAGAAGGTCCGCGTCATCGGCGTGTGGGACGGCCCGGAAGAAGCGCGCCGCGTCGGCGAAGACATCGAACGCGCCCGCATCCGTGAGGGCAAGTCGCTGGACGAATTCGCCATCCTCGTCCGCGCCCAGCATCAGACGCGCGAGTTCGAAGACCGCTTCATCGCGATCGGCCTGCCCTACCGAATCGTCGGCGGCTTCCGCTTCTACGAACGCGCCGAAATCCGCGATGCGCTCGCCTATCTCCGCCTGGTCCATCAGCCCGCCGACGACCTCGCCTTCGAACGCATCGTCAACGTCCCCAAGCGCGGCCTGGGCGACAAGGCGATCGCCAAGATCCACATGCTCGCCCGCGCGGAGGGCATCCCGCTGCTCGCCGCCGCCGCGCGCATCCTCGACACCGACGAGCTGACGCCGCAGGCCCGCCGCGCGCTCGGCAGCTTCGTCGGCGACGTCGCCCGCTGGAGCAACCTTCTAAAATCCTCCCCGGAACGGGGAGAGGGACCATCGCAAAGCGATGGTGGAGGGGGAGCGCGGCAAGCGACCACGTTCGAGTCCGGGCGGATCGGGTCCCTCCCCCACACCGAACTCGCCCAGATCATCCTCGACGAAAGCGGCTACACCGCGATGTGGCAGGCGGACCGCACCGCCGAAGCCGCCGGCCGCCTCGAAAACCTCTCCGAACTCGTCCGCGCGATGGAGGAATATGAAACGCTCGGCGCGTTCCTCGAACATGTCAGCCTCGTCATGGATAACGAGAACAACGCCGACGAGCCCAAGGTCACGATCATGACCATCCACGCGGCCAAGGGGCTGGAATTCGACACCGTTTTCCTCGCAGGATGGGAGGAAGGCCTGTTCCCCAGCCAGCGCTCGCTCGACGAAGGCGGCCTCGCTTCACTGGAGGAGGAACGCCGCCTCGCCTATGTCGCGATCACCCGCGCCCGCCGCCTCGCCACCATCCTCCACGCCGCCAACCGCCGCATCTACGGCCAGTGGACCAGCAGCATCCCCAGCCGCTTCGTCGGCGAGCTGCCCAAGGAACATATCGAGGAGGAAAGCACCATGTCCGGCGGCGCGAGCCTGTGGCGCGCCAACTGGAGCGAACACACCGACCCCTTCGCCCATGTCGGACGCGGCACCGGCCGCGGCCCCGGCTGGCAACGCGCCGCCGCCCCCAGTTCCACCTTCACCACCGCCCCCAAACGCGTCGTGGAGAACCGCGGCAGCGCAGTCAGCCTGGGCAACAAGGGCCGCGACGACCTGTCGCTCGGGATGCGCGTCTTCCACCAGAAGTTCGGCTATGGCGAGATCGTCGAGATCGAAGGCAACAAGCTGGAGATCGAGTTCGAGACCGCCGGGCGGAAGCGGGTGATGGATAGTTTTGTCACGAAGGAAACCTAGGCCCACTTCTCCCTCTCTCCGCTTGCGGGGAGAGGGCCGGGGAGAGGGGCTATCCAAGCAGGGGAACGCCCGAAAATGAGAGACCCCACCCTCCTCGCCCGAGCCCGCCACATGCGCCAGAACCCCACCCCACCCGAAGCGCACCTCTGGTACCACCTCCGCGCCAAACGCTTCGAAGCCACCAAATTCCGCTTCCAGACCGTCCTCGGCAGCTACATCGTCGACTTCACCAGCCGCACAGCAATGCTCGCGATCGAAATCGACGGCGACACCCACGCGACCCAGCAGGATTACGACGCTACCCGCACAAGCTATCTCGAATGCGAAGGCTTCCGCGTCCTGCGCTTCACCAACAGCGACGTGATGACCAACCTGGACGCTGTCCTGACGACGATCGCCAACGCGATCAGCGAACGGCGGAAATAGCCGCCCCTTCGCCTCCGCGCCTGTCCGCTTGCCGGGAGCCCCCCTTCCCCCTCTCTCCGCTCGCGGGGAGAGGGCCGGGGAGAGGGGCTATCCAAAAAAGAACAAACGCCGAGAACCAACCAGCCCCCTCTCCCGGCGCCGCTCCGCGCGCCACCCTCTCCCCGCAAGCGGAGAGAGGGAGAAGAGAGAGGGAGAAGAGAAAGCCGCCGTCGCGCTGCTAGCGCGTCAGTTCCTGAATCCGCGCCAATATCGCCTTCTCGTGCTGATAAATATCGACGGGGCCTGCGACCGGCAAACGCGCCTCATCCTTACCCACGAAAGTGCCCAGATACCGCGACGTCGGACTGTTGAAGTGTAGACGCGCTATCGTCTTGCGATTGTTGTCGTCCAGCAGGATCGCGCAATACGACATTGCATCGCGTATGACGATCCGTTTCGGATCGACTACGCGTGCAGCAATCGCTCGAATGATATTGAATCCTGCAATCTCGTCTTCCGTGGTGATAACGCCTGCATCATCGGGTGATTGATCGTCCGCACTGTCGATTTCTGGCGCGTTCGACACGCTCAATGCGGACGTCAGACGCTCATTCACCCGGTCTCGTATCAACGCGGAAATTGACGCTACAATAACACTTTCAAATTGGCTCTTAACCGCCGCCGTGACCCGCCCCTCGTAAACGCGCGCTGCGATCAGCCGGACAAACTCCTCAGAGGGCTGTTGGAACTCTTTCTGCAGTTCCTTGGCGACCAACGTCTGAAGCTTCAGATTGCCCGCCTCCGCAACAATCTTCGTGATATCAAAGCCGGCCTTGGTGAAGCTCTCGAGGGTCCTGAAGTCGCTCTTACGCAGCGCGTCGATCTGGACCGTGAAAAACGGCCGCTCGTCCATCTTGTTCGGCGTGTCGATGTCAGAGAAGAATTTGTAGACGATGCCATTGGTCAAGATCGCCAGTCTCGCCTCAGTGACCGAGAAGTACCGGAAGAGCTGCGAAGCATGGCTCACGTTCAGCTCGACATTGGCCGGCTTGCATTCGACGAGAATAGCGACACTACCGCCGTGGCAAATCGCATAATCAACCTTCTCGCCCTTCTTTGTCCCGACGTCACAGGTGAATTCTGGGATGACCTCGCCGGGATTGAACACGTTATAACCGAGCGCCTGAAGAAACGGCATGACCAAGGCATTTTTAGCGGCCTCTTCGGTCAAAAGCACTTCCCTATGCTCCCGAGCGACCTGAGCAACCTCGTTTAACTTTGCTTCGAGTTCCGACATACTTCCCCCGTCAACCGCAAAAATGGTCGTGATTTAGACCGGGATTTGGCTGTGATTGTCAATGGGCACTGTAGAAAATCGAGAAGTCACAAAGGTTTGCGACTAACCGGAACAAACCGCAAACAAACCCTTTCCTACAAGCCCCATCTCAGCACATAAACTGGTGGATGAACGACTCACCCACCCCGCCCGCCCCATCCCCAACCGGCATGTCCGACGAGGATGAAGCCATCCTCGCCTTCACGCCCGCCCCCACCTGTGGCCGCGCCGATGGCTGGACTGCGCGCCGACAAACGGACTTCATCCACGCCCTCGCGGTCATGGGCACCGTCACCCGCGCCTGCAAAGCCGTCGGCATGAGCCGCCAGACCGCGTACAAATTGCGCGAGCGGCCCGAGGCGGCGGACTTCGCCCGCGCC
The DNA here is from genome assembly GCF_007833215.1 of Sphingomonas suaedae. Lineage (NCBI taxonomy): Bacteria > Pseudomonadati > Pseudomonadota > Alphaproteobacteria > Sphingomonadales > Sphingomonadaceae > Sphingomonas > Sphingomonas suaedae. The sequence continues at coordinate 1,096,176 of NZ_CP042239.1, forward strand.
TGGGATGCGGCGTTGATGATGGGCTATGATCGCATGTTCAGCATGGCGATGGACCGCGCGCTCAACGGCGTCACCCGTCCGCGCTATTATCGCGGGCGCCAGATCGGCACGATCACCCGCCCCGATTTCCGCATGGCGCTGGCCGCGCTGGCCGAGCCTCCCGCACCGCCGCAGCGCCGTCCGAAGCTGACAGAATGAAGCGCGTTGCGCGGAACTTCGTCAGTTTCCCGCCGCCGTCACACCTCGCTCCACCCGCACCGCACCGACCGCCCACAGCGCCCACGCGATCAGCAACGGCTGCGCCAGCAGGCGCGGCACATGGTACCACGCCGACAGCCCCGCCCCGCTTCCGCCCAGCCACGTCAGGTCGATCATCGCGTGCTTCACATTGGCCGGCCACACGCACAGCGCATAGAGCGCCAGCGCCCACCCCGCGGCCAGCCGCCATTTGCGGGTCATCAGTGCCGCGGCACAGATCATCTCGGCCGCGCCGGTGGTCAGCACCACCTCATGCGCGTCCCATGGCACCCATGCGGGGACGATCCGCACCATCGCATCGGTGAACAGGAAATGCGCCACCCCCGCCACCGCATAGAAGAGCGCGAGCAGCCACCGCCCGATCCGCCGCCCCCGCGTCTCCGGCACATCGGGGCGTGCGGCGTGCATCGCCTACAGCTTCGCGGCGGCTTCGATAATCGGCACGAACTTCTCCGCCGTCAGGCTCGCTCCGCCGACCAGCGCGCCATCGACATTGTCGACCGCCAGGATGGTCGCGGCATTCGCCCCGGTCACCGACCCGCCATACAGGATGCGGATCGCCTCGGCCTTCTCCGCACCCACCATCATGCCCAGCTTGGCGCGGGCGATGGCGTGGATCAGCTCGATTTCCTCCAGCGTCGGGGTGCGCCCGGTGCCGATCGCCCAGCGCGGTTCATAGGCCAAGGTGAGCCAGCTGCCGTCCGCATCCTCGGGCACCGATTTCTCGATCTGCGCCTGCACCACCCGCTCGGCGCGACCGGCATTGCGCTCCGCCTCGGTCTCGCCGACGCACAGGATGACGTTCAGGCCATGGCGATGCGCCGCCGCCGCCTTGGCCCAGGCGTCGTGGCTGGTCTCGTTCTGGTCGGCGCGCCGCTCGCTATGCCCGACGATGGTCAGCGTCGCCCCGGCATCCTTGAGCATCGCGGCCGAGATACACCCGGTATGCGCGCCGCTGTCATGCTCATGGCAATCCTGCCCGCCGATCGGCATCCCGCTCGCAACCGCCACCGCCGGGGCGATCAGCGTCGCCGGGGGGCACAGCGCCACGTCGACGCCGGGATTGGCCGCGGCGGCCGCCGCGATCGCCTCCACCTCGGGCAGCGAGGCGGTAACGCCGTTCATCTTCCAGTTTCCCGCCACCAGCTTGCGCCGCATCCCGCTTCCCCTTTGTCCACTATTGGACAGGCCGATAGGCCGCGCTGCCAGACCGCACAAGCGTCTTGCCCGCCGTCCCCGCCCCGTTCGCGTCCGTTGTCGCTTGATGCCCGTCCCCGTGCCCCCTAAAGCGAGCGCAATCCATCCCTCTTCAGCGGGTATCCATGCTCACCAACCTCCGGCGCGCCATCTTTTCGACCCCCGGCAAGATCATCGCCCTGATCGTCCTCGTCATCATCGCCGTCGCCTTTGGCATGGCGGACATTTCCGGCGTCGGCGGCGGGGCGGCATCCAGCTCTGCCCTGGTGACGGTGGGCGACAAGAAGCTGACCGAGCAGGAGCTTCAGGATCGCCTCAAGAACGCGCTCGACCGCATCCGCCAGGAACAGCCGATGCTCGACATGACCCAGTTCGTGAACACCGGCGGGTTCGAACAGGTGCTCGACCAGGTCATCAACGGCATGGCGCTGGAGGAATATGCCCTGCAACAGGGAATGACGGTGTCAAAGGCGTCGATCGACGGCCAGATCGCCTCGCTCCCCGCCTTTCAGGGCTTCGACGGCAAGTTCAGCCAGCAGCGGTTCGACGATCTGCTGAAACAGCAGAACATCACCGCCGATCAGGTCCGCGCCGATTTCCGCCGCGAGACGCTGGTCCAGTGGCTGGTCGGCCCGACCATCGGCGCCAGCCAGGTCCCGACCCAGCTTGCCTTGCCCTATGCCTCGCTGTTGCTCGAGCGCCGCAAGGGGCTGGTTGGCTACGTTCCCATTGGTGCGATCGATCCGGGCAAGGCGCCGACCGCGGCCGAGATTGAGGGCTTCTACAAGAAGAACACCGCTCGCTACACGCTGCCCGAGCGCCGCGTCGTCCGCTATGCCATCGTCCGCCCCGAACAGTTCGCCGAAACCGCGAAGGCGACCGATGCCGAGATCGCAGCGGCGTACAAGGCAAATGCCGCGCAATATGCCGCCAGCACGCGTCGCAACCTGGCGCAGATCATCGTCGCCGACGAAAACGCCGCCAAGACGATCGCTGCGAAGGTGAAGGGCGGCACCAGCATGGCCGATGCCGCCAAGGCCGCTGGGCTGGCCCCGTCCACGATCGACAATGCCGAAAAGGCCGCCTTTGCCCGCGCCAGCAGCGACGCCATCGCCAATGCCGCCTTCGCCGCCGATCAGGGCGCCGTGGTCGGCCCGCTCAAGTCGCCGCTCGGCTGGCACATCGTCCGCGTCGAGGGGATTGAACAGGTGGCGGGCAAGACGCTCGATCAGGTCCGCAGCGAGCTGGCCGACGAGATTACCAAGCGCAAGGAAGCCGAAGCGCTGGCCGATCTGCGCGCCAAGATCGACGGTGCCATCGCCGACAATTCCACGTTCGACGAAGCGGTCGCCGAGGCGAAGCTGAAGGCGGAGACCAGCGCGCCGCTGTTCGCCGATGGTCGCGCCGCAATGGATGGCGAAGCGCCCGATCCTGCGCTTGCCCAGATCGCCACCGCCGGTTTCGCGATGGAAACCGGCGACGATCCCCAGCTGGCTCCGATCGGTCAGGATGGCGGCTTCGCGCTGGTGAAGACCGAACGGGTCATCCCCGCCGCCCCTCGCCCGCTGGCCGAAATTCGCGACCAGGTAACGGCCGATTTCATCCGCGACCGCCAGCTTCAGGGGGCCCGCAAGGCTGCGTCGGCGATCCTGGCGAAGCTGAACAAGGGCACTCCGATGGCGCAGGCGATCCAGGAAAGCGGCCTGCGCCTTCCCCCGCCCCAGCCGCTCGACGCCTCGCGCGGACAGCTATCGCAAATGGGCAATCAGCTTCCCCCGCCGGTGCGGCTGATGTTCAGCATGGCGGAGAAGAAGGCGAAGATGACCGCAGCGCCGCAGGGCGGCGGTTATTGGATCGTCTGGCTCGAGGATATCGAGGAAGGCAATGCCAAGGGCAATGACGCGCTGATCGCCCAGACGCGCGGCCAGCTCGGCCAGCTTGTCGGCAACGAATATGTCGAACAGTTCGCCGCCGCCGCCCGCAAGGCGGTGAAGGTCGAGCGCAACGAAGCGGCCATCGCGCGCCTCAAGGCGCAGCTGGGCGGCCAGGCGACGGGCGGCAACTGATCGTCATGTCGGGCGGGGTCGAAGGGATCGATGCCGCCCGTGCGGCGCTTGGCGCGGGGAAACCCGCGCTGATCTGGCGCCGTCAGCTGGCGGATACCGACACGCCCGTCGCCGCTGCGCTCAAGCTGATCGAGCCAGGCCGCGGCGATTTCCTGCTGGAGTCGGTTGAGGGCGGCGCGGTGCGCGGTCGCCACAGCATGATCGGCCTCGCCCCCGATCTCGTCTTTCGGGCCGAAGGCGAAAAAGCTGAGATCAATGCCAACTGGCTCACCGACCGCGACGCCTTTCACCCCGCCGACGCTCCGACGCTCGACGCGTTACGCCGCCTCGTCGCCGACTGCCGGATGGAAGTGCCCGCCGAAATCCCCCGGGCCCTTGCCTGTCTGGTGGGCTATTTCGGCTATGAGACGATCGGCCTGGTCGAAACGCTGCCTCGCGCCGCCAACGATCCACTCGACCTGCCCGATATGATCTTTGTGCGGCCGACAGTGATCCTGATCTTCGACCGGCTGGCGGACTCGCTGTTCCTCGTCTCGCCAGTCTGGCCCGATCCCGCCCGCGACGCCGATGCGCTGATCGCCGCCGCCACCGACCGGATCGAGGCCACCGCAGCGCGCCTGTCCGCGGCCCCGCTGCCCCCGCGCGCGACCGCCGATGCGCTCGATATCGTACCGCAACCGACCGTGGCCGCCGATGACTATGCCGCACGGGTGCTGCGCGCCAAGGAATATATCACAGCAGGCGACATCTTTCAGGTCGTCCTTGCCCAGCGCTTCACCGCGCCGTTCACGCTGCCGCCGATCGAGCTGTATCGCGCGTTGCGCCGCGTGAACCCCTCGCCCTTCCTCTATTTCCTCGACCTTCCCGGATTCGCGCTCACCGGGTCGAGCCCCGAAATTCTGGTGCGCGTGCGCGATGGCGAGGTGACGATCCGCCCGATCGCCGGAACCCGCCCCCGCGGCAAGGACGCGGCGGAGGACGAAGCGAACCGCCTCAGCCTGCTTGCCGACGCGAAGGAGCGCGCCGAGCATCTCATGCTCCTCGACCTCGGCCGCAACGATACTGGCCGCGTGGCGCAGGCTGGATCGGTCAAGGTGACCGACAGCTACACCGTCGAATTCTACAGCCATGTCATGCACATCGTCTCGAACGTCGTGGGACGGCTGCGCCCCGATGCCGATGCGCTGGATGCGCTGTTCGCGGGCTTTCCCGCCGGGACGGTCAGCGGCGCGCCCAAGGTCCGCGCCTGCGAGATCATCGCCGAACTGGAGCGGGACCAGCGTGGCCCCTATGCGGGCGGAGTCGGCTATTTCTCCCCCGACGGATCGATGGACAGCTGCATCGTCCTGCGCACCGCGATCGTGAAGGACGGGACGATGCACGTCACCGCCGGTGCAGGCATCGTCGCGGACAGCGACCCGGTCTATGAGCAGCGCGAATGCGAGGCAAAGGCCGGTGCGCTGTTCGCCGCAGCGCGTGAAGCCATCGCACGCGCCAGCGAGCCCGGTTTCGGCCAGTAACCGACGGCGTCAGTCGTCATCTCCGCCGGGGATTGCCGCTTCCTCTTCCTTTTTGGCGCGCTGCTCCGCCTTCCATTGCTGGAGCATCCGGATCGTGCAACCGCTCTGGCCATAACTGCCGATTGGGGAACAGCTGCCGGGCAGCACCTGGCGGTTGACCTCGTCGACCAGCTCGGCGCGGCGTACCCAGCTCGTCCCGCCCGGCCCCGGTTCGGTCTTCCGCAGCGATTTGGGAATGCGATAGGGCGATTCGCCCGCCTTTGCGCAAACTACCACCTCGTCGGGTCCCTCCGCCTTGGGGCAGGTGTCGTCGCCATAGAGTAGCACACTGCGAACGCGCGTGGGTGGCGCGCCCGGCTCGCCCTCCGGCGCCTCCTGCGCAATTGCGGGCGCCGCAGACAGCACGGCAAGCATCAATAGGCGGGACATACGCAACTCCTTCGCGGCAGATATGGGTATCACACCCGCGCCGATGAAGCCGGGATGAACCGTTACGGCCGCACATAGCGCAATTACCCCGCCTGGGTTAATTTAGCTGTTGCGCAATCTTACCCAGCGGGGGTAAGGGCGGCGCATGACGACGTTAGCCGGTTCCAAAATCCGCCGCTTCCGCGAGGAACGCTCCCTCTCCCGTGCCGCTTTCGGCGCGTGGTTCGACACGCCCGGATCGACGGTTCAGGGCTGGGAGGAAGACGGCAAGCGCGCGTCGCCGGCCGTTCTCAACCAGATTGCGGCGAACGGAATCGCGCATCATCAGGACTGGTACGTCCATGTCCGTAACGTGGAGCAGGCCATGGACTGGAGCCCCGACAGCTGGACAAAGGCGGAAGCGCGCCAGTTGCCCGTTTACCCCGACGACGCCGCCCTGCGTTCCGCCACGGATCAACTCGCCAGCTTTCCCCCGCTCGTCTTTGCAGGGGAGGCGCGCGCCCTGACCCAGGAACTCGCCCGCGTGTCGCGCGGCGAGGCGTTCCTGCTTCAAGGCGGCGACTGCGCCGAGAGCTTCGCCGAATTCCACCCGAACAACATCCGCGACACCTTCCGCGTCATCCTCCAGATGGCGGTCGTGCTGACCTTCGCGTCAAAGCTCCCGACGGTGAAGCTGGGCCGCATGGCCGGGCAGTTCGCCAAGCCCCGTTCGGCTCCGACCGAGACGATCGACGGTGTCGAACTGCCCAGCTATCGCGGGGACATCGTCAACGACATCGCCTTCACCCCCGAAGCGCGCATCCCCGACCCCCAGCGGCTGATCCGCGGCTATACCCAGTCTGCCGCGACGCTGAACCTGCTGCGCGCCTTCGCCAGCGGCGGCTATGCCAATCTGCATCAGGTGCACAAGTGGACGCTCGACTTCATGGGCCGCAGTCCCTGGGCCAAGCGGTTCGAAGCGGTCGCCGACCGGATCGGGGAATCGCTCGAGTTCATGGAGGCGTGCGGGATCAACCCGGACACCGTGCCGCAGCTCAAGCGCACCGATTTCTACACCAGCCATGAGGCGCTGCTGCTCCCCTATGAGCAGGCGCTGACCCGGCAGGACAGCCTGACCGGCGACTGGTACGACACCAGCGCGCATTTCCTGTGGATCGGCGACCGCACGCGGTTCGACGGGTCGGCGCATGTCGAATTCCTGCGCGGCATCGGCAATCCGATCGGCATGAAATGCGGACCCAGCCTGGAGCCGGACGCGTTGCTGCGCCTGCTCGACACGCTCAACCCGACGCGCACGCCGGGCCGTATGACTCTCATCACCCGCTACGGCCATGACAAGATCGAGGACGGACTCCCCAAGCTGGTCCGCGCGGTAAAGCGCGAGGGGCATCCGGTGGTGTGGAGCTGCGACCCGATGCACGGCAATGTCGTCAAGGCAGCGAACGGCTACAAAACGCGTCCGTTCGACCGCATTCTCGACGAAGTGCGCGGGTTCTTCGCCGTGCATCGTGCCGAGGGGACCTATGCCGGCGGCATCCATGCCGAGATGACGGGACAGAATGTCACCGAATGTACCGGCGGCATGATCGACGTCAGCGAGCATGATCTGGCCGACCGCTACCACACCCATTGCGACCCCCGCCTCAACGCGGGGCAGAGCATCGAACTGGCGTTCCTGCTGGCGGAAATGCTCAACGACGAGATGGCGGAGCGGCGCAAGGCGGCTTAAGGGCGCCTTCAGTCAGGCGGCACCGGCCCGCTCCCCCGCCCGGCCACCCAACTTTAGTATCCTATGGGTGGCCGGGCGGGGAAGCGGGCCGGTGCCGCTTCAGCGCAGCTGAATACACCGAATCGCTACTGCCAATTGCCCAGCAATGTGAACGGCGCCCAGTAAAAGGGGTGGGCATAGCCCGTCACCGCCGGACCCTTTGGCTTGCCGGGCTGCGGCTTCAGCCTGCCGCGATCGGCACCGGTACCGCCCTGGGCGCCCATCAGCGCGATCTGGGCCTGGCGCAGCGCTTCGGCCTTGCTCGTGTCGCCCTTGGCATGGATCGCGTAGAAGCGCTGCATCAGCACTGCGGTGGACTCGTCCGCGACCGACCAGAGCGATGCAAGCACCGCCGACGCACCGGCCTTTTGCGCCAGTTCTGCCAGGCTTGCATCGACCTCGGACCCGTTCTGGTTGCTTCCCGGAACGCCCGTCTGACAGGCAGAAAGCGCCAGCAGATCGACATCGATCGCAGTGAAGCTGCCGTCGCGGATGAACTCGGTGAGCGGGAGTTCGTGTCCCGTGCCGAGCAGCAGGAACGACTTGTCCGCGCTCGACGGGTCGAGCGAGAAATGCGACGCGATATGGATCACGCGATAGCCGCCCGCCATCGCAGTCCCCAGTGCCGCGCGGTCGAACGCGGTGTCGAGCTTGACCACGCCGGGCAACACCCCGGTCGCCGCCCCGTCCGTGCGCACGATACCGGTCAATTCCGCAGGCACCGCGGGCAATGGACTGAGGCCCGCACCGCCCTGGCTGGCGCCCAACGCCGCGACCTGCCATCCTTCTGCATCCGACGGCCCCGTCTGGACCTCGTCGATCGAGCGGAACAAACTAAAGGCATAGCGCTTGGCGAGCCAATCCTTGCCGTCGTGCAGCGCGGCCATCGGCAGATAGCGCAGTGCATCGTCCAGCGAGAGCATGACCTGGGTAATCCCCGCCGCGCGCAACGCCTTGTCCACCGGTTCGAACGCCGCCTGATAAAGCCGCGATGCGGGGTCAGTGATAAACACAGCCTGGTCGCTGATCGCCTGGCGATAGAGACCGATATCCTTGCGCAGCGCCGTGATATCGACCGGTACGACGATCGATTTCTGGTAATTTGCAGTCGTCAGCAGCCAGTGAATGCGATCGGGCAATACGACCGCGTGCAGCGCCGCCACATCCTTGCCCAGCCGTCGAACGGTGCTGATGAGCCGCGGCTGAATCGACGCGACGCGATCGGCCTTCTCCTCCTGGTCCGGGGTCTTGGCGGCATCCAGCCCCGCGACTGCATCGGCCAGATCGCCCAGTTCGCCGCGAAACGCCGTCTGCGCGGCACCCAGTGCGGTCGTCGCCGCGCCCAGTTCCCTTTGCTGTTCGGGAGTCAGCGTCCCCTGGCGTTGCAAGGCGATCAGACGATCACGCGCTGCCCCGGCCTGCACCAGCGCTGCCGTCGCAGCGTCGAATGCGGCCATGCTCTGCGTCTGCTGGGCGTCGAGCGGCATCCGGTCGAACGCCTCGCCCTCGCGCCGCTTGTCGCGGGTGTAGTTGTAGCTCTCGAAATCCTTGAGCATCGCCAGCACATGCTCGGCCTCGCCGAACCGGCCCATCTCCATGAAGATGCCCGCCAGATAGCGATAGCGATCCTGATGCACGCGGATGAAGCATTCGCGGATCGAGGGATCGAGGTCCGAAATCCGCTTGCGCGCATCCTGCAGTTTGTTGACCGCCACCTTGGCGAAGAACAGCGCCGCCTCGGGCCGCCCCCCGCCATTGGCTTCCTTTGCCGCGCTCGACCAGTGACACGAGGATTCGATCAGCGCGAAATAATTGTCACGGCTCCCGAACCGCGCCTGGATCGCAGATTCCTTGATCGCCAGCGAGCGGACCTTGGTCGCCAGATACTGGTCCATCTTGCCGTACAGGAGATAATGCTCCTCCAGCCCGCGAAACCCTTCGAAGATCGCATATTCGGAGCCATTCTCGACCGCCGCGTCCAGATCCTTCTTGAGGGCGGCCTCGCGTACCTCGAAGCTCGGCGCCGCGCTCAGCCCCGGCGTCTCCGGTCCGATCGGCAGAGGCGTAAAGCCCTCGATCCGCGTCAGGCACTTGATCGTCGCCTGCACGCCACAGGCCTCCTGCCATTTCTTCGCGTCGTCGCTGCCACGGCGAACCGCTTCGGCAAGCCAATAGCGCGTCTGTTTGAGATCGGGCTTCATACCCCAGCCGAGCGCCGAAGCGCGGGCCATCGCGACCGCCCCGCCGGCCCAGCCGGAGCCTGCGGCATGGCGAAACCAGCGCAGCGCCATGTCCGGGTCCTTCGCCACCCCCGATCCGTGCAGATACGCTTCGCCGACCGCGACGCGTGCGCTATAATCGCCGCAATGCACGGCCCAGTGCAGCAGGCGCATCGCCTCCTTGGGATTTGCCTTGGTCCCGTCGCCCGCCAGGTACATGCGCGCCAGCAGCACCGCATTGGCATAGCTCGACGACGCCGCACGTTGCATCCATTCGAACGCCTGCACCGGATCAGGGGCCGGCGCTCCCGCACGCTCCGCCTCGGTAAACTCGAGATCACCCTTATAATAGAGCGCGAGACTCAGCGCCGCATAACCCTCGCCCCGGCGATACGCCTCCTCCCATGCGCGAACAGCCTTGAGCGCACTCTTTTCGACGCCAAAGCCTTTGAGGTGGAGATAGCCGATCGCGCGCTGGGCGTCGGCCGATCCGCGTTCGGCGGCGATCTCGAACCATTTCATCGCCGCCGCGACATCGCCCTTGCCCTCATTGAGCAGGAGCCAGGCATATTTGGCCGCCGGCTCCTTCATCCCCAGTTCGGCGAGCTGGCGGAACAGCGCGATATGGCTCTGGTCGCCATTGAAATTACAGGTCGGCGGGTTGTCGAACGCCGCCAGGAACGTCTTTTGGCGCTCTTCGGACAGCGCCTTGAATTGGTCCGTGGTCGCATAGCGGGCCAGCTCGCGTAGCGCAGCCTCCTGCAACTGCAGGTCGACCATCAGCTTGAGCTGATATTCCTTCGACACCGACGGGTCGCTGGCGGCGCGCGCATATTGCACGGCGAGTCCGAATTGCTGCCGCGACAGCGTGCCCTTTTGCAAAGATTTTGCGACCTCAGTCAAAAGCGCAGGATCGGTCTCACGCGCGATCTTTTCCTGCCACACATCGGTATCGATCTTGAGGCCCGCCTGTTCGATCAGTGGCCCGGGGTGGGCCAATGCTGCGATCGCCCAGCCCTCCCGCTTGTCCGCAGCATCCGTCAGGATTTTCAGTGCCTCTGCCCGCCCGGCATCGCCCGGCCCATCTCGCAGGATAACCTCGACCAGCGGCCGCCCGGTATCCTCGACTCCTTCGGCATAAGCGCGCGCGTAATATTTGCGCGCCGCCTTGAGGTCCATCGGGACAAGCTTGCCCTCCGAAAACACATCGGCGGCGACAGCCGCGAAGTCGGGATCGTCCAGCGCGGCCATCTTGTGGTACCATTCGACCGCAGCAGGATTGTCGCTCGGCACCCCCGTGAATTCGCTCGATGCCAGGCCGAATGCGAGCTTGCGCATCCCGTTCCCGTTGCCCGCTTCGGCCGCCTTGCGATACCATTCGCGCCCGGCAGCCTCGTCGCGCGGCATTCCCTTGCCGTTGGTCGCCATGTCGCCCAGCGCGACCATCGCGTCGTCATCGCCTTCGTCTGCCGCCTTTCGGAACCAGGCGATTGCCATCTGATTGTCGCGCTCGAGCCCGATGCCGTCGCGATAATAGGTACCCAGCCGTCGCATCGCACCGGTCTGGTCGCGATCGACGGCAAGGCGGACGAAATCAGCCGCAGTCTTTTCGTCCTTGGGGCCGCCGCGCCCGGTCTGGAGCATCACCGCCAGATTTTCCGCGCCCCATCCCGATCCGCGATCCGATGCGATCCGGTAAAGCCGCCGCGCCTCAGCCTCATCCTTGGGGCCGCCCTGCCCCCTCTCGGCCATATAGCCCAGCGCCGCGACCGAATCGTCGTCGCCCATGTCCATCGCGCGCTGGTACCATTTGCGCGCCTGGGCAAAGTCCTTCGCAACGCCGTGGCGACCGAAACGATAGAGGTCGCCCAAATCCTTGGCAGCACCCGCATTGCCCAGATCGGCGGCGCGCGCGTAGAGCGACAGCCCAGCCTTCGGTTCAGGCGACGTGCCGACACCCTTCATATAATATTCGGCGAGCCGCCCGACGATCCAGACGTAACGGCTTTTCTCGCCAGCGCGTGCATAGGCGAACGCGCGCGCCGGATCCTTCGCCACGCCATCGCCCAGTTCGTACATCGACGCCAGCGTGTTTGCCGCCTGCATACTGCCCGCTGCTGCGGCGCGCTCGATCAGCGGGAAGGCCTCCTTGCCCTCGCCCGCCTTGGTGAGCGCGCGACCGAGATTGGCCATTACCTCCGCGTCGCCAGGAGATTTGGCGAGGGCGCGACGGCACAGTTCGATCGCGCGTTCGACGACGATCTCGTCGTAAGTCTTGCCGGTGGCGTCATCCGGGGTCGGCAACCGGGCTTCCTGCGCGCACATGTTTCCGAGTTCGCCGTCCCGCGCCTCGGCAGGGGTGGAAATCAGGGCCACGAGCGATACGCCCGCGCTGAACAGGATGCCGCGTGTCATTGGTCTCGCCTCCGTCCCCTTATCCCCCAGGGGGCAAGGCGCTGACAAGCCCTGCCTTTCAGACGAAATGAGTTGCCAGAGGGCCTATAAGCCGGGTTCTGTCCACGCGGCCCTTTCCCCAAGGGGAGGTGCGCGCGATAGGCGACCATTCCTCTAGGCCCGCACTTGCGTGGGGGCTCAAGCAATCAACCCGGGCCGCGAGGCGGAACTCCCCATATGCGGCCCCTATTCGATCTTGCTCCCGGTGGGGTTTGCCGTGCCGCTTCCGTTGCCGGTCGCGCGGTGCGCTCTTGCCGCACCCTTTCACCCTTGCCCTCAGCCCGAAGACCAGTGAGCGGTCTGCTCTCTGTGGCACTTTCCCTGACCCCGGCGAACCGGGACCGCCGGGCGTTACCCGGCACCGTGTTTCCGTGGAGCCCGGACTTTCCTCGGTATGCTTGCGCATAACGCGGCCGCCCGGCCCTCTGGCCTTGCTGCGATAGGACTAATCAGGGCGACGCGCAAATAGCGGTTTTGCCGCCGGCCACCACGAAAGCCATGCCTCCACCACCAACAGCGGCAGCACGAAACTCAGCCACCCCCGCGTCGCCGCACGCAGTTCGATGTTTTCGACAAACCCAAGCAACAGCCCGTCCCCAGCAGCCATCATCCGCACCCAGACGAACGACAGCGCCAGCGCTGTCGCGCGGGTCACGAAGCCGCGATGCAGGTCGAACCGCCGCAGCCGCGCCGCCTGCCACGCGATCAGCACGAAGCCGATCCACACAAGCGCGAACAGCGTCAGCGGCACCTGCGTCTCCGGCGTCGCGATCGTGCGCCCGAGATGGACTGCAAACACACCGGCGAGCAGCGAGGCGGCGAGATAGAACCGTCCCAGCACGCGATGAAGCACCGGCCAGCGCGTCCGCAACGTCGCGGCAAACTGGAGCGGCGCGATCAGCAGCACGGGGATGGCGAGCGCGACATGCGCGAAATACCAGACGCATCGCCCCCACAGCGTCTCTCCCGCCGGAGCCTCCCGCGCGGCGATAAAGCGGAAGGAATCGGTCAGGAACCATGCCGCCGCGATCGCGACGACCAGCCAGAACACCGCCCAGCCCGATCGCCGCGCCGCGACGCTCACTGACGCTGCTGGCCTTTTACGGTCGCGGGAAGGCGGTAGCGGACATCATCGATCGCGACCTCGATCGCATCCGGCGCGATCACGGTGACCACAGCCTCCCGCGCCCCGTCCCCCGCGATCACGCCGCGTCCATCCTTCGTCACGCGCAGCCGATGGAAGCCGCCATCGGGATGACGGATGGTGAGCATCAGCCCGTCCTGTGTCTGGACCCGGTCGATCGTGCAGCGCGTCGCGAAATCGCCCGTGCCGCCCAACGCACAGGGGATACGCCCTTCCGCCGCCGCGCGCTTTTCCATCGCGCGCGCCGCCTCGGCCCGTTCGGCCTTGGTCTGAACCTGCGGACGGTCGCAGGCGGCGAGCGCAAACAACGCTACCGCCGCCGCGGTGAGTTCAGATATCCGCAAAGACATGCGTTTCGGACTTTGCCCCCGGATGCGTTACCGCGCCCTTATAAGCAGGTCCGACATTCTGCGCATAGCGCCACAATGCGCCCGACTGATAGTCGTTGACGCGCGGCCGCCACTTTGCGCGGCGCGCCGCCAGCACATCCTCAGGCACGTCGAGATCGATCGTCCCCGCTTCGGCGTCGATGCGGATCGTGTCGCCATCCTCGACCAGCGCGATCGGCCCGCCCTCGGCCGCTTCCGGCCCGACATGGCCGATGCAGAAGCCACGCGTGCCGCCCGAAAAGCGACCATCGGTGATCAGCGCGACCTTCTCGCCGAGGCCCAGGCCATAGAGCGCCGCGGTGGTCGACAGCATTTCGCGCATCCCCGGGCCGCCCTTGGGGCCTTCGTAGCGGATGATGACGACCTCGCCCTCGCGGATCGAGCGCGCCTCCACGGCGGCAAAGGCGTCCTCCTCGCAATCGAAGCAGCGCGCCGGGCCTTCGAACTGGAGCCGGTGCATCCCCGCGACCTTCACGATCGCGCCATCTGGCGCCAGGCTGCCGCGCAGGCCGACGACACCGCCGGTCGGGGTGATCGGCGTCTTGACGTCATAGATGACCTTCTGGTCGGGGTTCCACGTCACCTGATCGATATTCTCGCCCAGCGTGCGGCCGGTGACGGTCATGCAGTTGCCGTCGAGCAGATCGTTCGCCAGCATCGTCTTCATCAGCATGTAGACGCCGCCCGCCTCGTACATGTCCTTCGCGACATATTTTCCACCGGGTTTCAGGTCGGCGATGTAAGGCGTTGATTTGAATATCTCGGCGACGTCGAACAGGTCGAACTCAATCCCCGCCTCGCTCGCCATCGCGGGCAGGTGAAGCGCACCGTTGGTCGACCCCCCGGTGGCCGCGACGATGCGCGCAGCGTTGACGAACGCCTCGCGCGTGCAGATGTCGCGCGGACGGATATTGCGCTCGATGAGCTCCATCACCTGATAGCCCGCCGCGATCGCGATCTGCTCGCGGCTGCTATAGGGCGCCGGCACCATGTTGCTGTTGGGCAGCGACAGGCCGATCGCCTCGCCGACGCACGCCATGGTGTTGGCGGTGAACTGGCCGCCGCACGCGCCATGACCCGGGCAGGCGACCTTCTCGAGCGCATGGACCTCGCTGATCGGACAGGTGCCCGCCGCGAACTTGCCGACCACCTCGAACACGTCGACGACGGTGACGTCGCGCTCTTCGTACCGGGCAGGATCGATCCGCCATAGACGAAGATCGACGGGATATTGAGGCGCAGCATCGCCATCATCATCCCCGGCAGCGACTTGTCGCATCCAGCAAACCCGACCAGCGCGTCATAGCAATGGCCGCGCACCGAAAGCTCGACCGAATCGGCGATCACCTCGCGGCTGACCAGCGAGGATTTCATCCCCTGATGCCCCATTGCGATGCCGTCCGTCACGGTGATCGTGTTGAACCGGCGCGGCATCCCGCCATTGTCGATCACGCCCTTGCGCGCGGCATCGGCCTGCATGTCCAGCGTCGTGTTGCACGGAGCGCTGTCATTGCCCGCGCTGGCGAGCGCGACGAAGGGGCGGGCGATTTCCTCTTCGCTCAGGCCCATTGCGTAATAATAGCTGCGGTGTGGCGCGCGCTCGGGGCCGACGGAGACGTGGCGCGACGGCAGGCGGGACTTGTCGAAACGGTTGGTCATGGCCACCGCCTATGTCGCCGCAGGCCGCTCCTGCGCAAGGTGATTGCGCACATCTGATACCAGTTTTGCGAGAATTTCACACCAACGCGCCACCCCCGCATCGTCGGCGATCAGATCGTTGCGGATCTCGATCCCCAGATAGGGCGTTCCGCCCGCCTCCGCATGACGATTCATCGTCGCGTTCAGGATGCGTCCCGAATAGGGTTCATTGTCCCCGGTCACGATTCCAGCCTCGCGCAACAGCCTGACCGCGACATTGGCGGCGCGCGCGTCGCGATTGTAGAGGATACCCGCCTCCCAGGGACGTGGTTCGTCGATCCCGCTTTCCAGCTCGGGCGTGAAGCTGTGGATCGCGACGATCAGCGCCGGGCGCCGAGTCCGGACGGTTCGCGCGATCTGCGCGTGATAAGGGGCGAAGAAGCGTGCGATGCGTTCGTCCCGATCCGCATCCTCGTTGCCGGGGATGGCATGGCCGTCGCTCGCCCGAACGATCAGCCCCAGCGCATCGGGCTCTCTATTGAAGTCGATAACCAGCCTTGAGACCGCCGCTAGGATCGCGGGCGCCTCCAGCCGCCCGGCAAGCGCCTCGGCCAGCGGCCCCGCACCGATATCGATCGCGATATGCTTGACGAGCAGCGCCGGATTGATCCCCAGATCGATATCCGCCGGCACCGCGTTCGATGCATGATCGCACAGGATCAGCACATCGCTCGCACCCTCGATGCAGCGATAGGGGGTCATCTTTTGCCCTTCAGAAATGCCGCGAGCCGCTCGGCAAATGCGGCCGAACCGAACGCATCCTCAAACGCCTGATCGTGGCTGGACGCACCGGAATCGCGCAAGACGGATTTGAGCAGTCGAACCGCGCCGGGATCGTTTGCGGCAATGGCGCGCGCAATCTCCCGCGCCACCGGCTCGGCGTGGGGCGCCCGGCGATGCGCCAGCCCGATGCGCAATGCCGCGTCCGCATCGATCCGCTCCCCGGTGAACAGCATCGCCGCCGCCTGTCCCGCGCCAATCCGTGCCTTCAATCGCGCGACGTCGACCGCCGGATAGCCGATGCCGAGCTTCGCGGGCGTGGTCGCGAACACTGCCCCGTCGCCCGCGACAACGATATCGCACGCCAGCGTCAGCGCCACCGCTGCGCCGAAACATCCGCCATCGACTGCCGCAATTACCGGCATTGGCAGCGCCGCCACCGCCCCGATCCCGCGCGCCATCGCAACGCGGAAGCGGGTGCGCAGCGCCGGATCGTCGATCAGGTCTCGAAATTCGGTGAGGTCCGCGCCTGCGGAGAAGCTTCCAGGCATCGCCGACCGAAGAATGGCGGCGGCGGCATCGCCAGCACCGATTCCTGCTGCGGCAGCCGCCAGTGCATCCCATGCAGCGATGGAAATGGCGTTGCGGGCGCCACCGCGATCCAATGTCAGCAGAGCAAGCGGACCGTCCCGCTCGGACCGAATCACTGCCGCCCCCGATCGGGGGGATGGCGCCCGCCCGAAGACGGGGGCCACCCACGGGCGTCTCGCTCCCGGCGCCTGACCCGCAGCAACGGCGCAGCAAGAACGGGGCCAGTTGCCCCGCCCCACCTGCACGCAACGCCCGGCATCGCGCGCCGAGCCAGAATGGCACAGCCCTCTGTCACGCGAGTTCCGTTTCGAGACACCACCAGCCCGGCTCCGCTTCCCCGATGTCGCGCGCCGCCGCCGCACGCGCCGCCACTGTATCGAACAGCGCAAAACAGGTCGCCCCCGATCCGGACATGCGCGCAAGTGCCACGCCCGGCGCATCGGAGAGTCGCGCCAGCACGGCATCGACCACGGGCGCGAGTGCGCGTGCCGACGCCTCCAGATCGTTGCGCCCAACCCGTGCGGCGTTGAGCGCATCCCCGGAGGGAAGCGCCCCGCGATCCACGCCGTCCCAGCGCTTGAACACCGCCGCAGTCGCTACCGCGACCCCCGGATTGACCAGCAGCACCGGCACGCCCGGCGCACCAGCGATCGGGGCAAGCCGCTCGCCGCGCCCGGTGCCGATCGCGGTACACCCCAACAGACACGCCGGAACGTCCGATCCCAGCCCATCCGCCACCGCGAACAACCGCGGATCGTCGGTCGGCACGCCTTCGCGCCGCGCCAGCAGGCGCAGCATCGCGGCGGCATCCGCCGATCCGCCACCCAGTCCCGATGCGACCGGCAGGTTCTTCTGGAGTGTGATCCGCCCCGGCGTCGTCACCCCGAACGCTGCGCCGAACGCATCGCGCGCGCGGGTCACCAGATTGTCGCCCTCCCCCGCCAGACCCGCCGCAAACGGCCCCTCGACCGCGAACCCGTCGCCATAGCCGTCCAGCCGCACTTCATCGCCGTGCTTCACGAACGCGAACAGCGTCTCCAGCTCATGATAGCCGTCGTCCCGCCGCCGCCGCACATGCAGCGCCAGGTTGAGCTTCGCCGGCGCAGGCTCTCGGTCGATCAGTTTGCCGCCGTCCTTTGCACCAGGCCATCGGCCAGCTTGGTCGTCAGCCGACCTTTTTGCTCACCCTCGGCATAGAGTGCCGCGGCGCGCCAGGCATAGCGCGCCTCGAACCGGCGGCCGGCTTTCCAATAGGCGTCACCCAGATGCTCGTTGATCGTGGCGCTCGACGGTTGGCCCTGCGCCGCGCGTTCGAGCAGTGGGAGCGCCTTCGCCACATCGCCGCTACGATAATAGCCCCAGCCGAGCGAGTCGGTGATCGCGGGGTCGTCGGGACGCAACCGGCTCGCCCGCTCCAGCAACGCCACCGCTTCGGCCAGATTCTCGCCCCGCTCGACCTGCGCATAGCCAAGATAGTTGAGCGCGACCGGCTGTTCCGGCGCCAGTTCGACGGCCTTGCGCAAATGCGGCAGCGCCGCCTGCCATTCGCCCGATCGCTCCAGCGATCCGCCAAGCTGAAGGTGATGGATCCAGGTCGCGGCATCGCCGACGCGATCCACCACCTGCTGATAGACTTTCGCGGCATCCCCGTCGCGCCCAAGGTCAGACAGACCGTCGGCATAGCGCTGAAGATCGCGAACATCCGCGTCGCGCCGCGTGGCAAGGCCCTGCGCCAGCGCCAGCGCGCGTTCGGGCGCGCCCTGTTCCCGCAGCATTCCCACCCGTTCGGCCAGTGCGGCACTGTAGAAGGGGCTGGCGGCCTTGATCGTATCGAGCACCATGATCGCACGATCGAACGCCCGCTCGCCCGCCAATGCAGCGGCGAGCAGCAATTTCGCACGATCGTCACCCGGATCCAGCATCAAGGCGGAGCGGGTCAGCAGAATCGACAGTGCCTGTGTCTCCTGCCCCGACAGGTCGGCGGCGAGCCGGGTCAGCAACCGGCTGGTCCCGAATGCCGCACCCGGTCGTCCCTTGCGCAGCCCGTCGCGCAGCGCGGTCATCACCGGATCGTCGCCCGACAGCACGTCGCGCGCGATCCGGCGCTGGCCCGTTCCGGTCAGCAGGGTCGCGGCGTTCCAGCGCAAATCGACACTGCCCGGGTCGGCGCCGACCGCCGCCTGCAGCGCAGCGACGCCCTCATCCAGCCGCTTGGAGGCGATCAACAATAGTGCGCGATGTTCGGCGATATAGCGGCGACCGAGGCCGCTTTCACCGGCACTGTCGAGGAGGGGAAACGGATCGGCGCCCCGGTCGAATGCCAGCCAGGCGCGAAGCACGGGTGCAAGAAAATCGAGCGGCCCGGCGCCGATCTTGCCCAGTGCATCATCGGCGCGGGCCCGGTCGCGCGCCCGCACGGCATCTGCGAATTCGAGGATCGCCGTATCCGCAGGCGCAACGCCCGATCGGACCAGCACTGCCGCGGCCCGCCGGGCGAGCGCGATATCGCCGGCCGCCAGCGCGTTGCGATAGGCGCGGATCGCCACCACCTCGTCGCCGGGCGCGGCCGCCAGTACCGCCGCATAGCCCGCCGCCGCTACGTCCACCGCGCCATCGGCGGCGGCGGCACGCGCCTTCACATATTCGCCAAGATCGGCATGAGCGACGCCGGGCAGCGAAGCCGCCAGGGCCGCCAGCGGCAGAGCGAGATGCTTACATATTGGGATAATTCGGACCTCCGCCGCCCTCCGGGACGACCCAATTGATGTTCTGCGTCGGGTCCTTGATGTCACAGGTCTTGCAGTGGACGCAATTCTGCGCGTTGATGACGAAGCGGGGATCACCCTCTTCCTCACCGACGATCTCATAGACTCCCGCCGGGCAGTAACGCTGTGCCGGCTCATCATACATCGGCAGGTCGTATTCGACCGGGATGTCGGGGTCCTTCAGCGTCAGATGGACCGGCTGGTCCTCCTCGTGATTGGTGTTCGACAGGAACACCGACGAGAGCCTGTCGAAGGTCAGCACGCCGTCGGGCTTGGGATAGGCGATCGGCTGGACCAGATCCTTGCGCCACAGGCTTTCGTGGTCGGGCTTGTGCCCCAGCGTGAAGGGCATTTTGAGACCCCAGCTCTCAAGGAACATGGTGACGTTGGCCAGACCCGATCCGACCAGGTCTCCGAACTTCTTGACCAGCGGCACCACGTTGCGGACGATGCTCAGCTCCTTGTAGAGCCAGCTCGCCTCGAACGCCTGCGGATAGGCGGTCAGCTCGTCGCTTGAGCGATCGGCTGCGACCGCGGCAAACGCCGCCTCGGCCGCCAGCATCCCGCTCTTCATCGCGCCATGGGTACCCTTGATCCGCGGCACGTTGAGGAATCCCGCGCTATCGCCGATCAGCGCACCGCCGGGGAAGACCAGCTTGGGAATCGCCTGCAACCCGCCATCGCTGATCGCCCGCGCGCCATAGCTGACCCGCTTGCCGCCCTTCAGGATCTCGGCGATCGCCGGGTGGGTCTTCCAGCGCTGCATCTCTTGGAACGGCGAGAGATAGGGATTCGAATAGTTGAGCCAGGTCACGAAGCCCAATGCCACCTGCCCGTTCGCCTGATGATACAGGAACCCGCCGCCATTCGAGCCTTCGGTCTCGCTCAGCGGCCAGCCCTGAGTGTGGATCACCCGGCCCGGCTCGTGCAGCTCGGGGTCGATGTCCCACAATTCCTTGACGCCCAGCCCGTAGATTTGCGGCTCGACGCCTTCGCATAGCCCGAATTGGCGCTGGATTTGCTTTGAGAGATGCCCGCGCACCCCCTCGCCGAAAAAGGTGTAGCGCGCATGGAGTTCGAGGCCCGGTTGATAATCGGGCTTGCGGGTCCCGTCGCGCGCTACGCCCATGTCGCCGGTCGCGACGCCCTTTACCGATCCGTCGTCATTGTAGAGAATCTCGGCTGCAGCAAATCCAGGGAAAATCTCGACCCCCAGCGCCTCGGCCTGTTCGGCGAGCCAGCGGCAAAGGCTGCCCAGGCTCCCGGTATAGGTTCCTTCATTGTGCATGAATTTGGGCGTGATGAAGTGCGGGATCGACCACTTGCCCTTCTTGGCGAGCAGCCAGTGCTGGTTGTCGGTCACCGGCACCTGCGCCAGCGGACAGCCCTGGTCGCGCCAGTCGGGCAGCAGTTCGTCCAGCGCCTTGGGATCGATCACCGCACCCGACAGGATGTGCGCCCCGACCTCTGAGCCCTTTTCGAGGATGCAGACGCCCAATTCGCGGCCCGCTTCATTCGCCAGCTGCTTCAGCCGGATCGCCGCCGCAAGGCCCGCCGGCCCCGCGCCCACGATCACGATGTCATAAGGCATCGACTCGCGTTCGCTCACTTCCTGTCTCCCATCGGAACAGCACCGTAACACGTCGTCGCACGCCCGGCGCATTCTGTCCCTGCCCCGATGAAGGTAGATTGACGGTGGCGTCAAGGCATGACTCTGTGGGCCCATGGGTATTGAGGGGGCAACCGACTGGCGGGCCGAAGCGGCGAGCGCACTGATATGGTGGCGCGACGCAGGGGTAGATGTGCTCGTCGAGGATGCGCCGCGCGACTGGACCGCCCGTCCCGCTGCGGCGGTCAAGGACGAGCCGATGCGCGGTCCCGTGCGGGCCGAGCCGGAACCCGAAGCCCCCCTCCCCGCCACGCTCGACGCCTTTCTCGACTGGCGCTTCGGTGCCGGGGCGCCCGAGGCGGTGCCGGGCGAACCACTGGTGCCCCCGGAAGGCGATCCGGCGTCGCCGCTGATGGTCGTCACCGATCTTCCCGAATTCGACGGTGGCAACCCCGCCCTGCTGGCTGGCGCAGCGGGCGCGTTGTTCGACCGCATCCTCGCCGCGATCGGCCAATCGCGCGACTCGATATACCTTGTGCCGCTCTGCGCCGTCCGGCCGATTACCGGACAGGTCCCGCGCGAACTGGAGGAAAGACTGGGCGAATTGCTGCGTCATCACGTCGGGCTGACAACGCCCGCCCGACTGCTTCTGCTCGGCCAATCGGCCAGCCGTGCGATTCTCGGGACCGGCCCCGCGCGCGGGCGTGACGGTTTAACGCCCTTTAACCATTCGGGCGGACAATCGCTTGCAGTCGCCACTTTCCATCCGCGCTTTCTGCTGAACAAGCCGGCGGCAAAGGCGGATGTTTGGAAGGATCTACAATTATTGATCGAAGGGCAGAGCCAGTGAGTGCGCGTATCCTGCTAGCCGCTTTTGCACTGATGATCCCGGCGGTGGGCCATGCCGCCGACGACCGGGCCACCAATTACGACCGTCGGGCATCGGGCGAAGGCGTCCCCGCCCAGCTCGATCGTGAAGATCGCGAAGCCTATCGCGCCGTCTTCGCCGCGATCCGGGAATCGCGCTGGGCCGATGCCCAGATCAAGCTCGATGCGATGCGTCCGGGCCTGCTTCACGCGACCGCCCGCGCCGAACTCTATCTCGCCAAGGGATCGCCCCGGGTCGAGTTGCCCCAGATCATGGCGCTGCTCGGCGACGCAGCGCAACTGCCCCAGGCAGAGCAACTGACCCGCCTTGCCAAGCTGCGCGGTGCGACCGAACTTCCCGTCTTGCCCGCAGCGCAGCGAATGATCTGGCACGACGGCGCCCCGATCCGCAAACGCTACCGCTCGTCCAGCGCCGACGCCGCCGCCGCTCAGGTGGCAAGCGCGATGGTTCCGCTGATCAAGGCCGACGATGCGTCGGGCGCCGAATCGCTCGTCGAAAGCCGTTCCGCCGATCTCGATCCCGAAACGCTGACCGAATGGCGCCAGCGCGTCGCGTGGATGTATTATACCGTCGGCCGCGACGCCGATGCGCGCCGCGTCGCCGCAGTCGCACAGGCCGGATCGGGCGAATTCGCGCCACTTGCCGACTGGGTCCAGGGCCTTGCCGCATGGCGTCAGAATGACTGCGCGGCGGCTCAAACCGCGTTCACCGCAGTCGCGCAGCGTTCGACCGACACCGAAAAGCGCACTGCGGGACTCTATTGGGCGGCGCGTGCAGATATGGCATGCGGGCGCCCCGATCTGGTCAGCGCCCGGCTCCAGAGCGCGGCCCAGCATAGTGAAACCTTTTACGGGATGCTCGCGCGTCAGGCGCTTGGCATCCGCGAAACCCCGTCACAGACCGAAAAGTTCGTCGCCGCCGACTGGAAAGCGCTCGAACGCCGCCCCAACGTCCGTGTCGCCGCCGCGCTTACCGAGATTGGCGAGGACGCCCTCGCATCTGAGGTCATCAAGCATCAGGCTCGGATCGGCGACGCGCGCGACCATGCCTCGCTCACCCGACTTGCCGGGCGACTCGACCTGCCCGCGACCCAGCTCTGGCTGACGCACAACTGCCCGGTCGGCGCCCGCCCGATCAACGAGGCGCGCTATCCCGCCCCCGACTGGACGCCCGACGGCGGCTGGCGCGTCGACAAGGCGCTGGTCTATGCCCATGCGCTTCAGGAATCGAAGTTCGATCCACGCGTGCAGAGCCCGGCCGGTGCCTATGGCCTGATGCAGATCATGCCCGCCGCGGCGACGGACATCGCCCGCAAGCGCGGCGTCTCCATCGATCGCGCGGACCTGTCGCGCCCCTCGACCAATATCGAGGTCGGCCAGTCCTATATCGAACAGTTGCGCGACCAGCCCTTCACCGGAGGGCTGCTGCCCAAGGTGATCGCCGCCTACAATGCCGGCCCCACCCCGGTCGCTGCCTGGAACAGCCAGGTCCGCGACAAGGGCGACCCGCTGCTCTACATCGAGAGCATCCCCTATTGGGAGACGCGCGGCTATGTGATGATCGTGCTGCGCAACTATTGGATGTATGAAAAAAATGCGGGGCGTGAGAGCGTCAGCCGCGCGGCGATCAGCCAGGGGCTCTGGCCCAAGGTGCCGGGGACCAATGGCGCGGCGGCGGTGCGGATGACTGCCTCGGTGCCGGACGACGAGCGCGTCGCCGGTGCCAATTGACGAGAGTATACCGTTCCGGCCCGTCCGGATCGCGGTGCTCACCGTCTCCGACACGCGGACGCTCGCGGACGACCGGTCGGGCGACACGCTCGTCGCACGACTGACCGACGCGGGCCATATCCTCGCCGACCGCGCGATCGTCCATGACGATCCCGAGGCGATCGTCGGTAAGCTCCACGCCTGGATCGACGACGAACGGGTGGATTGCATCATCACTACCGGCGGCACCGGTGTTACCGGGCGCGACGTGACCCCCGAAGCGCTGGGACGGGTCGCCGACAAGATGATCCCCGGGTTCGGCGAGCTGTTCCGCTGGCTCAGCTATGCCAAGATCGGCACCTCGACGATACAGTCGCGCGCCACCGCCTGCGTTGCGCGCGGGACCTATATCTTCGCGCTTCCGGGTTCGACCGGCGCGGTCAAGGACGGCTGGGACGACATCCTCGCTGCCCAACTCGACATCCGCCATCGCCCCTGCAATTTCGTCGAGCTGATGCCGCGGCTCAGCGAATAGCCTCGCCGCCATAGTGCAGTGTTACCTTGAGACCACCACCGCGCCGGTTGGCGAAGCGCACCTCGGCCGCATCGCGCGCCGCCAATGCCTTGACGATCGCCAGCCCCAGACCGGCTCCGCCGCTCTCCCGGTCACGCGACGGGTCGAGCCGCGCAAAGGGCTCGCCAAGGCGTGCCAGCGCCGCTTCGGGAAGCCCCGGACCGTCATCCTCCACGGATAGCAGGACCCCGTCGCCCTCCTCCCGCACGGTGACCCGGACTTCGCTGCCGTGGCGAAGGCCGTTGTCGATCAGATTCGACAGAATGCGCCGCACTCCGACGCGCCGGGCAAGCACAAGCGGGACCGCACCACCATCGACCATGACCTTCTCACCCAGTTCGCACCGTTCGGTAACCAGTTCGTCCGCCACCGCGCGCAGATCGACCGGCTCCGCAGGTGTCTCCCGCCCATCCCGGCCCGACGCCAGGATCAGCGTGTCGTCGAGCAGCCCGGCCATCTCGTCCAGATCGCGGTTCGCGCGCATCTGCTGGTCCGGATCGCCGATGAACTCGCTGCGCAGCCGCAGCCGCGTGAGATAGGTTCGCATGTCGTGCGCGATCGCAGCCAGCATGGCCGTGCGCTGGTCGATCAGGCCGATGATGCGCCGCTTCATCTCGTTGAGCGCCGCGGCGACGGCGCGCACTTCGCGCGGCCCTTCCTCGGGCAGGTCGGGCGCGTGGGTGGCCGCACTGAATCCGCGAACCCCGCGTGCCAGCCGGACTAGCGGCCCGGTGGTTCGCCGCACCGCGATCAGCAACACGGCGAGCAAGATCAGCCCGCCGACCGCCCCAACGATCGATCGGCCCCGCAAATAGCGCCGCAACGTGGCGGACGGCCTGCTGTCAAACACGAGATAGCGTCCGTCCGACAGGCGCACCGCGACGTTCACCGGCGCCAGCAGCCGCGCGGAACGGGGACGGTTGCCGAGCAACCGACGCAGCAACGACCCCGATCCCCAGACCACGACCTCCCGACCCGGCAGCACGGATCGATAGCGACCGGCGAGGTCGCGCAGATCCGCATCCCCATCCCGGTCTTTGGTCGGCGGGAGCGCGTCGGCGAGCGCGCTATGGTAGAGCGACTGATCGAACAACGCGATCACAGCCAGGCGGTCGGCGGCAGGGGTCCGTTCGATCGCAGCGACCATCGTCCGCACCTCATCGGGCCGCGGCAGGCTGTAGGGGCGCCGCGTATCGGCGCTGCCGGGCAGGGTGACCGAACTTGCGATCAAAAGCTGGAGCAGCACGAATCCGCCCAGCAGGATCGCGGCGATGCGAAGCGAGAGGTTTGCGCCGATCGACATCAGCCGCGCTCGACCGGCGCGGTGAACTGATACCCGCCGCCGCGGATCGTCTTGATGAGCGTCCCTCCGCCCGGATGCGCGTGCAGCTTGCGCCGCAGCCGGCCGAGCTGGACGTCGATCGCGCGGTCGAACGGACCGGCGCTACGCCCGCGTGTCCAGTCGAGCAGCTGGTCGCGATTGAGCACGCGCAACGGATGCCGCACCAGCGCCAGTAACAGGTCGAACTCGCCCCCGGTCAGCTCGACGCTCTTGCCCTCCGGCGTATGCAATGATCGCGCCCCACTATCGATCATCCACCCGGCGAAGCGCCAGCGTTCGGGCGGCGCGGAAACCCCGATGCGATTGGCATCCCGCGTGCGGCGCAGGATCGCCCGGACCCGGGCGATCAGTTCGCGCGGGTTGAAGGGCTTGGGCAGATAATCGTCGGCGCCGATCTCAAGCCCGACGATCCGGTCGATATCGTCGCTCCGCGCGGTGACCATGAGCACCGGCGTGTCCGCTGCCGCGCGGATGCGCCGGCACAGGCTGAAGCCGTCCTCACCCGGCAGCATGACGTCGAGGATGGCGAGGTCGATGCGCTGCCGCTCGGCAAGCCGGTCGTAATCCGACGCGGTCCGACACCCGACCGCCACGAACCCCTCGCGATCGAGCAGGCCCATGACGAGTGCGCGAATCTCGTTGTCGTCCTCCACAACGGCGATGCAGCTGGCGTCCATCCGGCCAATCTTGCCCATCGATACACCCTTGCGCCAGTCGAAGGAGCGCGCGGTTACACTTCGTTACCGTTCGTCACTGTGGAGACGCACCCTCATTACAGCTTTGCGGCAAAAGCCTTTCCACCGGCTCCCCCGGCCGGTCCCCATGTACCACTGCGTAAAAGGACCCAGAGCATGTTGTTGAAGCACCTCCTCCCCTTGGCCGCGCTCGCCGCATCGACCGCGGCGATCACCCTCCCCGCCACCCCCGCAGAGGCTCAAGTCCGCCGCGGCAAGGTCGTCAGCGTTCAGACGCCCTATCGCGGTTATGTCCGCGGCAGCCGGGTCGAGCGTGGCCCGGGCTACCGCTCGGTCGATCGCGGTGTCCGCACCCGGTCGGGTCGCGGCGCCTACAGCTCGACAGATGCGAGCTGGGGTCCCGGCTATTATAACCGTGACACGACCCGCCAGACTCGTTCCGGCTATGGCCATAGCGTCTCGCGAGACGCCAATTGGGGCGATGGCCGCTATCAGGGCGGCCGGACCGTCACGACCAACGCCGGCAACAGCTTCGGTCGCTCGACCGTCGTGACAGGCAATGGCGATGGCACCGCCAATTATGACTATAACCGCACACGCCGCGACGGATCGACCGTTTCGCACTCGGGAACCGTCGGTCCCCGCCCGTAAACGCCTTGGCGGGGCCGCGCCTTGATCCGCGCGGCCTCGCGCGTCGACCGTTGAAAATGGAGAATCACATGCATCCCTTGGCCAGCTTTGCGGGGTTCGCGCTGCTCCTCGCCGCTACTCCAGCCAACGCCCAGCGCTTCGGTGGCGCCGAGATGTTCGATCGCGCCGACGTCAATAATGACGGCGTGATCACCCGCGCCGAATATGACGCATCGCGCCGCGCCCGTTTCGAACAAATGGACAAGAATGAGGACGGCTATATCAGCAAGAATGATTTCAAGCGGCTGCGCTTCGCCCCGGCAAAGGCGCGCGACCGGATCGACTCGCTGATCCGCGCTGCGGACGCGAATGGCGACGGCCGCATCAGCCGCGCCGAAATGGTGGATGGCCCCGCACCGCTGTTCGACCGCGCCGATACCAATGGCGACGACCGGCTCGACCGCAACGAGGTCGCGGCAGCCAAGGCGCGAATGGCGGAGATGAAGAAGAACCGCTGACCGCCGGGCGTCACCCGCACCAGCTGAGCGCGGCGCCGAGCGCGACATCGGCGCCGGCGCGCTGCCACAGCCACCATCCCCCCGCCAGAACGAGTGCGAGCGCAACGAAGGCGACGCCCTTCACGCGCTCGCCTCCATCCGCATCCGTGCAACCGGCCGCTCCGAAATCGGCAGATGCAGCAGCGCCGCGATCAGCCCCAGCGCGACCGAGGCGACCCAGATGCTGTCATAGCTGCCCGTCCAGTCGAACATCAGCCCCGCCAACCACGCGCCAAAGAAGCTCCCGACCTGGTGCCCCAGGAACACGATGCCATAGAGCGTCGAGAGGTAGCGCATCCCGAAAATCTGCCCCACCAGCCCACTCGTCAGCGGCACCGTGCCGAGCCACAGAAACCCCATGGCCGCCGCGAACATCAACGCACTCGCCGGGGTCAGCGGCGCGATCAGGAAGGCAACCATCACCACGCTGCGCAACGCATAGAGCGCGGCGAGCAGCCCCTTCTTGCTCCACCGGTCGCCCCACATGCCGAACAGATAGGATCCGAAGATATTGAACAGCCCGACCAGCGCCAGCGCATTGGCCCCGATCGCCAGCCCCAGCCCCTTGTCGGTCAGATAGGCGGGGAAATGCGTCGCGATGAACGCGACATGGAAGCCACAGACAAAGAATCCCGCATTGAGCAGCCAGAAATTGCGATTGCCAGATGCTTCGCGCAACGCCTGCGCCATCGATTGCTCCGGCACACCGCTACGCTGCGCCGCCGCTGCGGGTTTGCCCGCGACGCCGATCGCCAGCACCAGCATCACCGCGATCAGACCCGCCAGTGCGACCAGCGCCATCCGCCAGCCCAGTTCACCGATCAGCAATTGCCCCGCCGGCACCACCAGAAACTGGCCGAGCGATCCCCCTGCGGTGACGATACCGAAAGCCATGCCGCGCTTCTCGGGAAGGACCACGCGTCCCACCGCACCCAACACGACGACAAAGGTCGTCGCCGACAACGCCATTCCGACCATCAGGCCAAAGGACAGGTGCAACCCGAGCGCGCTGCTCGCCATCGATGCCGCGACGAGTCCGGCAGCGTAGAGCAGCGTTCCGCCCGCCACGACGCGCCCCGCCCCGTGGCGGTCGCCAAGCGCGCCGACAAATGGCTGAACCAGCCCGAACAGCAAATTCTGGAGCGCCAGCGCCAGTCCGAAACTCGACCGGCCGATGCCGAGGTCCGTGCTCATGTCCGGCAGGAACAGTCCGAACGCCTGACGTACGCCCATCGCCAGCGTCACGATCGCCGCCGCGCAGAAGATGACGACCGGTACGCGCTTCATGGGACACTCCACCCGTTGCGGGGCACAGATATGCCGGGAAACGACCCCCCGCCAGCCCGGTTTCAAGGGTGAAAGCAGAACTACGCCCGATCACCGCACAGTTCTTGTTATGTTCTGGCGTGGGCGCTAGACTCATCAAATGGCGAAACCCCGCCCCGTTCGCGGCGCGACCGATAATCGCGAAAGCACCCGCTTCGGCCTTGCCGAGCGCGAGGCCGATGGCGACTGGCTCGATGCGCGTGAGGATATCGATGGCGCCGCGCCGCCGCTCCGAACGACCGTCACCGTCGAACGCCCAAAGACGATCCTCACCCGCAACCAGTCTCCCGACATCCCCTTCGACCGATCGGTAAACCCGTATCGCGGCTGCGAGCATGGCTGCATCTATTGCTTCGCGCGTCCGACCCATGCCTGGCACGACCTGTCGCCGGGCCTCGATTTCGAGACGAAGCTGTTCGCCAAGCCCGATGCGCCCCATCTGCTCCGCGCGACGCTGGGCAAGCGCGGCTATGTCTGCCAGCCCATCGCCTTCGGCACCAACACCGACCCCTATCAGCCGATCGAGGCGACGTGGAAGATCACGCGTGGCTGTATCGAGGTGCTGGCGGAATGCGACCACCCGATCACCATCACCACCAAATCGGACCGCGTGACCCGCGACATCGACCTGCTCGGCCCGATGGCGGCAAAGGGGCTGGCGGCGGTGATGCTATCGGTGACCTCGCTCGATCCGAAGGTTGCGCGCACCGTCGAACCGCGCGCGCCGCATCCCGAACGCCGCCTCGCCGCCCTGGTGAAACTGCGCGAGGCCGGCATCCCGACCTTCGTCTCCCTGTCCCCGGTCATCCCCCAGATTACCGATCACGAGATTGAGCACATCATGGAACGCGCGGCGCAGGCGGGTGCGATCGGCTGCTTCTACCTTCCGGTCCGTCTGCCGTACGAAGTCGCCCCGCTGTTCCGCGCCTGGCTCGACGCACATTTCCCCGACCGCGCGGCCAAGGTGATGGCGACGATCCAGTCGATCCGTGGCGGCCGCGACAACGATCCCAATTTCCACAGCCGGATGCGCGGCGAAGGCCCCTGGGCGGCGCTGCTCCGCACCCGCTTCGCCATCGCCGCCCGCCGCCATGGTCTCGACAGACCCTTCCCCCCGCTGCGCCGCGACCTGTTCCGGCCGCCAGCAGGCGCGCAGGGGGAGTTGTTCTGACGGTTGCAAGCCGTCCGGCGCTGCGCGATGCTTGGACTATGGCTAGGCGGCGGCCCGAAACGATCTGGTGGCGTCAGGCCGCGCTATATGGCGCGCTGCTGGCACTGGCCGCAGCGCTGCTGCAATGGCTCGACTATCGCTGGCTCGCGCGCAGCCATTCGTTCGAACTTTATCTGCTGCTGGTCGCCATCTGCTTTCTCGCGCTCGGCCTGTTCGTCGGCGCCCGGTTGCTGGGCCGTGCGTCCCCCCCGCGGCCGCAGGGGAACCCGCAGGCGCGAGTCGCGCTCGGGATCAGCGAACGCGAGATGGTGGTGCTTGGCGAACTCGCCGCCGGTTACTCGAACAAGGAAATCGCCCGCCGCCTCGCCGTATCGCCAAATACGGTGAAGACGCATGTCGCGCGGCTGTTCGACAAGCTTGGCGCCCGCCGCCGCACCGATGCGATCGCCCGCGCCCGGGATCTCGGGCTGCTGCCCTGACCGGAAATCGGGGTGAGCGCGCCGAAATCACCCTTTCGGGCGATTGTGCATGGCGGGCGGCGCGGCATTCATAGGAGCACCCTATCAATGCAGCAGGAGGCAAACATGCAGCGGATCATCCTAACCTATGGCCTGATCGCCGGACTGGTCGTCGGCGTCCCCTTGTTCCTGATGGGAACGCTGATGGCGGACAATCCGCCCAGCGGCACCATCGGCATGGCAATCGGCTATCTCATCATGCTGGTCGCGTTCACTGCGATCTTCGCCGGGGTGAAGCAGCATCGCGACCATCATTGCGGCGGCGCCATCCGGTTCCTTCCCGCATTCGGCATGGGAGTTGCGATCACGCTGATCGCCAGTCTCGTCTATGTCCTCGCCTGGGAAGCCGTGCTGGCAGTCAATGGCGGCGACTACATCGCGCAGATGGCCGCGCAGATGATCGAAGAAAAGCGCGCGAGCGGCGCCAGCCCGGCGGAAATCGCCGCCCTGAGCAACCAGATGGCGCAGATGCAGGGCTATTACGCGAATCCGCTGCTGCGCGTTCTCATCACGATGAGCGAGATTCTGCCGATCGGCCTTCTCGTCGCGTTGGTCGCGGCCTTATTGCTCCGCAACCCGCGCTTCATGGCGGCGACACCGGGACAGCCTTAGCTCTAGCGATCGAGTCTACCCGTTCGGCAGACAGGTGAAAATTGGGCCGCGCACGCGCCCCGGCGAACCTGAACCCGGTATAGCGTTTCAAGAATTCCGCCTATCATGCTCAAGTTGCTGGAGTCGCGAATTGGACTTCAACGCAGCAACTGGACGAATGTGAACTGGAAGGAGCGGGATTATGGAACCATTTATCGGTCAGATCATGATGTTCGGCGGCAATTTCGCGCCCAGGGGGTGGGCGTTCTGCGATGGACAGCTCATGTCCATCCAGCAATATACCCCCCTCTACGCCATTATCGGCACGATCTATGGCGGCGATGGGCGGACGACGTTCAAGCTACCGGATTTGCGCGGGCGCTCACCCGTTCATGCCGGAACAGGTGCCGGGCCGGGGCTGGCTACGGTCGCGATCGGTCAGATCGGCGGTGCCCCGACCCACACATTGACGGTGGACGAGATGCCCGCGCACAATCACACTATGCACGGCGAACTCGCCACAGCGGACAAGCAAACGCCGCAAGGAAACATGCTGGCGCTGACCCCGGGCACGCCGATTTACGCGACCCCGATCCCCGCCGACGACCGGACCATGGCGCAGAGTTCGATCGGCAATAGCGGCGGCAGTCAGCCCTTCGATCTTCACAGCCCCTATCTGGGGCTGAATTTCATCATCGCGCTGGAAGGCATCTTCCCCTCGCGAAACTGACCGATGCGAACCGCCCGGTCGATCGCGACCGGGCGGCCACGCGCCCGGCCGGCGTCTTCAACCGCCCCTCATGCTGCCGCAAAACGATAATCGCGATATTGTGCCCGCAACGCGGTCTTGAGCAGCTTTCCGGTCGCGGTATGCGGAAGCGAGTCGACGAACAGGATTTCGTCGGGCAACCACCATTTGGCGACCTGCGTTGCGAGATGCGCGCGGATATCGTCCTCGCTGACATCGCTTCCTGCCTTGCGGATCACCAACAGCAACGGGCGCTCGTCCCATTTGGGATGATGCACCCCGATCGCTGCCGCTTCGGCGACGCCGGGACAACCGACTGCGGCATTCTCCAGATCGACCGAACTGATCCACTCGCCGCCCGATTTGATGACGTCCTTGGCCCGGTCGGTGATCTGCATCGTTCCGTCCGGGTGCAGCACCGCGACGTCCCCGGTGTCGAACCAGCCGTCCGGGGTCAGGCACGGCCCGCTTTCGTCCTGGAAATATTGCTTGATGATCCACGGTCCGCGGATTTGGAGCCGCCCCGACGTCGCGCCGTCGCGCGGCAGCAGCGCCCCCGCATCGTCCACCGTGCGCAGTTCGACGCCGAAGGGTGCCCGGCCCTGGAACACGGTCTTGTCGACCTTCTCCTCAAAGCTCAGGTCGTCCCAGTCATGCGTCGGGGCGCCCATCGTCCCGATCGGCGAGGTTTCGGTCATGCCCCAGGCATGGTTGACCCGCGCCCCCATCTTCATGATCCGCTCGATCATTGCGCGCGGCGCTGCCGATCCGCCGATCGTCACGACCTTCAGATGCTCGGGTGCAGCGCCCGTCTCATCGATATATTGGAACATCGCCAGCCACACTGTCGGCACCCCCGCGCTGTGGGTCACCTTCTCGCGGTTCATCAGGTCGCACAATGTCTTGCCGTCGTTGATCGCCGACATGACCAGCTTCACCCCCGCCATGGGCGCGGCAAAAGGCAGGCCCCACCCCACCGCATGGAACATCGGCACGACCGGCAGCACCACCGCCTGGGTCGACAAGTCAAACACCGCGGGCTGCAATTCGGCCATCGCATGGATCATCGAGGATCGGTGCGAGTAGAGCACGCCTTTCGGATTGCCCGTCGTCCCGCTGGTATAGCAGAGCAGGCACGGGTCGCGCTCGCTGCCTTCGACCCACTGATAATCGCCGGTCTCGGCGCCGATCACCGCCTCGAAACTGTCGGGGCCTTCGGCGCCTGCCCCGGCCTCCGAGCCAGGGTCGAAGACGATATAGTGCTCGATCGTCTTCCATTGCGGTTTCAGCTTGTCGACGATCGGCTGGAACATGCGGTCATAGATCAGCACGCGGTCCTCGGCATGGTTGCCGATATAGGCGAGCTGGTCCTCGAACAGCCGCGGGTTGATCGTGTGGACGACGCCACCCATCCCGATCGTGCCATGCCAGGCGACGAGATGGCGGCTGTGGTTCATCGCCAGCGTCGCGACGCGGTCGCCCGGCTTGATCCCCATCCGCTCCAGCGCCTGCGCCAGCTTGCGGGCGTCGCGCGCGATCTCGGCCCAGTTGGTGCGCGTCTCGCTGCCATCGGCCCAGCGGCTGACGATCTCGCGCGATCCATATTCGCGCTCCGCATGTTCGATCACCCGGGGTACCCGAAGCTCGAAATCCTGCATCGCGCCCAGCATCTTCATCTCCTAGTTCCGCGCGGGTTTCCGCGTCCGTCAACCCATCCTGCGGCTTCGAATGCGGGGATGCAAGGGGTCCTCGTTCCTCCCCCAGCTTGCTGGGGGAGGTGGCAGCGCGCAGCGCTGACGGAGGGGCCGCCCCGCAGAGGGCGGAATTTTGCCGAGCTACCCACGGCCGTCTGCGCGGCCGCCCCTCCATCACCGCTTCGCGGCGGTCCCCCTCTCCTGCTGCGCAGGGGAGGAATTTGGTCAGCTCGCCAGCGCCAGCCTGGGCTGAGCGGTCGGTTTCAACTCGGCGCGTTCGACCCCGGGCAGTCCCTCGACCCGCGTCGCCAATTCGCCGTCGAGCCGGAAATTGCGCCCCAGCACCAGCTCCGCCTCGCCGCCATCGGGCAGCGGCGCATCGATCACGACCTCGCACCGCCCGCCGCGGGCATCCGCGAGCAGCTGGGCGACGGCTGCCAAGGTGCCCGGTTCGCGCACCGCCATGCGCAGCGTCAGCCGCACATCCTTCGCCATCCCCTCGAACGGCTGGACCTTGCGCACCGTCACCCGCGCGCTGTCCTCGCCCGCCCGCCGGTCGAGCTCGACGGTCAGGATGCCGCATCCGCCGACGCGCGCCGCATCCTCCATCTCCTTGGCAGTATGCTCCTCGAAACAGGTGCACGGCACCGTCCCGCTGGCGTCCGACAACGTCGCCATCATGTAGCGCTTGCCGCGTGCCGAGGTGCGCCAGCGCGCATCCTCGATCAGCGCGGCGATCGTCGCGCCAGCGCGGCCCCCTTCGGCAATCTCGATCTCATTGAGGCTGGCGATGCTCCGCGCCGAATGCAGCTTGGCGAGATGCTGGTAGCGGTCGAGCGGGTGGGCCGAGAAGAAGAAGCCGAACGCCTCCTTCTCCGCCTCGATCCGCTGGCCCAGCGTCCAGTGTGCGCTCTTGGGCAGCTGGATCGCCGACCCGACCGGCTCGGCCTCGCCGAACAGCCCGCCCTGCCCGCTGGTGCGGTTTTCATGCGTGCGTTGCGCCACCGCCATGATCGTTTCGGCGGCGGCGTGGACCTTGGCCCGATCCGGCGCGATGCTGTCGAACGCCCCCGCCCCGGCCAGCGCCTCGACCTGCCGCTTGTTGAGCAGGCGTGGGTCCACGCGCCGCGCGAAATCGTCCAGGCTCTGGAACCGCCCCTTGGCCTGGCGTTCCTCGACCAGCAGTTCCATCGCCCGCTCACCCACGCCCTTTAGGCCTGCGAGCGCATAGCGGACGGCAAAGCCCTCCGCGGTCTCGGCCACCGAAAACTCCGCCTCGCTCGCATTGATATCGGGCGGCAGGCATGGCGTGTCGAGCCGCTTCATATCCTCGACGAAAACCGCCAGCTTCTCGGTCTGGCCAAGCTCGAAGCACATCGACGCAGCATAGAATTCGTGCGGATAATGCGCCTTCAGCCAGGCCGTATGATAGGCGAGCAGCGCATAGGCCGCCGCGTGCGACTTGTTGAACCCGTACCCCGCGAACTTGTCGATCAAGTCGAACAGCTCGTTCGCCTTCGCCTCCGCGATATTGTTGACCTTGGCACAGCCCTCGACGAACAGCGCGCGCTGCGCGTCCATCTCCGCTTTGATCTTCTTGCCCATCGCGCGGCGCAGCAAATCGGCGCCGCCGAGCGAATAGCCGGCCAGGATCTGCGCGGCCTGCATCACCTGTTCCTGATAGACGAAGATGCCGTAGGTTTCCTTGAGGATTCCCTCCAGCAACGGGTGCGGATATTCGATCGGCTCCAGCCCCTGCTTACGCCGCCCGAACATCGGAATATTGTCCATCGGACCCGGGCGATAGAGCGAGACGAGCGCGATGATGTCGCCGAAATTGGTCGGCCGCACCGCCGTCAGCGTGCGCCGCATCCCTTCGGATTCGAGCTGGAACACGCCAACTGTCTCACCGCGCTGAAGCAGCTCATACACCGCCGGATCGTCCCAGCCGAGCGCCGCAAGGTCGATGGCGATGTTGCGCGCGGCGAGCAGGTCGACCGCCTTTTGCAGAACCGACAGCGTCTTGAGGCCAAGGAAGTCGAATTTCACCAGCCCCGCGCCCTCGACATATTTCATGTCGAACTGCGTCACCGGCATGTCGGAGCGCGGGTCGCGATACAGCGGCACCAGCTCGGCCAGCGGACGGTCGCCAATCACAACGCCCGCCGCGTGGGTCGATGAGTGGCGCGGCAGCCCCTCCAGCCGCATGGCGAGGTCGATCAGGTGCCGGACATCGCTCGCGCCGTCATATTCCGCCTTGAACTCGCTCACCCCGTTGAGCGAGCGCGACAAAGTCCACGGATCGGTCGGGTGGTTGGGCACCAGCTTGGCGAGGCGATCGACCTGGCCATAGCTCATCTGGAGCACGCGCCCGGTATCCTTCAGCACCGCGCGCGCCTTCATCGTTCCAAAGGTGATGATCTGCGCCACCTGATTGCGCCCATATTTCGCCTGGACGTAGCGGATCACCTCGCCACGCCGCGTTTCGCAGAAATCGATGTCGAAATCGGGCATCGACACGCGTTCCGGGTTCAGGAAGCGCTCGAACAGCAATCCCAGCGCCAGCGGGTCGAGATCGGTGATGGTCAGCGCCCATGCGACCACGCTGCCCGCACCCGAACCGCGCCCCGGCCCCACCGGAATCCCGTTCGCCTTGGCCCATTTGATGAAGTCCGCGACGATCAGGAAGTAGCCGGGGAACCCCATCTGAACGATGATGTCGGTTTCGAATGCCAGTCGGTCGTAATATTCCTGCCGCTTGGCGGGGTCGGTGATCCCGGCAACTTCCAGCCGCGCCTCCAGCCCCGCACGCGCATCGGCGCGCAGCTGAGCCGCCTCCCCCTCGATGTCGCCGGCCAGGCTCGGCAGGATCGGCTTGCGCTTCGGCGCGGCAAAGGCACAGCGCTGCGCCACCACCAGCGTATTGTCGATCGCCTCGGGCAGATCGTCGAACAGCCGCTTCATCTCGGTCGCGGGCTTCATCCACGCGTCCGGCGAAGAGCGCTGGCGCTCCTCGCTCGCGACATAGGCCGATCCCGCGATGCACAGCATCGCGTCATGCGCCTGATGGAAGTCGGGAACGGCGTAACAGGCCGGATTGGTCGCAACGATGGGCAGCCCGCGGTCGTAGGCCAGGTCGAGCAGCTTCGGTTCCGCCCGCGCCTCGACCTCGTCCAGCCGCCGGATGATCTCGACATACAGCCGGTCGCCGAACAGCGCCTGGAGCCGATCGGCGTATGCGAGCGCGGCGTCCTCCTGCTCCTCGGCGAACAGCCGCGCCAAGGCGCCCTCGCGCCCGGCAGTCAGCGCGATCAGTCCGTCGGTCCGGCCCTCCAGCGCCGCGAACGGGACATGCGCGTCCTTTTCGATCGGCCGGTCGAGATGTGCCATCGACACGAGGTGACAGAGATTCTGATAGCCCCGCTCGTCCTGCGCAAACAGCGCCAGCCAGTCGAGCGGCGGGGTGACGCCATCGGGCATGTCCGCCCGCTCGACGCACAGCAGGGAGCCGATGATCGGCTGGACCCCGGCCTTTTTCGCCGCGTCCGAATAGGGCATCGCGGCATAGAGGCCATTGCGGTCGCACAGCCCGGCTGCAGGAAAGCCCAGTTCGCGCGCCCGCGACGCGATCGCCTTGGGTTCGATCGCGCCCTCCAGCATCGTGTAGGCGGAGAAGATGCGGAGGGGGACGAAGCCGGAATGGGGCATGGCGCGACTATATGTGGGGGGACGGCCGGGTCAAAGGAAGCCGGGCACTTGTCCACAGCTTATTCGGCACCGCCAGCGGCTGCAGCGGTACCTCCTTGCCCGAGGAGCGCCCCTTATCTGCCATGCGCAGCGGTCCAGGTTGCGAACCACTCCAGCCAGTTCGCGCCGGGGTTGGTCGGGGGCAGCGACAGCGCGCCGAAGCCATGGCCGCCGCGTTCGAGGAAATGGGCCTCGACCGGCACCTTGTGGCGGCGCGCGGTTTCGAGAAGCGCGATGCTCTGGCTGACCGGCACGGTGCCGTCATCCATCGCGTGGCACAGGAAGAGCGGCGGCATCGCCGGGCTGGCGCGGGTGAGGACGTCGAAGCGGGCGGAGGCTGCGCCTGCGGGGGGCGGGCCGCCGAACAAATTGGGCCCGGATCGGCTATTGGGACCGGCGCTGGCAAACTGGGTGACCGGGTAGATCAGGCCCGAAAAGGCCGGGCGCGCGGGCTGGCTGTCGGCGGTATCGCGCGGCTTGTACGCCGGATCGGCGTGGCCGACGGTAAGCGTGCCGCCGAGATGGCCCCCAGCGGAAAAGCCGAGAATGCCGAGCTTGGCGGGATCAATGCCGTAATGCGCGGCACTGGCACGGATCAGCCGCATCGCGCGCTGCGCATCCTGCAGCGGCACCTCCGTGCGGTTGAACCAGCCCTCGCCCGGCAGCCGATAGGCGAGGACGAACACCGTGATGCCGAGCGGATTGAGCACACGCGCGACATTCACCCCTTCATTGATCAGGCTGACAAAGACATAGCCCCCGCCCGGCATCACCAGCACCGCGCGGCCATCGGCCCGCTGGGGGCGGAACACGCCGAGATAGGGGTAGCGGATGCCCTTTTCCCACCGCTGCGGCGTGCCAAGCGGGAGTGGGACGGGAATTTTCGACGGCGCGATGCCGGGTGGGGTGCCCGGGGGCAGACCGGGCCAGAGCATCATGGTTTCGCGCGGGGGCCATGGCGGGGCCGGGGTGAAGACCTTGGGCCGCGATTGCGCCGTGGCCTGTCCCGCAAGGCCGAATGCCGTTGCGCCGCCAATAAATGCCCTGCGTCCGATCGTCATGCTCATGTCACGCCGATAGCCGACGGGATCGGCCTTTGCATCCCGGGCGTTGCTCTCATATGGGAGCCTCATTCCCTTCGGGACATCTTTAGGAAGGACAAGGCGTGAAGGACGTTCTCGTAATCGGCGCAGGCGGCGTTTCGTCGGTCGCGGTGCACAAGATGGCGAAGAATCCCGAGCTGTTCGGCAAGATCACCCTCGCCAGCCGCCGCCAGTTCAAGTGCGACGCGATCGCCGAATCGGTCAAGCAGCGCTTCGGCGTAACGATCGACACTGCACAGGTCGACGCCGATGACGTCGCCGCGACGTCGAAGCTGATCGAACAGGTCAAGCCGAACCTGCTGGTCAACCTGGCGCTGCCCTATCAGGACCTGAACCTGATGGACGCGTGCCTGAATACCGGCACCGACTATCTCGACACCGCCAATTACGAGCCGCGCGACGAGGCGCGGTTCCATTATGGCTGGCAGTGGGACTATCAGGACCGCTTCAAGAATGCGGGCCTGATGGCGCTGCTGGGCTCGGGCTTCGATCCCGGCGTGACCAGCGTGTTCGCGATGTACATCAAGAAGCACCTGCTCGACACGATCCGCACGCTCGACATCCTCGACTGCAATGGCGGCGATCACGGCCAGCATTTCGCGACCAACTTCAATCCCGAGATCAACATCCGCGAGATCACCGCGCCCGCGCGGCATTGGGAGAATGGGGAATGGGTCGAGACCCCGGCGCTGTCGACGCGGCAGGTGTTCGAGTTCGATCAGGTCGGCGCCAAGAACATGTACCTCATGTATCATGAGGAGTTGGAGAGCCTGGCCAAGTTCATCCCCGAAATGGAGCGTGCGCGCTTCTGGATGACGTTCGGCGAACAGTATCTGACCCATCTGCGCGTGCTGCAGAATGTCGGCATGACCTCGATCGAGCCGATCATGTTCGAGGGCCGCGAGATCGTGCCGCTGCAGTTCCTGAAGGCGGTACTGCCCGAGCCCTCGACGCTGGGCACGACGACCAAGGGCAAGACCAATATCGGCGACATCGCGACCGGCATGAAGGACGGCGAAGAGAAGACCTTCTACGTCTATAATGTCTGCGATCACGAAGACGCGTTCGAGGAGACCGGCAATCAGGCGGTGAGCTACACCACCGGCGTTCCGGCGATGATTGGCGCGGCGCTGATGCTCAATGGCACGTGGCGTGGCGAAGGCGTGTTCAACATGGAGCAGTTCGATCCCGACCCCTTCATGGACATGCTGAACCAGCATGGCCTGCCATGGCAGGTGCATGAGCTGGACGGGCCGCTGAAGTTCTAAAATTCCTCCCCTGAGCTTGCTCAGGGGAGGGGGACCGCTCGCGCAGCGAGTGGTGGAGGGGCCGCCCCGCAGAGGGCGGCGTTTCGGCCGTCTGCGCGGCCGCCCCTCCGTCATCGCTGCGCGATGCCACCTCCCCTGCGGGGCAGGGGAGGATTTTGGAGTTGTCATGACCGAAACCCGCGCTGCATCGCCCGTGATGTCCACCAAGGCCGGCGATCCGGGCGCGTTTGCCCGGTTCGACCTCGCCCGCGTGCCGTCGCCGTGTTTCGTCGTCGATGCGGCGGCGGTGGAGCGCAACCTCGCGACCATCGCCGATGTGCGCGATCGGGCAGGGGTGAAGATCCTGCTGGCGCTCAAGGCGTTTTCGATGTGGTCGCTGGGCGATCTGGTCGGCACCTATCTCGACGGCGTCGCGACGTCGGGGCTGTATGAGGCGAAGCTCGCCAAGGATCATTATCATGGCGAGATCGCAACCTATTGCTCGGGCTACAAGGCCGCCGACATGGCCGAAATCTGCGCAA
This sequence comes from Sphingomonas suaedae, assembly GCF_007833215.1. Taxonomy (NCBI): domain Bacteria; kingdom Pseudomonadati; phylum Pseudomonadota; class Alphaproteobacteria; order Sphingomonadales; family Sphingomonadaceae; genus Sphingomonas; species Sphingomonas suaedae. The sequence continues at coordinate 1,136,086 of NZ_CP042239.1, forward strand.
TTTCCGATCATGTGATCTTCAACACCCCGTTCCAGCATGCCGCGATGAAGAGCGAACTGGCGGCAGCGCGGGCGCGTGGGGACAAGTTCGAGGTCGGCCTGCGCCTCAATCCGATGCACAGCGAGGGCGAGGTCCAGAAATACGATCCCGCGCAACCGCATTCGCGGCTTGGTTTCCCCGCCGATCAGTTGACGGCGGAGCATCTGGAGGGTGTGGACGGCATCCATGTCCATTCGCTGTGCGAACAGGATTTCCCGCCGCTGCGTCGTACCTGGGAAGCGCTGCGCCCGCGCATCGCGCCCTATCTCGGCCAGCTCAAATGGCTCAATCTCGGCGGCGGGCATCACATCACGCGCGCCGATTATCAGCGCGATGATCTGGTCGATTTTCTCAAACAGGTCCGCGCGGAAACCGGCCTTGAGGTGATCCTGGAGCCGGGTGAGGCGATCGCGCTCGATACCGGCATTCTGGTCGGCGAGTTCGTCGATCTGTTCGACAATGGAATGCCGATCGGCGTGGTCGATATCTCCGCCACTTGCCACATGCCCGATGTGATCGAGGCGCCCTATCGCCCGGCGATGCTGGGTGAAGACGGCGACGTGCTGGTACGGCTGGGCGGGCCGTCATGCCTGGCGGGCGATATCCTCGGCGACTATCGTTTCCCGGAGCGGCCGGTGCCGGGACAGCGTTTCGCGTTCCTGGATCAGGCGCATTATTCGATGGTCAAGACCACGACCTTCAACGGCGTGCCGCTGCCCGCCATCGCGCTCTGGGACAGCCGGAGCGACGATCTGCAGATCGTAAAGACCTTCGGCTATTCCGATTTCGAGGGGCGTTTGTCCTGAGGTTCGGGTGCCGGCGATGATTTTCGCCTGATCCACGGTCCGTCGAGCGGGACCGGCCCGTTGATCGGGAAAGGATCGACCAGATAGCGCCGATAGAGCGCCCCGAGTTCGTCCTGCATCCCCATGCTCGCCACCAGATTGTTGGGAAGCTGGACGATACCCATGATCGCCAGGATGAACAGGATCGTGTTGGTGCGCCGTTCGGCATAGCTGCTGCGCAGGCCCGACACGTCCTCGACCAGCGATTCGATGCGATCGACGGTTTCGTGCGCGTCCTTGAACCGCGTTTCGGTGCCGCTCTTGGCGCGAACCGCCGCCAGCGCCGCCGTTTCCTTGGGGTAGCGAAAGATATTACCCGACCGGTGGATCGACGCCCAGCGGAACAGTTCGAGCCGCCGCCGGATATTTTGCTCGAGGATGCCGACATTGGTCAGGAACATCTCGTCCGCGCGGTCGAGCACGTCGCGGACATCGGCCATCGGACGCGAGCGGGCATGGTCGAAGCGGAGCCGGGTGGCGCCAAACAGGCGGAAGACCGGTCGGATCAGCCTGGCGAATTGCGCACCCATCCAGCGCCGCAGGCTGAATGACCGGCGCGGCGCGTAGATCATGTCGCCGATCCCCTTTTCGAGTTCGCTGACGACCAGTTCGTCATGCACCGCGACGAGGAAGGTGAGCAGCAGATAGGGACAGGTGCCCAGCTTTGGGCGTCCCCGCTGGTAGGATCGCCAGCTCTTCGCGATCTCGATCATCATGCTGGGATGGATGAACAGCGCGGATTCGACCGAATTGGCGGTGGGGCGGGTCGAATCATGGATTTCCGAATCATCCTGGGCCGGGAAGTCCGGCACCCCCTGCACCAGCCCGGCGATCGCGAGCAGCGGACGTTCGAACGTCGCACCGTCCTTGTTGACATGCCATTCGACGTCGCCGTCCTGCGCCGCGTGACGATCGCGCCACTCCGCATCGGATTTAAGCATCATCGCAACGGGGCAGGTCGGCGGTTCCGCCGTCGTCGCGCCCGCCGAATCCCTCGCCGCCCGCGCAGCGGTGACCGTGGCGCGATGCGCGTCGGTACGGCGCCCCTGGTCGTACATGTCGATGGCGCAGGAGGTTACGCCGAACAGCGCGTCGCTCTCGATGCCCAGGCAGAGCCGGTGCAGCGCATCGGCGTCGAGCGGCTTGCGGACGAAGCCGGGCGTGGCGAGGCCATAGGCGCGGATAATGTCGCGGATGCCATTGGGCGGTCCGTGCGGCTCGTCTTCGATCTGCCGCAGCCTTTCTTCGGCAAAGTCCACCAGCGACAGGGCCGTCCCCTGCGGTTCGGTGGAAAAGCCGCCGCACTCGACATTGGTCGCATCGCTATCGGGGCTGAGCGCGAACTGCTGAAGCTGAAGCAGCGCATATTCGTCCATCAGCCCTTCGGCGGGGCTTTGCGGCTTTTCATGCGCCTGGGTCAGGGTGAACAGGTAGAAAATCCGGCCGCTGTCGAACGCGCAGAAGGAATCGCGCAGGCAGAATTCGATGCGTCGCCGATCTTCCGGCACCAGCAGCACGGTGGTCGTGCCCTCGTACAGATATTCCCAGCTTTCGCCACGCTGGAACCAGACCTGCCGGGTGCGGCAATTTTCGGGGGCGGCGGAGGCGAGGAACAGAAAGGGGCGGCCATTGGTGCCGGGCGGGCCGGTCGTCACATCGTCGAGGAAGGACCGAACCGGCTCGACCAGCTTGTCGAAGGCGGGCGTATCGTCATGCGCCAGCCGGTCCACCAACGCGCGCAGCCGGAAGGCGACGCGATCTTCCTGATTGCCATGGCGGCGGGTCAGCTTGCGCAGCTCCCGCCCGAGGCGGGATCGTTCGTAGCTGATCTCGAATGCGAAGGTGAGTGATGTGCGCGCGAGCCCCGGGAACACCGGCGCCTCACGCCTGTCCTGCCGTGTGTCATTTCTGTTCGGCGTGTCGCTCATCCAGCCCCCCGGCCCCTGATGATCGCGAGGTTAGCAGCGCTTGCGGTCATGCCAAGAGGGCGGGGCTTCCGATTGCTGCGTTGCGGTGATAGGCGGCGGCCCATGCTGAACCTTTCCGCCGTCACCGTCCGCCTTGGCGGCCGCGTCATCATCGACCGCGCCAGCGCCGCCCTGCCCCCCCGCGGGCGGATCGGGCTGGTCGGGCGCAACGGCGCGGGCAAATCCACTTTGGTCAAGGTGATCGCCGGGCAGATCGACCCGGACGAGGGCAGCGCCGAAATGCCGCGCGGCGCGCGCATCGGCTATGTCGCGCAGGAAGCTCCGGCGGGGAAGACCACGCCGTTCGAGACGGTGCTGGCCGCAGATACAGAGCGCGCGGCGCTGATGGCCGAGGCGGAGGGGCTGGAAGACCCGCACCGGCTGGGGGAGATTCACGAGCGGCTGGGGGCGATCGATGCCTATTCGGCGCCGTCGCGTGCGGCGCGGATTCTGGTCGGTCTGGGGTTCGACGAGGAGGCGCAGCACCGGCCGCTCGACAGTTTTTCGGGCGGGTGGCGGATGCGCGTGGCGCTCGCGGCACTGTTGTTCAGCCAGCCCGACCTCCTGCTGCTCGACGAACCGTCCAACCATCTCGATCTGGAAGCCGTGCTCTGGTTGGAGGACTTCCTGACCTCCTACCCGGCGACGATCGTCATCGTCAGCCATGAGCGCGACTTTCTGAACAATGTCGTCGATCACATCCTGCACCTCGAGCGCGGCAAGCTGACGCTGTACCCGGGGGGGTACGACAGTTTCGAGCGCCAGCGCGCCGAACGGCAGGCGCAGCAGGCGGCGGCGCGCGAGAAGCAGCTCGCCGAGCGGGAAAAGCTGCAGGACTATGTCGCGCGCAACTCCGCCCGGGCATCGACCGCCAAACAGGCACAATCGCGCGCCAAGGCGCTGGCCCGGATGCAACCGATCGCCGCGGTGGTCGACGATCCGACCTTGTCCTTCGGCTTTCCCGATCCCGATCAGCTGCGCCCGCCGCTGATCACTCTCGACCATGCCAGCGTCGGCTATGACGGCAAGCCGATCCTTCAGCGGTTGAACCTGCGCATCGATCCCGATGACCGCATCGCACTGCTGGGCCGCAACGGGAATGGCAAGACGACGCTGGCGCGGCTGCTCGCGGCGCAGCTGACCCCGTTGGAGGGTGAGAAATCGGCATCGGGCAAGATGCGGGTGGGCTATTTTACCCAATATCAGGTCGAGGAACTGCACAGCGACGAGACGCCGTTCGATCATATGCAGCGGCTGATGGACGGGCAGAAGCCGTCGGCGGTGCGCGCGCAGCTCGGCCGGTTCGGCTTTGCCGGCGACAAGGCGATGACGCAGGTCGGCAAGCTGTCAGGCGGGGAGCGTGCGCGGCTGGCGCTGGCGCTTATCACCCGCGATGCGCCGCACATACTGATCCTCGACGAGCCGACCAACCATCTCGACGTCGATTCGCGTGAGGCGCTGATCCAGGCGCTGACCGCCTATCAGGGCTGTGTCGTGATCGTCAGCCATGACCGCCACATGATCGAGATGACCGCGGACCGGCTGGTGCTGGTCGATCAGGGGACTGCGCGGCCCTTCGACGGCAATCTGGACGATTATATCGCCTTCGTGCTCGCAAAGGAGCCGAAGGCCGAAGGCGCCAGGGGCGGTGTCAACCGCAAGGACGCGCGACGCGAAGCGGCGGAGGCGCGCGAAAAGGGCAATGCGATGCGCAAGGCCGCAAAGGCAGCGGAAGCGGAGCTGGCGAAGCTGAACGAACGACTGTCGGGGATCGACCGGGCGATGTTCGATCCCGCAAGCGCCGCGCCCGACCTGACCAAGCTGACCATGACCGAGCTGATGAAGCTGCGCGACGGGGTGACGAAGCAGATCGAGGCAGCGGAAGAGACGTGGCTGGAGGCACAGGAAGCGCTGGAGTCGCTAGCGGCCTGACGGCGTACACACCGAATCTCGGAAAGTTGCACCCCCGCAACAAATCCGCCACCCTCCCGTCGAATAGGGGGAGGGACCGTCATGCAATCCGCCATCTTCGCACCCGTCATCACGCTCATCGGCTGGACGCTCGTCATGTGGCTATGGATGTACGCCACCCGCATCCCCGCGATGAAGCGCGCGGGGATCGACGTCGCCAACCTGACGGGCGGAACCGGCTCCGACCTCAAAAAGGTGATCCCCGCCAAGCAGCAATGGCCCGCCGACAATTACAACCACCTACTCGAACAGCCGGTGCTGTTCTACGCGGTCGCGATCGTCCTCGCGCTGATGGAGCAGGGCGATAATCTGAACGCCACCATCGCCTGGGCCTATGTCGGATTACGCATCGCCCACAGCCTCGTCCAGGTCACCACCAACCGGGTCATCGTGCGATTCGCGCTGTTCTCACTCGCGACGATCGTGCTGATGATGCTGACGGTGCACGCGGCGATGGCGTATTGGGGAAGCTAAATTCGGCAGACGCACCCGATTTGAGAAGGGCGTAATCCCAAAGACATTGCCGACTTATCGCGGCCGTGTCATCCGTGAGGCAATGGAGAATAGTCTGGAAACTGCGGCGCTGATCCTTGGTCTTTTGATCAGCGTAGTGCTGTGGGCCTGCGGCGAACGCATCATCGCTATCGCGCTATTTCTGACCGACGCGCTCGGTTGGATACTCATTTGGCTACTATCATCTAGAAGCGAGTATTGAGTCGGCGCACTCGATAGTTAACTCACCCAAACAACCGCCCCAAACTCCGCTCCAGCATCATCAGCTGCCACAAGGTCCGCCCATGCTCGGCGCGCCCGGAGCGATGCTCCTCCGCCAGGCGCGCGATCGCCTTGGACTCAAACCACCCGCTCCCCGCCAGCACGCGCGAGCGCGCCAGCCCCGCCGCCTCGTCCGCCAGCCCCTTGCGGAACCAAGCCGACACCGGCGTCACAAACCCCATCTTGGGCCGGTACAGCACCTCTTTCGGCAGATACGGCTCCAGCGCCCTTTTCATCAGCCACTTGCCCTGCCCGCCCCGGATCCGCATTGAAGCGGGCAAAGTCGCCGCAAACTCCACGAAGCGATAATCCAGCAACGGTTCGCGCGCTTCCAGGCTCACCGCCATGCTTGTCCGGTCCATCTTGGTCAGGATGTCGCCGGGCAGCCAGTGCTTGAAATCCGCATATTGCGCACGGTCCAGCCCATCGCGCGCCGGAGCCTCCCGCATCGTCTCGACATAACGCGTCTCGGCGCGATGGTCACCGAGCGTCGCCCGCGCCGCATCGGTATAAAGGCCAAAGCGCACCCCCGGCCTGGTCACCCCAACCGCCTTGGCATAGGCAGCCCCCCCCTCGTCCGCCAAGGCCAGCAACGTGGTCTTCGCGCGCAACGGCCGCGGCGCCCAGTCGGCCTTGGGATAGACCCGCCCCAGCGCCCCGAACATGCCGCGCACTGATGACGGCAGCACCGAGCGCACCCGCTCCTCCGCCGCGTGGAATTTGTACCGCCGGTATCCGGCCAGCGCCTCATCCGCGCCGTCGCCAGACAACGCCACCGTCACGCTATCGCGCGCCAATTCGCACACGCGATACGTCGCCAGCGCGGAAGCGTCGGCAAAAGGCTCATCGAAATGATGGACCAGCGTGTCGATCAGCGCGAAATCATCCGCCGCGACATTGCGAACCCGGTGATCGGTGCGAAACCGCTCGGCGATCAGCGCCGCGTGCGCGCTTTCGTCATAGCCCGCCTCGTCGAACCCGATGGTACAGGTCTTCACCGCCGCCCGGCTCGCCTCGGCCATGAGCGCGACCACCGCGCTCGAATCCACCCCACCCGACAGGAACGCCCCCAGCGGCACGTCGGCGATCATCCGCGAACGCACCGCATCGCGCAGATGCTGGATCAGCTCCGCCTCCAGATCGCGCGCCGAACCCTTGGCCCGTTGCGAAAAATCGACGTCCCACCATTTGACCGGCGCGGGCACCGGCCTTCCCCGCTCCAGCAACAGATAATGTCCGGCGGGCAGCTTCTTGACCCCCGCCAAAATCGACGCATCATCGGGGACGTAGCCCAGCCCCAGAAAATCCTCGACCGCGGTAAAATCGGGCGTCCGCCGGAACAGCGGATGGGCCAGCAGCCCCTTGATCTCCGATGCGAACGCCACCGCGCCATCCGACAGCTCGGCATAATGAAGCGGCTTCACCCCCAGCCGGTCGCGCGCGAGCAGCAGCGATTGCGACCGCGCATCGTACAGCGCAAAGGCGAACATGCCGTTGAGCCGCTCCAGCAGCCCCACGCCCCATGCGCGCCAGCCATGTAACAGCACTTCGGTATCGCTATGGCTGACAAACCGCGCGCCCTTCGCCTCCAGCTCGGCGCGCACCTGTTGAAAATTATAGATTTCGCCATTGAAGCTGACGACGACATCGCCCGCGCTCGTCGCCATCGGCTGCCCGCCGCCCGCCAGGTCGATGATCGACAGCCGCCGATGCCCGAGCCCGACGCCCGGCGCGGTCCACACCCCTGCCCCATCCGGCCCGCGATGCACCAGCGCATCGGTCATCGCCCGCACCCGCGCCGGTTCCACCGGTTTGGGCGTTCCCGGATAGTAAAGGCCAGCTATGCCGCACATCGTGTCGTGAACCCCGCCCGCATTTCCGCCCGGCCCCTAACCCGTTTGGCCTGAGCTTGTCGAAGGCCGATTCCTGCGCTCTCGATCAACCGCCCCAAACCATCGCCGGGACTGGCCCTTCGACAGGCTCAGGGCAAAGGGCGGGTGAGCTATTGGCTTCCCGCCGCCCGATCCGCCAGTGCGGCCACCGGCGGCATCGCCCCCAAAAAGCGCTTGATCGCCGCGCGTGTCGGGAGGTCGGTCTTCTCCGCAGACACCATCACCGCAACCGCGCGCTGGCGACCGCCCAGCATCTTCGCCTTCAGCGTCTCCGCCTTCACCCGCGACGGGCTGCCGGTCACCACGTCGCCGACGCGATACCAGCTGACGACCTCGCGCTCGACAGGACCCGGTGCAGTCATCCGCATTGCGCTCCCGCCCTCCAGCGTGGGCAGGTCCTCGATCCGCACCCAGCTGTCATTCTCCCGGATCGCGCCCTGACCGAACCCGACCAGCTCCTTGCCCTCGCGCTGGCTCGAATAGACCGCCAGCACCAGATCGACCTGCGCGCCCATCCCGTCGGAATAGCGCGTCATCACGAAATGATCCGCACCCGGAAAGTTCGGCGTCCATGCCGCGCGGGTGCTGAGCGGCACCTGTGTCCAGCCGGCGATTTGCGGCGCGGCAATCCTGGCCGGCAGCGTATCGGCGCGCGCGGCAATCACTCCGGCCCAGGCCATGAACAGGCTCACCGCGCACAGCGACGTCAGCGCCACCACCGCAGGCACCTGCGCAGTGCCCGGCCAGCGCGCCTGCAGCTTCGCCGCGTCGAACCACGGCGCGTCCGGATCGCGGTCGAACCATTTCCAGCCGATCGCCAGCACGCCCGCCATCACCACGCCGAAGAAGACCCAGCCATAAACGATATGGTCATATCCCGTCGCCGCCTCGACCGAAGTGAGATAGGCGGCATAGACCGTCCCGAATGCGCGAACGCCATTGGCGATCATCGGCACGATCAGCGCGACCGCGATGAACGCCGCCCGCCGCGTCCAGCTGACGTAACAGACATTGGCGACCAGCGCGCCATAGGCGATCATCGCAATCACGAATTTCGCGCCCGAACAGGCTTCGGCAACTTCGAAATAGCCATTGGGCGTGGTGATCAGCACGCCATCGACATGCGCAGGCACGCCGAACAGGTCGAGCAACGGCACCAGAATCGCAACCGTCAGATCCTGGAGCGGTTTTTCCAGCGCCTCGCCGAAGGGCACGAGAAACAGCATATAGGCCAGCGGGAACAGCAGCGCGCGGACGACATTGGGTCCCAACAGCGCGACCACCGCTCCCTGCAACATTACGACCAGTCCCAGATGACGGAACAGCGCCACCCCCGCCGCATCGCCGATCAGCCAGACGAATGCGCCGCCTGCGACCGCCACCAGGCCGGGCCACCAGGCGGCGGGCGGCACCTTGGCCAGTTCCTCCCGCCGCTGCCACACCAGCCATCCGACCACCGGCGCGACGAACAGGCAGTGCCCAAAGGTGGTGTTGGTCCAATAGATCGTGGCGAGGTCGCCGACATCGCGGTGGAACAGCAACAGCAGGGCGGCCCATACGCCCGCGAGCAACGCAGCGTGCCTGCGCCAGCGCGCATCGAACGTCGCGCCGTCCGCAGCAAACCGGATTTCTGCCGTCGTCGCAGTCATGCCGCCGCCGACCGCGCCGATCGCCCGCCGCTGCGCCCCCCGCGCAGACCCAGAATATCGTCGAGCGCGGACAGGCGCGCGTCCCAGCTATAATGGTCGATCACCCGCTGCCGCGCGAGCGCGCCGAATTCAACAGCGGTCGCCGGATCGGCCAGGATGCGGTTCACCGCATCGGCAATCTCACCGACCGTTTCGCCGACCTCAATCGTCCCGCCGTGGTCGATGCCGGTCGCCGCCGCGCCCGACGCCACCACCGGCCGGGCCATCGCCATCGCCTCCAATATCTTGTTCTGCACGCCGCGCGCCAGCTTCAGCGGCGCGACGACCACCGATGCCGCGTGCAACCAGGGGCGCACATCGGCGACCTCGCCCGTCACGTTGACCCCGGGATGTTTCGCCAGTGCCTTTACCGCATCGGTCGGCTTGCGCCCGACGATCGCGAACCGCGCGTTGGGGTGGCGCAGGCGGATATGCGGCAGGATCGTCTCGACGAACCAGGTCACGCCCTCGAAATTGGGACGATAGTCCATCTGGCCGGTAAAGACGATCAGTTCGCCCATCGTGTCGATGCGCTTGAACTGCGCACCCGGATCAAAGACCATGGTGTCGATCCCGTTGCCCACGGCATGGACACGCTCGGCGCCGGTCCGCTCGCGGAACAATGCCGCTTCCTCTTCGCTGACGAACAGGCTGGCATGGGCGCGCGCGGCAACCGCTTTTTCATGCGCAGCGAGCAACCGCGCCTCGCGCCGCATCATCCATCCGGTAAAGCCCCGGCTCGACGCGCCATAGGAGGCGAATTTCGCCGAATCCATGTCGACGAAATCCATCACCACCCGCTGGCGCGGACGCATCGGCACATATTGCGCCATCTGGCTGGAAAAGACGTAGATCGTGTCGATCGCGTGCCGTGCCAGCATCTCGGCGACGGCGCGATGCACCTCGGCGTTGTCGAATGCGGTCAGCGACACCGGTCGATGCGACAGGATCGACTGTACTCCCGCCACCAGCTGCGGCTTGTTGCGCCACACGATCTGGCGGTTGCCGGTCAGCTTGGCGAGACCGGACTTCTGCTTCAGGTCCGCGGGGTCGTCGGCGAAGGCGATCAGATGGACCCGGCTGCGCTCGGACAAATAGCGCAGGATGTTGTACGCCCGGATCTTGTCGCCCCGGTCGGGCGGGAACGGTACGCGATGCGCCAGGAACAGGATGTCGCCCATCAGCCAAGCCCCCGCGAAATCCACGGGCCGACGCGGTTGGCAACCGCAAGCGGCAGGCGGCTCCACAGCGCGACCTGCATCTTGTATTTGGGGTTCAACGGACTGGCATCGCGTGGCGCCGCGCCATCGGCGGTACGTTCATAATAGGTCAACGACGTCGGTTCGAACCCCCAGTTTTTCTTGAACGCCGCGGGGCCCGTCCCGGTTTTGGAACGACCGAAATCGAACCGCGTACAGCCCTTTTCGCGCGCATGGCGCATCAGCTCGAAATACATCCGATCATTGGCGCGCAGCCGCCGCGCCGCGGTCGTGCCCCCGCCCCAATAGGGATAGACCGTGCGCCGCCAATACAGACTCAACACCGCCGACACCGCCACATCCTCACGCCGCACAATCAGCACATCTGCTGCACTAGCGAACGCGTGCAACACTTCCGTGAACAGCGCGCGGGGAAAAACCGGCGTCCCCAGATTGCGAACCGATTCGGCATAGACCGCATAATGCGCCGCGACATCCGCCGCATCGCGCCCGATGCTGACCGTCAGATCATTCTCCAGCCCCTTGCGCACCTCTGCGCGCTGCTTGCGTGGGATGGCGAGCAGTTCTGCTGCATCATCCTCCGCCAGATCGCGCGCAAAGCCCAGATAATGGCTATCGTCCACCTGCCATTCGGGACCGGGTCGCGGCCCGCCGCGCACCTCGACGCTGGGACAACTCAGCCGCTGCGCCAGCGACCAGCAGGCATCGGCCAGCGCGCGCGCCACATCGGGCCGGTCGGCCAAGATGCCCCCGCCGACGCCGAACCCCGCCGAGGCGAGCACCCGTCCGAACAGCGGCGAATGCAGCTCGGTTAGCGGCATGACCCCGACGATGCCACGTTCGCCCCGCTCGGCGACCAGATAGTGACTCCGTTGTCCGCACCCCTTGGCCACCGCCACGCTCCAGGCGGGCATGTGAAAGGGCGTAGCATCGGGATGCTCCTGGACATAGGCGCCGATCCGCGCACGATCGATCGTGTCGCCCAGATCGGCAACCCGGAGCGCGACGGGCCGGGCGAGCAGCGGCGCGTTCATGCCGCCGCCCCCAGCGCCAGTGCGCCCGCATCGATCCGCGCCGCCTCGGCCGCCACCACGACATCCGTCCGGTCCCAGCGATGTCCGGCCATCAACGTCCGCAACTTCCCCGCCATCGCCCCCAACCGGCTGTAATGCCGCAGCTTCGATCGCAACGACGCCTGCGCCACGCGCGGCTGACCCGGATCGATCTCCCACGGGTGAAAATAAAAGACCGCGGGCTGCCCATCGTCGTTCATCCGCCGGATCGCGCCCTGCACCACGGTAGCGGGCAACAGGCGGAAAAACCCACCCCCGGTCGTCACTTCGCGCCCCAGGAACCGCGCCGTCGTCACCGGCAGTTCGATCAGGTGGCTACCGGCGACCGGCCGATAGGCGCGACGCGGCGCATCGGCCCAGCCATAATGGTCGTGGCCGATCGGCGCGACGCTGGACGAATAGGCATAGCCTTCCTCCGCCAGCACCCGATGCGCCCAGGGGGTCCGGCCATCGATCGAAAAGCTCGGCGCGCGATATCCGCTGACGCGCTGTCCCGTCGCATCCTCCAGCACCGCGCGCGCCCGGCCGATATCGGCGCGAAACTGCTCGGGCCCCATGGTGAAGACGCGTTGATGGTCCCAGCCATGACTGGCGACCTCATGCCCCGCCCCAGCGATCCGCCGCATCAGCGCGGGGTGCCGCTCGGCGACCCAGCCCAGCGTGAAGAATGTCGCGCTGACCCCGCCCTGCGCGAACAGGTCCAATACCGCATCGGTATTCGCCTCGACCCGCTGTTCGAGCGCGTTCCAGTCGTCACGCGCGATCACCGTTTCAAAGGCGCCGACCTGGAACCAGTCCTCGACATCGACCGAAAGGGCGTTGGCGACCATCGTCAGGCGGCGGCTCCCCGCCGCGTTGGCCGCGCGTCCTCGACCTCGACGAAATCGACCATCAGCGTCAGCACCCGGCGCAACGCCGCATCCTGCTCCTCCAGCCGCGCCTCCAGCCGCGCGAGCCGCGCAGCCAGCTCCCCATCGGGCGCCGCTGCGGCAGGCGCGGCCGGGGTCGAAACCTCACGCCGCAGCGCCGCCTCGCGCTCGAATGCCTGGGACGCACCCTTGGGTCGCGGCACCGCGCGCCGCTCGATCGCCATATCGCCCTCGAGATCGGCGATCACCGCCTCGACATCGGCGCCGGAAAAACTGTCGATCTGCTCGATCGCGCCGAACAGCAGCACCCGGCTGGCAAGCTGGTTGACCTTGCGCGGGATACCGCCGGACCAGCGATAGATCGCCGCATTCGCACCATTGGTGAAGCGCGGCTTCCCGCGCCAGCCCACCACCGACAGGCGGTGGATCAGATAAGCGTCCAGCTCATCCTCGTCCATCGGCGTCAGCTCGTGCATCGCGATCACGCGCTGGCGCAGCTGTTCCAGCCGCGGGTCGGAGAGCTTGGCGCGAAATTCGGGTTGGCCGAGCAGGAATATCTGCAGCAGCGGATAGCCGCCCGCCTGGAAATTGGAGAGCATCCGCAGCTCTTCCAGGCTTTCGATCGGCAGCGCCTGCGCCTCGTCGACGATCAGCAGCGTCCTCCGCCCGCTGCGCGCCACCGCGTGCAGCTGCTTCTCGATCGCCGCCAGCACCTGCGCCTTCAGCAGGTGGGTGCTGTCGATGTTCAGCCCCGCCGCCACCATGTGCAGCAGGTCCTCGGCCTCGATCTGGGTCGTGACGATCTTGATGACGTGCAGCCGCTCGGGATCGATCGTCCCCATCAGGTGACCGACCAGCGTCGTCTTGCCCGCGCCGGGCGCGCCGGTGATGACGATGAACCCCTCGCCCTGGCTCAGGCCATAGCCCAGATAGGCCATCGCCTTCTTGTGCGTGGCGGTATCGAACCAGAACGCCGGATCGGGCGTCAGCTGGAACGGCCTCCCGCTCAATCCATAATGGTCGTCGTACATCGTTACACCCTAGGACCAGAGTCTTCAGAAACCGTAGCGCAGGCCAAGCATACCCTGAGCCGAAGTATTGTTCGTTTCGCCCTCGACATCGAACGTGGCGATCCCGGCCGAAACCGTGGCGCTGAGCGGACCGAAATTGTGATAGTAGGTGCCGTTCGCCCCGGTACCATAGACGCGCGGCGCGCCTGGGATACCGCTCTGGAAGTAATTGACGAACAGATTGCCGTTGACGCCAGAGCGCGAGCTCAGCGCGCGCGCGGCGAACAGTTGCGCATAGGCGGTCTCGTCGCTCGTCCCGGCGATGATCGAACTGCCGTCGGGCACCAGGAATTCGCGGTTGGCATAGCCCGCACCCAGGCCGAAGGTCGCCCGGCCCGCATTCATCGACAGCACGCCGGTCACCCCGCGCGCGCGATAATTGGCGCTGGCGATCGACCCCAGCGTGTTGGTCAGGCAGCTGCCCGCCGCCGCGCCGGTATCGCCATAGACGCAACCGCCGAACGCGCCGCCAAACGGGTCGTTGGGCGTGTTGAAGCTGGTCGGCAACGCCGCCAGATCGCTGGCAAGCTGGCGGCCGAAGCTCTGCACCGAATCATAGACGCCGATCTGGAGCCCCGAACGACGCGAAATCTGCCACTGGAGCGATCCGGTATAGCTCATCGACTCATAGCGGCGGCCCACCCGCGCCTCGATCATGAAGCGCGCGCTGGGCTTATAGATCACCCCGGCATCCCAGAAAATGCCTTCGACCTCGTAAGCGATGCGCGGCGGCGATGCGGGATCGGTGACGAACCGCCCCGCCCCGTCGCGCACGATATTGCCCGATCCGTCGCGCAGCGCGTCCTTCTGGGTGATCTCGATCTTCTCATAGCCGACACCGCCGACCACGGCGAGCCCGCGCCCGACCGGTAGCACCGCGTCGGCGCGACCATATTTGCCGTCATATTTCTGGTCGAGCTGGCTGCCCTCTTCGCGCTGCCATGCACCCGCGACGCTGAGGCCCACCGGCAGGATCGTCCCCGCCTTCACCCCGGCGCGCACCTGCGCGAGATGGCTGGTCGAGCTGTCGTACAGATCGACCGGCGGATCGGCGGGATCGATGCTCGGGATCGATGGCGCCTCGACCTTGGTATAGCCGAAACGATAGGCGGCGCTCAGGCTCGCCGGACCGTCGCCGGTGTGAAAGGTGGGGCCGGCATAGGCCGAATAGACCTGGCTGGTATTGCGGACATTGCCCGCCAGATTGACCGGCGCGTCACCGCGAATGTCGCTGCGCGCGCGCGTCGCCAGCGCACCACCCTCGACCGTGAAGCCCGGGGCGACCTTCACCGCCGCGCGGGCCAGGCCGCTATGCGTGTCGCCATCGGCGACGTCCTTCTGGTAATCGAAGCGGCGCTCATACTTGTACGAAAGCTGCACCTCGACCCGGCGCGACTGGATCGCCGCATCGACCCCGACGCCGACGGTCGAGTAGGTCAGCACCTCGCCTCCGCCCGAAAGATCGGCGACGATCACCTGCCCCGCATCGATATAGGGTTCGATCGAGGTCCGCCGGTCCTTGGCAGTCGCCGGGACGACGATCATGGCAGTGGCGGCGCACGCCGCGGCGATCAGCCTCATTGGTCCGGCTCCCCGTAATAGGCGCCGTAGTTGCCGAAGCGACGCCCCCCCGGCTGGAATGACACGCTGTTGAGCAACAGCTGGATATGCTCGCACCCGTCGAGCAGCGCGACGGCCTCCCGCAACTCGCTCTCGGTCGTGCGATCGGCGCGCACCACCAGCATCACCTGCCCGACATGGCTGGCGAGTGCGCTCGCGGGCGATGCCGCCAGGATCGGCGGCGAATCGAAGATGACGATGCGGCGCGGATTGGCCGCCGCCAGTCCGTCCAGGATCGCGTCGGCGCGCTCGCTGGCCAGCAATTCGGTATCGGCGACGCTGCGCGTGCCGGCGGGCAGCACCGAGAGCTGCGGAACATCGGTGTCGATCACGCAGGCTTCCGCGTTCGCCACGGCGCCGGTCAGCACGTCGAGCAGTCCCGGCCCGTCGGGCGCGCCGAAGCGGTTGAGGACGTCCGGCTTCGCGAAATCGGCATCGACCAGCAGGATTTCGACATCCTTCTCTGCCGCCATGGAGAGCGCGAGGTTGATCGCGCAGAATGTCTTGCCGTCATCGGGCTTGGCCGAGCAGACCAGGATCATCCGCGACCGATCGTCGGCATCTGCCGCGCCTGTCGCGCGAATCTGGCGCGCGGTGTTGAGCAGCTGGCGCTTCACCAGCCGGAATTCCTCGGCCAGCGCGGTAACGGTCGCGCCCGGCACCAACATGCCGTGCTCCGCCAGCTTCGTGCGGTCGATCGCAATCCGGCGCCGCCCGCTCTCTGGTGCGCCCTCCGGTGCCACCGCATCGGCTTCGGGGCGCAGCAGCGGGGCGCGGGGCGCCTCCACCCGGTCGAACACCGGCGCGGCCGCACGCTGGACCGGCGGGGCGGAAGGTTTAGGCGCCGCAGGCTGGAGCGCCGGAGCCGGTTTCGGCGACAGGGCATATTGCGCCGCCGCCCGTTCGAGCAGCGATCCGCGCAGTCGCTTGGGGGTCTGATCGTTCATCCTGTCCCCCTCACGCCGCCATGCCGCGCTGGGCCATTTCCAGCCCCAACAGCGCGACCCAGGCGACCAGCAATCCCGCAGTAGCCGCCGCAAACATCTGCAATCTCTTGCGGCGCAGGCTCGCCTGCGCGGCGGTCACGACCTCGCCGATCGATCCGATCACCGGCATCCCGCTTGCCCGTTCCAGCCGACCGGCGGTCGGAAAGGTTCCGGCGATCTGGCTGAGACCGAACGCTGCGGCCACGCCGCCGCCCAGCCCGACGACCAGCACGCCGGTCAGCAACAGCATCCGGTTGGGCGCGGTCGGGGCGCGCGGCGCGGTGGGCGGATCGATCACACTGAACTTCACTGCGTCGGTCTGGCTCGCCGCCTGGCTGCGCAGCTTCACCTGTTCGCGATCGGCGAGCAGCTTGTCATAGGCCGCCTTCATCACCTGATAATTGCGGTCGATCTCCGCCTGTTCCTGCGCTGCGGCCGGATCGCCCGCAATCTTCTGGTCGATCGCCGCCATGTCGGCCTCGATCTGTGCTTTGCGATTGGTCAGCGCCGCGACCTGGGCCGCCTTGTCCGCCTGCATCGCGCGCAGGCTAAGATAGAGGGGGTTGGCGCTGGAGCCACCACCGCCCGAATAGACCGGCTCGCGCTTTGCCGCGGCCTGGGCCGCAGACAATTGGCTCTTGAGCGCGATCACGTCCGGGTGATTGTCGGTCCAGCCGCGCGAGCGTGCTTCGGCAAGCTGGCCCTGGATCGCCGCGAGCCGTGCCCGCGCCGGACCCGCGACCGCGCCGCCGCCCGCACCTGCGACCGTTGCCGAGGTCCCGGCCATCTGCCCGTTCACCGCGGCAAGGCTGCTCTGCGCCGCCGCCAGCTCCGAATTGACCTGCGCCAGTTGCGCGCGCGCCGCCGACAGGCGTTCGGCAAGCGTGCCGGTGCCGGGCAACGAGCCGAGATAGCGGTCCTGAAAATCCGCCTTCTTGGCCTCGGCCTCCTGCAGCGCCTTTTGCCGCTGGGCGAGCTGCTGGTCGAGGAAGGTGAGCGACTGGCTCGCCTCGTCGCGCATCGTGCCCAGATTGTCCTCGACAAAGATGTCGATCAGCTTCTGGACAATCGCGCGCGACAATTTTCCGCTATCGGCCGTCGCGGTAATCTCGAACAGATTGTCCTGCTGCGCGGTGATCTTGATATGCTTCTGAAGCGTACCGACGCGATCGGCGACATCACGGTCGGTCGCGACCGTATTGGCCAGGTCGGTGCCGCGCACGACCTTTTCGAGGTTCACCGCACTCGCCAGCGTCGTGCGGACGCGGTCGATGTCCTTCTGCTGCTCCTGCTGCGTCGCGATCCCCTCGCCCGGCAGGATCTGGCGCAGCTGCACGAAGATGCGCGCGCGGCTTTCGAACTGGTTGGGGATTTGCGACACGACCAGCCAGCCCGCAAGGCACAATGCCCAGGCGACGGCCACGGCGATCCAGCGACGTTGCCAAACGCCGTGAAGCGCCGTCCTGATCTCGGTCCAAAGTCCCCCCACCGGGCGCGACTCCTTAAAACATGCTTTCGGGGATGATGATCACGTCGCCCGGCTCCAGCCGGACGTTCGCGCTCGTGTCCCCGTTTTTGAGCAGGTCGGACAGCCGCAGGCGATATTCGCGCTGCCGTCCGCCATTCTTGTCGAACCGCACCAGCCGGGCGCGATTGCCCGCGGCGAATTCGCTGAGCCCCCCCACCGCGATCATCGCGTCGAGCAGCGTCATGTTGGCGCGATACGGGATCGATGCGGGCTTCTCGGTCGCGCCAACGATGCGGATCTGCTGGCCAAAGGTGCCGGAGAAGCTCTTCACCACGACCGACACGATCGGGTCCTTGATATATTCGCCCAGCGCATATTTGAGGTCGTCGGCCAGCATCGCGGGCGTCTTGCCCACGGCGGGCATGTCGCTCACCAGCGGGGTGGTGATACGGCCGTCGGGGCGCACCTGTACCTCGGCCGACAATTCCTGGTTGCGCCATACGAAAATCTGGAGCGTGTCGAGCGGGCCGATGACATATTCCTCGCCCGGCCCCTCACGGCTCGCGACAAAGGCGGTGGGCGGCAGCTCTGGGCGATTCGCGCCGCCCATGCAGCTCGAAAGCACCATCGCGATCAGCGATAGCGCCAAGACCTTTCCGGCATGTCCCAAACGCATGACTCTCGAACCTCCTTGCGCGCTCCAGCCCTCCGGCGTCCCGTCGGTGCGTGCGCGAACAACCGCTTTGCTATGGGGCGCGGAGGTAAAGATACCGTTAGGAACCTCATCGACCGGCATCCGCGCGGAACCCGCAGAATCCGGCTGAAAACAGGTTGCGCTTGCGCTATATCCACAGAGCAACTGCGGGGAGAAAACGCATGCGTTACGGTTACGAAGCGATGAGCGGCGGTGATGGCCAGCATGGCGGTTGGCCGCCCTCGCCTCCCCCACCGCCGGCCCCTGCGCCCTCGCCTTCGCCGCCGCCGCCGCCCCCGCCGCCCAATCCGAACTAAAGGCGCGCGCGCATGGGGCCGGGCCATCTCTATTATCTCGGCATCTTGCTGGCGGGGCTGTTCGTCGCCCCGTTCAGCCCCCTAGCGCGCGTCATCGTTCTCAGCTGGCTGACCGGCGAATATGCCTTCTGGCTCGGCGTTCCGGCCCCCTGGGTCAACCTCGCCCAGCACCTCGCTGCCTTCATCATCGGCAGCCGCTATCTGCGCAACGAATGGTGCATCCTCGCCTGGGTCATGTTCCTTCCCATGCTTGCCTGCGACGCGCTCGCGCTGATCCATGAGTTCGAGGTTCTGGCGTGGTGGGGCCTGCTCTGCACCGCGCTCGCCCAGCTGGTCTTCCTGCCGCTCGGCATGGACTTCGCCCAGGCACGCGCCACGCTGGAAGAGGGGTGGCAGGGCTATGCCGACTATCGCCGCACCGATTTCCTGCGCACCGGGTGGTTTGCCGCCTAGGCGACGATCTCCGCCGCCGGACCATGGCCCAGAAACGCGGCGGGACTGGCGCTGGCGCCATAGGCCCCCGCCAGAAACAACGCGACGACATCGCCCGGCTCCGCGTGCGGCAGCGCTACCTTGTCCCCCAGCCGGTCGAGCGGGGTGCAGAGCGGGCCGACCACCGACACGGTTTCGTCCGCCGCTATGCCCATCTTCCCGGCAATCGCGATCGGATAGTTGCGCCGCACCACCGTTCCGAAATTGCCCGATGCCGCCAGCTGATGGTTGAGCCCGCCGTCACAGATCAGGAACGTCTCTTCCCCGCTCACCTTCCGGTCGACGATCCGCGTCAGATAGACGCCGCATTCGCCCGCGATCCAGCGCCCCAGTTCGATCGCATAGGCTTGATCGGGCTCGATCGCCTCCGCCAGCCGCTCGCCGACCAGCCCGATATCCACCGGCACATCGCCCGCGAAATAGGGAATGCCCAATCCGCCGCCGATATTCACCAAAGGCGCCCGCGCCCCCGCCGCCTCGGCCAGCTCGCGCGCCAGCCCGACGGTCGCCGCCTGCGTCTCGCAGATCGCGTCGCTGTCCAGCGCCTGCGACCCCGCAAAGATATGGAACCCCCGCCAGTCCGCCCCTGCGGCGATCAGGCGTCTGACCAGCGCAGGCACCCGGGCGGCGTCGATCCCGAATGGTGACGGGCGCCCACCCATCTTCATGCCTGAGCCTTTCAGCTCGAACGACGGATTGACCCGCACCGCCAGCTTCGGCGTCACGCCCAGCCGCTCTGCGATCGCCAGCGCCCGATCCGCCTCCCCTTCGGACTCCAGGTTCAGCGTGGCCCCGGCAACGATCGCCGCCTCCAGCTCGACATCGCGCTTGCCCGGTCCGGCAAAGCTCACATGCGCTGCATCCTTGACCGCCAGCGCCTTGGCCAGCTCGCCCCCCGACGCGACGTCGAGGCCACCGACCAGCGGAGAAACTATTTCCAGAAACGCCGGTAAGGGATTGGCCTTGATCGCAAAATGAATCTCCACCGCGCGCGGCAGCGCCGCCCGCAGCTGCCCGATCCGCTCGCGCACGATGGCGGTGTCATAGACGAACACCGGTGTCCCCGCCTCCGCCACCCAGTCGCTCGCCGACCGTCCCGCGATCCGCAAGTCACCGCTCTGCCCCGCAAAATAGGGCGGGATCGGCCCCATCGGCTTCATGATTTCACCCCGCACGCCACCTTCGCAAACTCATGCACGCCCTTGCTCCCCGGTATCCGTAATGCCGTGCCGCGCTCAAGATACCAGCGGCCCGGTGCATTCGACGCGACGAAGTCCACCCGTCCGCCTGCGTTTCTGGCAAGCACGCCCTGGGGGACGATGGCGTCCGGTCGCACACCGGCCTCGCCGCGCAGGAAATAGTATCGGCCCTCGACGGCTCCCGCACGCATGGTCAAATCCGCGCGCAGGATTATCATTGCCGTTCCGTCGGAATAGCATCCGGCATAAGCCTGCGGGAAAACCGGCACGCGCGGCTTCGAATTCAACCAGAACTGCCATGCCCCCAGACACAGGATCGCCAGGAGCGCGGCCCGGACGGTCCAACGCTTCACGCCAGTTCGGCCTTGAGTCCGCTCCGGTCGAGCTTTCCGTTCGCATTCCGCGGCAGCGAATCGCGCCACAGATAGGTCGTCGGCTGCATGAAGGCGGGCAGTTCGCGCCGCAGCCGCTCACGCAACGCCACTTCCGCAGCCTCAGTGTCACCCCGCGCCACCGCGATCACCACCACCGCCTGCCCCAGCCGCGGATCGGGCACGCCCAGCGCCACCGCCTCGCGCGCCTCGCTCCCGGCCAGCACGGCCTCTTCGACTTCGGTCGGGCTGATCCGGTTGCCCGACGATTTGATCATCTCGTCATCGCGCCCGACAAAGCGCAACAGCCCATCCGCGCCCTCGACCACCGTATCGCCCGAAAACACCGCCATCCCGCCATAGCGGGAGTGCACGGGCGCAGGCTTGAAGCGCAACGCGGTCCGCTCCGCATCCTGCCAATAGCCTTGCGCGACCAGCGGCCCGGCATGGACCAGTTCGCCCGGCTCGCCCGGATCGGTGCGCGTCCCGTCGGGACGCACCACCATGATCTCGGCAAAGGGGATCGCCTGCCCCATCGATTCGGGATGCGCATCCACCAGCGACGGGTCGAGATAGGTCGACCGAAACGCCTCAGTCAGCCCGTACATCGGATACAGGTCCGCCTTCGGAAACCGCGCGCGCAAGCCCCGCACCATCCCGACCGTCAGCGCTCCGCCCGAATTGGTCAGCCGCTTCAGCTTCCCCGCCACCGCTTCCGGCCACTCTGCCTCCAGCAATTGCGTCCACAGCGGCGGCACCCCGGCGATGGTGGTGGCGTCATGCCGGTCCACCGCCTTGATGACGTCGCGCGCGGTCAGATAGTCGAGCGGGACCACCCGACCGCCAGCGGCCCAAGTCGAGAACAGCTGGTTCTGTCCATAATCGAAGCTCAGCGGCAGCACGCCCAGCACGCGGTCGTCCGGCGTTACCTTCAGATAATGGGCAACACTGATCGCGCCGAGCCACAGATTGGCATGGCTCAGCATCACCCCCTTGGGCCGCCCGGTCGATCCGGAGGTATAGAGGATCGCCGCCAGCGCCTGCGGATCGCGCTCGGCAAAGCCAAGCCCTCCGCCCGCCAGCGGCGCATCGCCCTCGAACACGACGCGACACCCCGCGGGCACGTCGCCATCCTCCAGCGTCCCCGCCCGCGCTCCTTGCGTCAGCAACAGCCGCGCGCCGCTATCGGCCAGGATATGCGCCACCTGCGCGCGCTTGAGCACCGGGTTGACCGGCACATGCACCAATCCCGCGCGCGCCGCCGCCAGCGGCATCACGCACGCATGGCGCGTCTTGGGCAGCCAGGTCGCGACGCGATCCCCCGGCTCCAGCCCCTGACCGCGCAGCCACAGCGCCAGCGCGGCCACCGCCACCTCCAGCTCGGCATAGATCAGCGTCCCGGCGCGATCCTCCAGCGCGATCGCCTCGGGTGCGCCACGCTTCGTCAGCGCATCGATCGGATAGGGGGTCGGGTCCAATTCAACCATCGCGCCTGCATATCGCGCATCGGTTAACGATACAGTGTCTATTGCGTCTTAGCAGGTGCAGCACTTGGCATCCCGGCGTCCAGCGCGTAACGGGCGCAAAACAACCGGGGAATTGGGGCCGTGCAGCCTGACGGATATCACGAGGTCGAGGAAACCGTGCGCGGCGTGCTGCGCGACGTGCTGGGGATCGACGCCGCGCGCGCCGCGACGTTCGACGAAGCGACGCCGCTGTTCGGCGCGCTGCCCGAACTCGACTCGATGGCGGTTGCAGGCGTGCTGACCGAGATCGAGGATCGCCTGGGCATCGTGATCGACGATGACGAGGTCGATGGCGAGATGCTCGAAACGTTCGGCGCGCTGGTACAATTCTCCGCTGCCAAGGCGCTCACCTGATCGCGTTCGACGCCTATGACTGGCCCGGCGGGCGGGAGGCGATGCTCCGCTTCGGCCCGTCGTCCGGCCCGGTCGTGGTCGTCGCCCTGCCCTTGTTCGAGGAAGCCAACCGCACCCGCACCTTCGCGGTAACGGTCCTGCGCGCGCTCGCCGACCGCGGCATCGCAGGCGCCCTGCCCGATCTTCCGGGCCAGGGGGAAAGCCTCGTCCCGACCCATAACGCCACGCTCGCCACGCTGAGCGAAGCCTTCGCCGCCGGCGTCGCCAGCCTGCGCCGATCGGCCTACAGTCTCGCGATCCGCAGCGGCACGCTGCTCGACGGCTCGGCGCTTGTCGTCGCGCGCTATCATCTCGCGCCCATGACCGGCGCCGATCTGCGGCGCGAACTCGTCCGCGCGCGCCAGGCCTCGTCCCGCGAATCCGGCGAGGCGTTCGATCCCGCCAGCCTCGACACCGCGACCGCGCCGGTCGAACTGGCGGGCAATCTGGTCGCACCGGCGATGTTGGCCGAACTCGCCACCGCAGTCCCGGCGACCACTGCCGTGCGCACCGTCCGCCTCGAAACCGAGGCACGCCCCGCCGACGCCAAGCTCCCCGGAAGCCCGCTGTGGCGCCGTGCCGAGCCGGACAACGACCCCGAATTCGCCGAACGCCTTGCCGAGGACATCGCCCAATGGGTCGCGACATGCGAAGCCTGAAGCGCTTCCGCTGCGCGGGTGAGACGCTGATCGCGACGCTCGACGACGCGCCCGGCACCACCGGCCTGCTGATCGTCTCGGGCGGCAACGAGATTCGCATCGGCGCGCATCGCGGCATGGCCGAACTCGCCGCCACGGTCGCGGCACAGGGCCACCCCGTGTTCCGCTACGACCGCCGCGGAATCGGCGATTCGACGGGCGAAAACAACGACTTCGAGTCGACGGCTCAGGATATTTCCGAAGCCGTCGCCGCCTTTCGCCGCGACTGCCCGCACCTCACCCGCCTCGTCGCCTTCGGCAATTGCGACGCGGCCAGCGCGCTGATCCTGTTTCATGACAAGGCGCCGATCGACGCGCTGATCCTGACCAACCCCTGGACGATCGAACCCGACGGGAAAGGTGACGATCTCCCCCCCGCCGCCGCGATCCGCTCGCGCTATGTCGAGAAGCTGAAGAACCCACGGGAGCTCCTCCGCTTGGTCACCGGCGGGGTTAATATCGGTAAACTTGTCAGTGGCTTGGCAAAGGTATCGTCGAAACAATCTCGACAACCCACCAGCCTTCCCGCCCGCCTCGGGACCGCACTGGCAGCCACCAGGATCCCGGTGACGATCCTGCTCGCCGAACGCGACAACACCGCCCTCGCCTTCGCCGACCACTGGAAAGGCGACGCGTTCAAGACGGCCCGCACCCGCGCCACCCTAGAAACCTGCCCCACCGACAGCCACAGCTTCGCCCGGCCGCAAGACAAGGCATGGCTGGTGGAGCGGGTGCTGAAGGCGCTGGATTTCCACGCTTCTTAGCTCGTCGCCGGACGAGCGGGGGCCGCTTCACTGTTTGCGCAATTGTCCGACAAAGAGCGTGGGGGGCCAATCACCGCGAAAAGCGTACACATTATCGCGGATTAACGCGCAGAGCGGCACGTCGAAGTCGATATAATCCCGGTCTTGGCCGATCACCTTCAACGCGTCCTCTTTGGCGAAGACGAAATGGCGATCCCGTTGCAATCGCATGCGCTGGGTGACGTGCTCCATATGGCCCGGCCACCACGCCATATCATGCTCGAGCGCGACTGCTTTTCCGAGCGCGCCAACATCGACGCAGATCAGTTGTTGCCGTCGCGTGCGAGCGTCTTCGATTATCACCATCGCCGCATCCGACCCGGAATTGCCCCAGTGGCCGACGGCCTCCTGGAAGATCCCATCTGCCGTGCTCGGCGCGATGCCATCGGTCGGAAGGACCTGCGTCGCAAGAGCTATAGCGACCACCACTGCGTGCATGATATGGCTCCCACCATTGAAGCGCCGTGCGGGGCGTCCTACCAAAGTATCGACGGTCGCGCATCACACGGGAAGGCGATAGCTGATTCGCCGACAGTGATCGCCAGATTTAGCCCGCCCCCGCCTCGGCCGCCGGAATCACCCCCTCCGCCAGCAGCCGGTGCAGCGCATCGATATGCCCGCCCTCGCGCGCGGCATCCGACTGCGACGTCATGACGACCGTCAGCTTCAGGCTCGGCACGATGTACAGCATCTGCCCGCCATAGCCCCAGCCATAGCGCACCGGATGCCCGCCCATCTCGCTGACGAACCAGCCATAGCCATAGTCCTCACCGCTCCACGGCGACGTCGTGCGCGGGGTCCAGCTGGCCGCGATCCACTCGGCAGGCAGGATACGTTTGCCGCCAACCACGCCGCCGAGCCGATACAGCTCGCCGAACCGCGCTAGGTCGCGCGGACTCATCAGCATGTCGTTGCCGCCGAAATACACCCCCTGCGGATCGCGCGGCCAGGGCGGGATGGTGATCCCCAGCGGCCCGCCCAGCCAGTCGCGCGCCAGCTCCAGCGTGCTGCGCCCGCTCGCCCGCGTCAGCATCGCGGAGACAAGGTGGCTGCTCCCGGTCGAATAGAGCATCCCCCCGCCCGGCGCATCGACGAACGGCCGCGACAGCGCATAGCGCACCCAGTTCGGGCTGGTCACCCAGCGCCCGTAATTGGGGCCGGACGTGCGCTCCAGCCCCGCCTGCATCGACAGCAGATTGCCCAATGTCAGCTGCACCAGCCGCGGATCGGGATTGGCGGGCGCATCGGCCTCCAGCACCGACACCACCGGCTGCTCCGCACCCTCCAGCACCCCGCGCGCGATCGCGATCCCCGCCAGCGCCGACAGCACCGATTTCGACGCCGACTTGATGTTCACCGGCCGGTCGAGCGGGGGCCCGCCATTGAAGCGATGTTCCGCCAGCGTCTCGCCATCGCGCAGCACCAGCAGCGATCGCAATCGCGGCAGCCGTTCCGCCGCCGCCACGGTCTGCGCCATCCGCGCTGCGTCCAGACCGGTCTTGGCAACCCTTGCCGACGGTTGGCCCTCGCTCCTCGGAACTTGAGAAGGGGCCGGCGCGGCGTTGCATCCGATCAACGGGATCGGCAGCAGCGCCAGCGCGAAAACGAAGCGGGTCAGGACGGGCATGGACCCTCAACGTCCTGCCGCCCGACATGATCCTGCCCGGCCCGCAAGCGGCAGCCCGCCACAAACAACTTTCCTACAAGGCCCGGTTGAGCGCATAAACTGGTCAATGCGCACCCGACTCGCCTGCCCCGGACCGATCCGCCCGACATGGGCCATGGTCCCGCCGGGCCAGAACGCGCCGATAGTGTCAACTCAGTGTCAACTTCCACGCGGCGGCGCGCGCGGATACCGGAATCGATTTCCACGTCAGAGGCCGAAGCTGACAGAATCGACCCCGTTGACCGCAACTTCGTCAGTTTCGGGCGATCACTCCGCCGCTTGCGCCACCGCCTCGAAATCGGCCTCGGCCAGGAAGCGCTCGGCGTCGAGCGCGGCCATGCACCCCGTCCCCGCCGCGGTGATCGCCTGGCGATACACCTTGTCCATCACGTCACCGCACGCGAACACGCCGGGCACGCTGGTCCGCGTCGTGCCCGTCTCGACGGTGATATAGCTGTCCTCGTCCAGCTCCAGATGCCCGCGGAACAGCTCGGTCGCCGGATGATGGCCGATCGCGACGAAGCCGCCTTCGACATCGATCTGCGACAAATCGCCCGTCACCGAGTCCTTGAGCTTCAGCGCGACCAGCCCCTCGGGATCGCCGCCGCCGACGAACTCGACGACTTCCTTGTTCCACAGCACCGTGATCTTCGGATTGGCGAACAGCCGCTCCTGCAGGATCTTCTCGGCGCGCAGCGTGTCGCGGCGGTGGATCAGCGTCACGTCATGGCTGTGATTGGTCAGGTACAGCGCCTCCTCGACCGCGGTGTTGCCGCCGCCGATCACCGCGACTTTCTTGCCGCGATAGAAGAAGCCGTCGCACGTCGCACAGGCGCTCGCGCCCTTGCCCTTCATCGCCTCTTCGCTGTCCAGCCCCAGCCATTTGGCCTGTGCGCCGGTGGCGATCACCAGCGTGTCGCAGACATAGATGGTACCGCTGTCACCAGTCAGCCGGAACGGGCGCTGCGTCAGATCGACGTCGACGATCATGTCGTACATCATCTGCGCGCCGACATGCTCGGCCTGCGCCTGCATCTCCTCCATCAGCCACGGCCCTTGGATCACCTCGCGAAAGCCGGGGTAATTCTCGACATCGGTGGTGGTGGTCAGCTGGCCGCCCGGCTGGACGCCCTGAACGACGATCGGCGCGAGTCCGGCGCGCGCGCCATAGATGGCGGCGGACAGGCCGGCAGGACCGGAGCCGAGGATCAGCATTCGGGTGGAGTGGGTGGCGGTCATTCGGCTTTCCTGAAACTGTCCCCAGACGGGGTGGCGGTGCCGCATCTAGGGGGTCGGCACCGCCAAAGGCAACATGGGGGGTGCGCGCGGCTCTGCCAGCAAAGCGATTCTGTTGTGGACGAAAGCCGGTTGAAGCCGCGCGGCGCGCTCGGCAGACTGGCGGCATGACACTCCGCCGCTCCCTGCTCGCCGCAGCCCTGCTGCTCCCCGCCGCCGCGCTCGCCCAGAGCGCCCCGGCCCCGGCCCCATCGGTAACGCCAAAGCCTGCGACGCAGAAGGTGGCGATCGACACCAGCATGGGCCGCATCGTGCTGGAGCTGGAAACCGAGCGCGCACCGATCACCGCGCGCAATTTCCTGCGCTACGCCGATCAGAAGCGGCTCGATGGCACCTATTTCTATCGAACGGTCAAGGTCGCGGACAAGTTCGGCTTCGTCCAGTTCGGAGTGGACAATCAGCCCAAGCGCATCCTTCCCCCGATCAAGCACGAGCCGACGACCCAGACCCGGGTCAAGCACCTCAACGGCGCGATCTCCGTCGCGCGACTGGCTCCTGGAACGGCGCGCGGGGAGTTTACGATCAGCGTCGGGGACCAGCCCTCGCTCGACGCCGACCCCAGCAAGCCGGGCGACAATCTCGGCTACGCCGCATTCGGCCGAGTGGTCGAGGGGATGGACGTCGTGTGGAAGATTCTGGACGCCCCCACCTCCCCCACCGCCGGCGAGGGGGTGATGAAGGGGCAGATGCTGGAACCGAAGATCCGGGTGCTGAAGGTGACCCGGCTACCGTGACGCGCGTCAGGCCATCGTGAAGGTCAGCAGCACGAGCAACCAGAAGAGGAGCGACGCACAGACGATGATCAGAAACCCGGCACCCGCAGGCATCCGGTCATCCACCAGCTCGGGCTCGCGCACGTCGAAGGTGTCGGGGGATTTGATCTCGCGGGGAAGGTACATGGCACGTCTCCACTGACAGTTGCCATACTGCCACGCGCCGCCTCCCCCGCCCATATCGGGAAAATGCTATGGGGTTTCTACAACGGGTTGCGTTTACCTCTTGCTCGCACCGCCGACGCGGGTCACGTCATTCGACCGGCTTCACCTGGAGCCCGGTCCACTTCGCCGCAAACGCCCAGAGATCTGAGGTTTCCTCGATGATCTTGTCGGTCGGTTTGCCCGATCCGTGTCCGGCGCGGGTTTCGATGCGAACGAGGTGCGGCTTTGGACCGATATCAGCGGCCTGGAGTGCGGCGGTATATTTGAAGGTGTGGCCCGGCACCACGCGGTCGTCGGTATCGGCCGTGGTCGCGAGGATCGCCGGATAGGTCTTGCCCGACTGAATGTTATGATAAGGCGAATAGGCCCGCAGCACCTTCCAGTCCGCTTCCTTCGACGGATAGCCGTAATCGTCGACCCAATAGCGGCCCGCGGTCCAGCGATCGAAGCGAAGCATGTCCATCACGCCGACGGCGGGCAGCGCCGCCGCAAACAGGTCCGGGCGCTGATTGGTCACCGCCCCGACCAAAAGACCGCCATTAGATCCGCCCTGAATGGCGAGGCCGTCCTTCTTCGTAATCCTCTGGGCGATCAGATACTCGCCCGCGGCGATGAAATCGTCGAACACATTCTGCTTGTTCTTCAGCCGTCCGCCATCGTGCCACGCCTTGCCATATTCGCCGCCGCCGCGAATGTTGGCGAGAACGAAGACGCCGCCCTGCTCCATCCACGCCAGCCGCGCCGCCGAAAAGGCAGGGCCATAGCTGATATTGAACCCGCCATAGGCCCAGAGCAAGGTCGGCGCGGGACCGGTCACATCCTTGCGCTTGACGATGAACATCGGGACCTTGGTGCCGTCTTTCGACGTGAAGAAACGTTGCTCGACGCCGTATTTGCTGGGATCGAAATCGACCTTCGGCTGTGCCCAGGTCGTCGCCTTGCCGGACTTGACGTCGTAGCGATAGACGGTGGTCGGCATGTTGAAGCTGGTGAAGGCATAGAAAGCCTCGCTCTCGTCCGGATCGCCGCTGAACCCGGCAATGCTGCCGATGCCGGGAGTGTCGACCTTGCCCAGCAGCTTGCCGTCGAGGGCATAGCGGCGCATCTCGTCCTTCGCATCGACCAGATAGCTGACGAACAGCTGGCCGCCGACGATCCCGGCGCCTTCCATCGTCGCCGCGTCCTCGGGAATAAGGTCGGTCGCGACCGGATTTGCCGCAGCGACATCCATCGTCACGACCTTCTTGCGCGCGGCCCCCTTGTCCGTCGTCCAAAAGAAGCGCGATCCGACATTGCCGGCGAGGCTCCAGTCATTCTCCAGCCCCTTGATGATCGTCCGCGGCTTGGCGGCGGGATCCTTGAGGTTCAGGATCGTGATCTCGTAGCGGTTGTCGGTCCCCTCGGTCGTGGTGATGACCAGCCAGCCGCCGTCATCGGTGACCTGCGCGAAATGGCCGCGCTTGGGGTGGTCAGGGGTCGCGTAAATCAGACGGTCCTGATCCTGCGTCGTGCCGAGCTTGTGGAAATAGACTGCCTGATTCTCGTTGAGTGCCTGGAAGGTCTCGCCCTCCTTCACCTCGGGAAAGCGCGAATAATAGAAGCCCGATCCGTCCTTCGCCCAGGACAGCGCGCTGAACTTGATCCACTTGACCTCGTCGTCCAGCGTCTTGCCGGTGGCGACGTCGAGCACCTTCACCGTCCGCCAGTCCGACCCGCCGTCCTGAATGCCATAGACGAGTAGCTTGCCGTCCTCCGACGGTACCCATTCGGAGAGCGCGGTAGCGCCGTCCTTGGCCCAGCCATTGGGGTCGATCAGCACCCGCGCTTCACCCTCGAGGCTGTCGCGCACCCACAGCACATTCTGATTCTGAAGGCCGCTATTGTGGCTGTAGAAATAGCGCCCGCCCTTGCGGGTCGGGACACCAAAGCGCTCATAGTCGAACAGCTGCTTGATCCGCGCCTGGAAGATGTCGCGGCCCGGCAGCGTGTCGAGATAGGCGTCCGTCACCTTGTTCTGCGCTTCGACCCAGGCGGCGACCTCCTTGTCGTTGCGGACGTCGTTTTCGAGCCAGCGATAGGGATCGGCGACCTTTTCCCCGAACACCTCGTCAACGACATCGACGCGGCGGGTTTCGGGATAGGTGATCGGGGCGGTCATCGTCGGCTGGGACTCCGGGCTGGCATGGACAAGGGGGGCTGCGAACAGCAGCGGCAGGGCGATCAGCGACGAACGGCGCATTGGTTTCTCCGGTTACGGGGTGACCGCAACCTATTGCCGGTGATCGGGCGGTCAAGCGGCGTGTCCGACAAAGCTGACAGAAATGCAGTGTTTTTCGGCGAAAGCGACCCCGACGCGAGGGGAACGCGACAGCTTCGCGACTGCCGCGCGTCCGTCACGCGACGGATGGAAAGAGTTGGTTTCAGGGTCGGGACCGGCAGATCGCGCATCGGACAGGGTAGATCAGATGAACGCCAGCATTGAACGTGCAGCCCTCACGCGAACGCGGTCAGCGCGCTTTCGTAGCCGACCCAGCTCATCACCAGCAGCGGTAGCGTTGCGAAGGCGACCGCCACCGCCCCGCCCGCGCCATATCCATTCGATCGTCTCATCACGTCCTCCTGCGCCGCGGGTTTGCACGGCGCGTGCCAATCTGCGGACCGGCGGATTTCCGTGGGTTCGCTTCGCGCCACTAGATGGGAAGTAGGAGGCCGCACCAAAGTTCAGCGATTCTTACGGGCCCGCAACATTAGCTTGGGGCGCCGACCCGTGGCAGAATGGCGGGATGTCCTCTATCTTCCCGTTGCTTGCGCTCGCGTTCCTGTCCCCCGGTGGAGACGATGTCAGCGCGTGCGTCCGGACGGTGCAACCCGCTTCGGGAACGATCGGCACGCTCGAAAACCGCTGCGATTATCGCGTAGTGGTGTTCATGTGCGTCACAGGGCCGCCACAGCGCGAACGCGACACCTATTTCGACTGCGCGCGCGGGCAGGTCGGCAGTTATGACCTGAAGCCGCAGAGCAGCGCGCGCGCGATCTTTGCCGGCGCGCGGGCCACCCACATGTTCGGGTGCCGGTTTCCGGACTTCCTCCCGCGCGACGTGCGCTATCATCATGGTCGCGGGCTGAAGGGGACGTGCCGCTGACATCCACTTGCTTCTTGCCTGACGAAGGAAGCGCGCTAGCCATTGGACATGGACGAAAAAGCGATTGTGCGAAGCGGCGGAGCCGCTTTGGGATGCGTCGCCGCGACATTGCTGTTCATATCGGTCGGATTCATGCTCGCGTTCGTGCTTGCCTGGACGGGCGCGCACTGCGAGCCGCAGCCAACCTGCAAACAAAGTGCCCAATTTGCAGCGCTTCGCAATTTCGCCGTCCTGCTCGGCGCAGCGACTGTGCTGGGATTCATCGTCCGGACGCTTGCCAGATCGGTTGCCAGAGCCTGTGGTGACAGCCCGATACTCGCGGCCACCATCAACACGGTCGTGATGCTGCTTCTCGTCTGGGTAAGCTATGAGGGTGTCATGTTCGCGATGCTGCGCCTTTGAGGTCGAATAGCGCCTCGGACTGAAACGAGAAGGGGCGGCCGCACCGTCGTGCGACCGCCCCAGCTCTTGACGAAAAACGCCGATCAGGCAGCGTCTTCGTAATCCTCGTCGGTCATCACCGGACCCGAATCCTGGCCCTTGGCCGAGACGTCGCGGTCGACGAATTCGATGATCGCCATCGGCGCGGCGTCCGAAGCGCGCGGGCCGGTTTTGATGATGCGGGTGTAGCCGCCGTTGCGGTCGGCGTAGCGCGACGCGAGCACGTCGAACAGCTTCACCAGCTGCGCATCGTCGAGCAGACGGGCATGGGCGAGACGGCGGTTCGAAAGACCACCCTTCTTCGCCAGCGTGACCAGCTTTTCGACGTAGGGACGCAGTTCCTTCGCCTTGGCGACGGTGGTGGTGATCTGCTCGTGCTTGATCAGCGCAGCCGACATGTTGCGGAACAGCGCGATGCGATGTGCCGAGGTGCGCTGAAGCTTACGACCGCCGTATTTATGGCGCATGGTATTTCCTTTCAGTTCGTCAGGGGGCCGTCTTACGGAACCCCAAGCCAGGCGGGACAGTCGGCCGCCACCTAAACCGTCACCCCCGCGAAAGCGGGGGCCCATCTCCCGCCGTCGAACCCAGCTCCACGCTGCGGAGATGGGTCCCCGCTTGCGCGGGGATGACGGCGGTATGGGCGTTACCCCATAATCTCCTGTTCGAGCTTCTTGGCCATTTCCTCGATATTCTCAGGCGGCCAGCCCGGGATTTCCATGCCGAGGCGCAGGCCCATCGACGACAGCACTTCCTTGATTTCGTTCAGCGATTTGCGACCGAAATTCGGGGTGCGCAGCATCTCGGCCTCGGTCTTCTGGACCAGATCGCCGATATAGATGATGTTGTCGTTCTTGAGGCAGTTGGCGCTGCGAACCGACAGCTCGAGCTCGTCCACCTTCTTGAGCAGGTAGCGGTTGATCGTCGCCGTATCGCTGCCGCCTTCGGCGGCCGACGACTGGGCGGCGATGCCGACCGGAGCCGCACGCGCGATCGACGAATCGTCGAAGTGGACGAACAGCGCCAGCTGGTCCTGAAGAATGCGCGCGGCATAAGCGAGCGCGTCCTCGGGCGTTACGGTGCCGTCGGTCTCGATCGACAGGCTCAGCTTGTCATAATCGAGTTCCTGCCCGACGCGGGTGTTCTCGACCTTGTAGCTGACCTGACGGACCGGGCTGTACAGCGCGTCCACCGGGATCAGGCCGATCGGCGCATCGGCCGGGCGGTTGGCGCTGGCGGGGACGTAACCCTTGCCGGTGTCGGCAACCAGTTCCATGTTCAGCGTCGCGCCCTCGTCCAGATGACACAGGACGAGTTCGGGGTTCATCACTTCGATGTCGCCCGAAACGGCGATGTCGCCGGCCTTGACTTCGGCCGGGCCGGTGGCGCTGAGCTGGAGCCGCTTGGCGCCTTCGCCCTGCATACGCAGCGCGATCTGCTTCACGTTGAGCACCAGATCGGTCACGTCCTCACGCACGCCGGCGAGCGACGAGAATTCGTGAAGGACGTTTTCGATCTTGATCGAGGTGACCGCAGCGCCCTGAAGCGACGAGAGCAGCACGCGGCGCAGCGCGTTGCCGAGCGTCAGGCCGAAGCCGCGCTCCAGCGGTTCGGCGACGAAGGTCGCCTTGCGCTTGCCGTCACCGCCCTTTTTCTCCAGGCCGTTCGGCTTCTTAAGTTCCTGCCAGTTCTTTGCATTGACAGACACGGGCTTCCCCTGAGTTGGGCAGGACGGGGGGTATCCTGCCAGTAAAGAGAGCCGCCCCGCCCCGGACCCGGCACCCCGGACCCGCAGGCGACGCGGAAAGGTAAATCAGACGCGACGACGCTTGCTGGGGCGAACGCCGTTGTGCGGGATCGAGGTGACGTCGCGGATCGACGTGATCTGGAACCCGACCGCCTGGAGGGCGCGCAGGGCGCTCTCGCGGCCCGAACCGGGACCCTTCACCTCGACCTCGAGCGTGCGGACGCCGTGTTCGGCAGCCTTGCGGCCTGCGTCCTCGGCGGCGACCTGGGCGGCATAAGGAGTCGACTTGCGCGAACCCTTGAAGCCCATCATGCCGGCCGACGACCAGCTGATCGCGTTGCCCTGGGCATCGGTGATCGTGATCATGGTGTTGTTGAAGCTGGCGTTCACATGGGCGACGCCGGCGGTAATGTTCTTGCGCTCGCGACGGCGAAGACGCTGCGGTGCTTGTGCCATTGTTCAGTAATCCTTCGAAATGCGAAGCAGGCGGGCCGCGGCAAAGCGGCCCAGCGGCTTACTTCTTCTTGCCGGCGATCGGCTTTGCCTTGCCCTTGCGGGTGCGCGCATTGGTATGCGTGCGCTGACCGCGAACGGGCAGGCCCTTGCGATGACGCAGGCCGCGATAGCAGGCGAGATCCATCAGGCGCTTGATGTTCATCGCGGTTTCGCGACGAAGGTCACCCTCGACCGTGTGGTCGGCGTCGATGGTTTCGCGGATCTGCAGCACTTCCTGATCGGTCAGGTCCTGCACGCGACGCTCGAGCGTGATGCCCAGCTTTTCGGTGATTTCCTTGGCCTTGGCCGGGCCGATGCCGTGGATATACTGAAGCGCGATCAATACGCGCTTGTTGGTGGGCAGGTTAACGCCCGCAATACGTGCCATGAATCTTGTTCTCCCAGCTCCACGGGGCCCGCATGGCAGCTGAACCCCATCTCTTCGCGTTGACCCGGAACGCAAGCGCGCGGCAGACGCACAAGGGCGTTGCCGTTCACCGGTGTTTCGGAAGATGCGCGACATATGCCCTCGCGCCATCGCTGTCAAGCGTCGGCCCGGCGCAATTTCAGGTAAGTACAGCATACACCATTTGCGGAAATCCACCAAGCGTTAGCGCCTCGCCCCTGCCCCTAATCGGCATGTTCCGCCGCCGCCTTCAGCCCCGGCATCTGCGCCCCGATGACCCCGTCTACCGCCGTCGCAAACGTAGCGAGACCCGCGGGATGATAGCCGCCGACGACATAGGTGACGGTCAGCGCCGTCCCCTGCCCCTCCGGCTTGAGCGCGAAGGTCATCGTCGCGTTGACTGCCCCGCTCTGAAGCGGGCCGAACGCGCCCGCGATACGCAGTGCCTTGCCCCGGACGGCATAGAGGGTGCGCCCATGCTCGACCGCGCCACCCTCCAGCGTCTCGCACCAACAGCCGCCGGGACGCGTGTCCCAGCTGATGTTGGCGCTGTCGCCCGAATAGCTGTGATCCTTGCTCCACCAGAGCGCCGGCGTAGCAATGGTATCCCACAGTTTTTCCGGCGGCGCGGCGATGGTGAGCGTGTGGGTCGAGACGAAGCCGCCAGGGTCGGACTTGGTGACTTCGGCAGCCGCGGGCGGGCACAGCAGCAGCCCGGCGAGCGCCGCACAGATACCGAAACGCATCATGGCTTGTCCTCCTGCATATGCCGGTCGAGGAAGTTCAGGATCGTCGTCCACAGGTGCACGCTGATCCCGGGGCCCGCTACGCGATGCGTCTGGCCGGGATAGAGCATCGTTTCGAACGGCACCGCCGCGCCCTGCATCTTTGCCATCATAACGGTCGAATGCTCCAGCACGACATTGTCGTCGGCCATGCCGTGGATCAGCAGCAGCGGATCGGCGATCTTGGTGGCGTCGGCGACGGTATTGGCCTTGTCATAGGCCGCCTGCACCTGGCGCGGATCGCCCATATAGCGCTCGGTATAATGGGTGTCGTACAGTTCCCATTTGCTGACCGGGGCGCCGGAGATGCCCGCGGCGAAGGCGCCGGGCGCGGCCTGGAGCATCTTGAGCGTCATATAGCCGCCGTACGACCAGCCATAGGTGGCGATGCGGTCGGCATCGACGAAGTCGAGCGTCTTGAGATACGCAGCGCCTGCAAGCTGATCCGCGACCTCGACGCTGCCCATCGCCCGATAGAGGTGATCCTCGAACGCCTTGCCGCGATTGGCCGCGCCGCGATTGTCGAGGACGAACCAGATATAGCCGCGATCCACCAGATATTGCTGAAGCGCGCCGCCCCAGGCCTTGCTCACCTGTTGCGAGTGCGGTCCGCCATAGTGATGGAAGAAGACGGGGTATTTCTTCCCCGGCTCGAGCTTCGGGGTGACCATCTCCCAGTGCAGCACGGTGCCGTCCGCCGCCTTGATCGTCCCGAACTGCTTCGCGCGGTGGCTGGCGAGATAGGGGGCGTAGGGATGGTCGCCCGCGACCTTGTTCTCGTTCACCCAGGCCAGGCGCTTGCCCGCAGCGTCGGTGAGCATGACCTGCGCGGGCTGTTCGCTTTTGGAGCGGGTCACGATGATCCGCTCGGCGCTGTCGTCGCCGCTGGCGCCGTGCCACCAGCCGGGCTCGGTGATGCGAGTCACTGCGCCGGGCTTGTTCAGATTCACCGTATAGAGGTGGCGTTCGAGCACGCCGTCGCTGTTGCCGGTGAAGGTGATCCGCCCCTTCTCCTCATCCACCCCGACGATATCGGCGACTTCCCAGTCACCCTTGGTCAACTGCGTCCATTTGCCCGCCTTGAAGCGATAGAGATGGCCGTGGCCGTCGCGCTCCGACCACCAGATCAGGCTGCCGTCCTTGAGCGGACGATAGGCGTCGGACAGGTTGATCCAGCTTTTCTCCTTCACGCGTTCGCTGAACAGCACGCGCGAATTGCCGGTCGCGGGGTCGACCGCGAGCATGTCGAGGACGGTCTGCGCGCGATTCTGGCGCTGGACGAGCAGCGTCTTGCCGTCGGGCGTCCAGTCGACACGGGCGAGATAGATATCGGTCTCGGTGCCGAGATCGACCTTCACCCTGCCGCTACCGTCGGGGTTCATGACATAGAGGTCGACCAGCACGTTGGCGGTACCGGCCTTGGGATAGCGCTGGTCATAGACCTTCGTCCCCTCGGCCCCGATCGCGGCGCGGCTGACGATGCCGACGGGGGCTTCGTCAAAGCGCTGGACGGCGATCCGCCTGTCGTCGGGCGACCACCAATAGCCGGTGCGACGCCCCATTTCCTCCTGCGCGACGAATTCGGCCTCGCCGAAATAGACCGTTCCCTTGCCTTCGGTCGTCGCCTTGATCTCCTTGCCCGATGCAAGGTCGAGCACGACGAGATTCTGGTCGCGCACGAAACTGGCATATCCGCCCCTGGGGCTGATGACCGGATTGAGCTCGCCCCCCTCGGTCGCGGTCAGGCGGCGGACCTGGCCGTCCAGCGTCGCGAGATAGAGATCGCCGTCGAGGGGCACGAGGATCGACTTGCCATCGGGCGCCCAGTCATAGGCGACGATGCCCTTGCTGCCGCCGATGCGCGCGCGCTCGCGCTGCATCTTTTCCGCCTCGGACAGTTCGGCGCCGGTCCCGAGCTTGAGACTGTCGACCAGCATCCGCCATTCGCCGGTCGCGGTGTCCATCGCCCACAGATCGTAGCGCTGATTGTCGTCGGGCCGGTTGCGCAACAGCGTCACAAACTTTCCGTCGGGCGAAAGTTTGAGCGCACGCGGCGCCACGCCGGCGAGATCGGGACTGGCGAAGACGCGCTCCAGCGTCAGGTCCATGGGAGCATCCGGGGCTTCACCGGCCATGGCGCCGCTGCCCAGCGCCGCACTGAACATCAGCGCCGCACCCAAGGTCCATTTCCACATGCATCGACTCCACCAGCGGCGCTTCAACACTCCGCCCGTCCAGCGTTATGCGGCGATGGCATGGCGGTAAAGCCCCGCCGCTTGCGTCCCGCCCCGCCGCCACTTATCGATCGCGCCATGCAGGTAATCGGCGATTTCAAGCGCGACGGGCACGCGCATGTTCAGGGGCTGCTCCCGCGCGAGGTGTGCAACGCCTTCCTCCGTCAGCTTCAGGAGGGCATGGCGCGATCGGGTGTGCAGTTAAACCAGATCACCAAGGAATCGGTGATCCTGAAGCGCGGCGCGCCAGAACTGTACGGCTATGACTATCCGCCGATGCTGACGCTGCTCTGGGGGCTGACCCCGACCATCTCCGCGCTTGCCGGACGGGACCTGCTGCCGACCTACAGTTATCTGCGCCTCTATCGCGAGGGCGATATCTGCCGGGTTCACTCCGACCGGCCGTCGTGCGAGGTGAGCCTCTCGCTCACGCTCGACTATAGCGACGGCGTTCCATGGCCGCTCGAAGTCTCGGAACGCCGGGCGGATGTGTCCCAGCTGGAAATCGAGGACGGGTTCGACGGTCCCTGTCGCGGCTGGGCGATGGAGCCGGGCGACGGGGTCATCTATGATGGCGTCCACCTGCGCCATGGCCGCACCCAACCCAATCCCAATGGCTGGTCGGCGCATCTGTTCCTCCATTGGGTCGAGCGCGACGGGCGCTATGCCAGCCACGCCTTCGATCGCAATCGGGATCTGGGAAAGCCGGTCAACTTCACCTTCGGCTGACCGCTCATGTGAGGAGGTAGCGCGGCCCCGCACCCTCTGCCGCTGCCCGATCGTCCGGGTTGTAGAGACCGCATTTCTTCAGCGACAGACAGCCGCAGCCGATACATCCGTCCAGCTTCTCACGCGTCCGTTCGAGCAGGGCGATACGGCGGTCGATCTCGGCGCGGAAGTGACGGCTGATGCGGGTCCAGTCGGCGAGCGTCGGCGTCCGGCCCTGGGGAAGGTGCGCCAGTTCCGCGGCGATCTCCTGAACCGTCAGGCCCAGTTTCTGCGCGATGAGCACGAAGGACAGGCGGCGGATGTCGGAGCGCAGGAAACGGCGCTGGTTCCCGCTGGTGCGGATCGGCTCGACCAGCCCGCGACGCTCGTAGAAGCGAATAGCCGATACCGACAGGCCGGTACGCGCGGCGAGATCGCCGATCGACAGCAATTCATTCCCCCGCATGATGTGCAACTTTCCGCTTGATCTCACCTTAAGTTGAGGTTGTAGCGGAGGCGGGCACACACGCAAAACCGAAAGGACGCGATCATGCCCACGACCTTTATCGAGCACGTCAACCTGACCGTCACCAGCCCCGCGCGCACCGCGAGGCTGATGCAGCATCTGTTCGGCTGGCACGTCCGCTGGCAGGGCGCCGCGCGCGACGGCGGCATGTCGATCCACGTGGGTGACGCGCGCGTCTATCTCGCGCTCTACGCCCCGCCGGTCGAGGCCGAGCGCCGCTATCCCAAGGGCCAGCCGCTCAACCATGTGGGCTTCGTCGTCGACGATCTCGACGCCGTCGAGGCGAAGGTCGCGGCGGCGGGGCTGAAACCCTTCGGCCATGACGATTATGAGCCCGGGCGGCGGTTCTACTTCTTCGATTTCGACGGGATCGAGTTCGAGATTGTCTCCTACCGCTGACCCGAGGACGTCATCGCGGTTAGCCCCGCCCCGCCCGCGCCGCGCACAGGCTGAGCATGCGATTGGCGATTTCGCGTTCGCCCAACACGACATCGCCCGCACCGCGCGCTTCGAGATGCTCGACTTCCGCATCCGAATGCGCGCGGGCGACGATGGCGATGCCGGGATTGAGTTCGCGTGCCGCCTGGACGACGGCGCCGCCCTCGAACCCCTCGGGGATGGCGATCAGCAGCTTGGCCGCGCGATCCACGCCGGCGGCTTTGAGCGCTTCGGGATCGACGCCGTTGCCGCGCACGACGTCCAGTCCTCCCGCCTTGGCGGCGGTGGCGATGTCGGCCTGATCCTCGATCAGGATGAACGGGCGCTGCCGGGCCAGCAAATCGCGCGCGATCAGCTTGCCGACCCGGCCATAGCCGACCAGCACGATATGACCCATGCGGTCCTTGGTATCGAGCGGCGGTTCAATCGGGTCGGTCTGTTCCTGGCGATGCGGGACCAGCCAGGTGAAGATGAACGGGTTGGCGAGGATCGACAGCAACGCCCCGGCAAGGATCAGGTCGCGTCCCTCCGCCGGAAGGATTTCGAGGCCGACCCCCAGCCCGACCAGGATGAACGAAAATTCGCCGATCTGCGCCAGGCTGGCGGCCGCGGTGATCGCGATGCGGTGGGAACGGCCGAGCGCACGGACGATACCATAGGCGACCGCCGACTTACCGACGACGATGATGAGGACAGTTGCAACCAGCGGCAGCGGCTGCTCAACGATGACTGCCGGATTGAACAACATCCCCACCGACACGAAGAACAGCACCGCGAACGCATCGCGCAGCGGCAGCGTCTCCTCGGTCGCCTGGCGGCTGAGCGGGGTTTCGCCGAGGATCATGCCGGCGAAGAAGGCGCCGAGCGCGAACGAGACATCGAACACCACCGCCGCGCCGAACGCAACGCCGAGCGCGATGGCGAGCACCGCGAGGCGGAACAGCTCGCGCGATCCGGTATGGACGACCCAGTGCAGCACCAGCGGAATGATCCGCCGCGCGACGAGCAGCATGACGACGAGGAATCCGGTGACCTTGAACGCGGTCTGCGCGAGCGGGACGAGGATTGCGTCCCAGGTCATCGGCCCGTCGCTCTGCATCACCTCGGCCAGCGCCGGGAGCAGGACGAGCGCGAGCACCATCACCAGATCCTCGACGATCAGCCAGCCCACCGCGATCCGGCCACGCTCGGTATCCACAATGCCGAACCCCTGAAGCCCGCGCAGCAGCACCACCGTGCTCGCGACCGACAGCGCGAGGCCGAATACGAACCCGGCGAGCGGGTTCCAGCCCAGCGCCCAGGCAAGTGCCATTCCCATCACGACGGCCGAGGCGATCTGACCGATCGCGCCCGGCACCGCGATCCTGCGCACCGACAACAGGTCGCGAAGCGAAAAGTGCAGGCCCACGCCGAACATCAGCAGGATGACGCCGATCTCGGCCAGTTCCGCGGCGAGATTGCCGTCGGCGACGAATCCGGGCGTGAACGGCCCGACCATGATCCCGGCGAGCAGATAGCCCGCGATCGGCGAAACTTTCAGCTTGTGGGCAATCGACCCCATGACGAAGGCGATGACGAGCCCCGCGACGATGGTGGCGATAAGGGGGGTGTGGTGCATAGGCTGGCTGGCGTCCCTGTTGGCGCCCGGACCACAGCGCGCGGCCCGGGCGGCGCGGCTAGCCCTGGGTCCCGCCGATCACGAGGACGGCGGCGGCGGCACTGGCCACGACCCCACCCCATACGATCGGCGCGAACCACCAGGGTGGCCGCCTCTTTTTCTGATTCACGACAAAACTCCCGATGACGCCGCGGTCGGCGAAAGGGCGGATGGTCAGATCAGCGGGGGGCCGCGCGGGCTGCCGTTGAGGACGGGGTGCGGGCGGAGGGGAGGTATAGCGCGCGCTGCACCGACCGGCGCGCGATCGGTGTCGACCGATGGCGCCGGAGCGGCGACAAGGGCAGGCGTTGCACGATCGCTTGCCCCGGCGGCGGGTCCGTCATCGCGACGAGTCGGCTCGGCCAGGATGCGCGGCGCAGGGCGGATCGGCTTGAGCGCGACGACCGTCGTCGCAGGGTTGAACGCCGATCCATAAGCGATGGTGCGCGGCAGGCCGCTGCTAAGCAGCGAGGATGCCAGAGCGACAAGCAGCGCGATCCACAGCGCCATTGCCCGAACCGGTCGGGCGGGATTGGAGCCGAGGGGGATCGCACGGGCTGTCACGGCTTCAATCTAGTGCCGCTGGGCGGAGAATCAAACGGGGCGCGGAAGCTTTCGCCTCCGCGCCCCGCGCATGTTCAAGCCTGCGCGCCGATTACTCGGCGGCAGCGGTGCCCTTGGCCGGGCGCGGGTCGCGGCGCTCGGCGATACGTGCCGACTTGCCGGTGCGACCGCGCAGATAATAGAGCTTCGCACGACGCACGACGCCGCGGCGGACGACTTCGATGCTGTCGATGTTCGGCGAATAGAGCGGGAAGACGCGCTCGACGCCCTCGCCGAACGAAATCTTGCGAACGGTGAAGTTGCTGCCCATGCCCTTGTTGGCACGGGCGATGCAGACGCCTTCATAGTTCTGAACGCGGGTGCGCTCGCCTTCGACGACCTTCACGCCGACCTTGACGGTGTCACCCGGACGGAATTCGGGGATTTTCTTGTCGGCCAGGAACTTTTCGACGTTCTCGGCCTCGATCTGCTGGATGAGGTTCATGCTCATTCGTCCTTCTGTCGCCGCGCGCCAGAGGGAGACTGGACCCGAGCGCCCTCATGACGCTCCCAAAGATCCGGCCTCCTTAGCCGTGTATCGGTCTGGGCCTGGTGCGTTCGCCAGGCCGCGATCCGCGCATGATCCCCCGATCGCAGCACTTCGGGGATCGTGCGCCCTTCCCATTCGACGGGTCGGGTATATTGCGGATATTCGAGAAGGCCGCTTTCGAAGCTTTCCTCGACTCCGCTGGAAGGCGCGCCCATTACGCCGGGAAGCAGCCGAATGCAAGCGTCGAGCAGCACCAGCGCGCCCATCTCCCCGCCCGAAAGGACATAGTCGCCGATCGACACTTGTTCGATGGGACGCGCGTCGAACAGCCGCTCGTCGAACCCCTCAAACCGGCCGCACAGGATCGACACGCCGGGACCGGCGGCGAGCGCGCGGACGCGCTCCTGCGTCAGCGGCGCACCACGCGGGGTCATCGCCAGCATCGGGCGGTCATAGCCGACGCTGTCGCAGGCGGCGGCGAGGATGTCGGGCTTGAGCACCATCCCCGCCCCGCCCCCCGCCGGCGTGTCGTCGACGGTACGGTGCTTGTCGGTGGCGAAGTCGCGAATCTGGACGGTGTCGAGGCTCCATTTCCGCTCATTCAGCGCGCGTCCGGCGATGGACGCGCCAAGTGGCCCCGGAAACATGTCCGGGTAGAGGGTCAGGACGGTGGCGGCGAAGGTCATCGGGTCCAGTTTTCGCACCTGAGGCCGGGGATATCGGCAAAATCGGCTTCGTTGTTGGTGACGAGTATGAGGTTGAGCGAAAGGGCGTGGGCGGCGATCAGCCGGTCGAAACTGCCACGTTTGAACGGAATTTGCGCATAGGTGCGTGCGGCGTCCCGGTCGAATTCGAGAAGCGGAGCCGCCTCGTAAAGGGCATCGGCAGCCGCGCGTGCTGCCGAGTTGGCTCCCACTAGGCCGCGTTCCAATTCTGCAAAGACGATGGCTGAAATGCCGACCGTTCCCACATCCTGCAATGCCAGGCGCTGAGCCGACGGACTGGTGAGATCAGCCAGAATGTAGATGCAGATATTGGCGTCGAGCAGGTAGCGCAGATCAGTCACCCTTGATCCGCTTCAAACCCCAGTCGAGTTCACGCTCCTCGAAGATGCGATCCTCGGGCGGGATCGGCTTCAACCAGGGAATCTTTCCGGCGAATTTACTGATGTCGATCTTCTTCGGTGTCTCGGCGACCGGTTCGACGATGAAATTGCCGCGCTCCTCGCGCACCTTCATTTCCATGCCTTCCTTGATGCCAAGCGCCTTGGGCAGCCGCAGGGCGACCGAATTGCCCGACTTGAACGTCTTTGCGCGATATTCGTCGCCCATCACGGCCTCCCGTATATACGCGATGTATATACATAGCCTTCGTTGACTTCAAGGAACGAACTCGCCCCCGCCGCGCTATGGCGGTCATGGAAGACTGTATCATCGTCGGCGCGGGGCCGGCCGGGCTGACGGCGGCGATCTATCTGGCGCGCTATCATTTGTCGATCCGGCTGTTCGACTGCGGGTCGAGCCGCGCGGCGCTGATCCCGCGCACGCACAACCATGCCGGCTATCCCGAGGGGATCGAGGGGGTCGAGCTGCTGCGGCGGATGCTGGCGCAGGCAGAGAAATATGGCGCGGTGCGCGAGCCGGCCAAGGTGACGCGGATCGAGCCGAAGGACGAGGGTTTCATCGTCCATGCGGGCGAGCGCAGCTTCCCGGCGCGATCGGTGCTGCTGGCGACGGGCGTGGTCAATCACCGGCCCGAGGGGATTGCGGATGCGGTGCACGATCCGGCGCTCGCCGCCGGGCTGCTGCGCTATTGCCCGGTGTGCGACGGATATGAGGTCACCGACAAGCGCGTCGGGGTGATCGGCACCGGCGATCACGGGATGCGCGAGGCACTGTTCCTGCGCGGCTTTACCCGTGATGTGACGCTGATCGCGCCGGATGTGGAGCATCGGCTGGACGATGCCTGCGTCGCCAGGCTGGAAGAAGCCGGGATCGCGCGGGTCGACGGGCCGTGCGGCGGCTATGCCATTCAGGGCGACCAGCTGGTGGTGCAGACGGCCGACGGGCCGCTTGCGTTCGACAGTGTGTACCCGGCGCTGGGATCGCG
Source organism: Sphingomonas suaedae (assembly GCF_007833215.1). Taxonomy (NCBI): domain Bacteria; kingdom Pseudomonadati; phylum Pseudomonadota; class Alphaproteobacteria; order Sphingomonadales; family Sphingomonadaceae; genus Sphingomonas; species Sphingomonas suaedae. The sequence goes on from NZ_CP042239.1 coordinate 1,179,743, forward strand.
CATCCGGTCCGATCTGGCGGTCGCGGCGGGCGCGGCGGCGACCGAGGAGGGATGCCTCGAGGTGGACGATCACCAGCGCACGTCGATCCCCGGGCTGTTCGCTGCGGGGGATGTGGTGCTTGGACTGGACCAGATCAGCAACGCGATGGGTCAGGCCGGGGTCGCGTCAACGACGATCCGCAACATGCTGAGCGAGCAGCGGGCGATTTGGCGGTAGGCTCGCGGGGAAGTTGACAAGGTTACGGGCAACGCGCGCGTTCGAAAAATAGGATTCGCGCGACAACGCTATCGCTGAACGGGAATATTTCATCCGTAATAGCAAACGCCATACATCGTACCCACGGGACCAGACCATTTGCAGACCGGAAACTCGTAAAAATTATAGTCCCTCGTTCCGAGTCCTGGTGTTGAATATTGTTCGGGACATGCCGAACTGAATTGCTCCTCCCAGCACGACTCAACCGACGAATATGCCGCATTCTGCCAGTTTAATCCGCAGTAATCATGGAGATACCTCGCGTATGAATCGCAAAACGTCTCCTCTTGCGCCTGCGCTTTGGAGGAGATTAGTGCTGAAGATAATAAAACTGCAACGGCAACTGCTGCGTGCTTGCGCATTGAAAATCTCCCGACTCAATATTCTTGTTGATGTGGCAGAATAATCTGCTCTATGCGATTTGCTTATAGCAATTATGTTCATTTTGGATTGAGTGCGAGCGACAGATTTTGTGCAAAAGGCGTTTTTGGCCGGCGAGCCGAAGACTGCTTGTTTCAGGCTATCGCACAACGATCAACGAATGCCTGACGCTGATTGCAGTCCATCGAATAGCAACGGCCGCCGCAATGGGATCGCTAGCCGACAGGCCGTTTTTGTTGCGCGTGCCCTCAGTCCGGCCGCGGCGCAAACCTTAGCGCCTGGATCGCGGGCGGGTTGGTCGGGCTGAGCAGGATCTGGCCGTCCAGCTTCCCCTTGGCACAGTTCCAGCGGAAGGCGGTGGTGAGGTTGCCGGTCGGGAAGAGCGGTTCGGCGGTGGGGCAGTCGCCGACCAGCCCCTTGATCCGCGCGAATTCCGTCCGCCAATGCGCGGCGTCGCGGTCCATCAGGAAGTTCATCGCGAGCTTGCCGTCGAGCGGCTTGAGTTCGCCGGCGGCATAGGCGGCGCGGGCGGCGTCCTGCATCTGCGCCAGCAGCGGGTTGAGCGGGAGTTCCCGGGGCTGCGCCGCCCCTGCCCGCGCCAAGGCCCAGAGCGACTGCCAGACCGGCACGGCGGGGGCGGTATAGGTCTTGTTGGTGAACGCGAAGGCGGCGATGCCACGCTCGGGGGCGAGCACGACGAAGCTGCCATAGCCGGGGAAGCCGCCGCCATGCGCGAGGGTGAGGCCGAGATCGCAATCGGGCGTCACCCGCATCCCCATGCCATAGGCGACGGCATGGACGCATTTGTCCCCTTCCGGCGCGCCGCGGCGGGGGCCGATCTGGACGAAGTTGAGGCCCTGCGCCAGCTCGCGCACGGTGGCGCGCTTGACGGGGCCGGCCTCCGCCCCGTCGCGCGGCGGCCAGGCGGAGAGCAGGAAGCCGATCCACTTCGCATAATCCTTCGCGGTGGTGATGACCCCGCCCATCGCCCCGAACGCACCGTCGCGCATTTCCGGCTCCGCGACCCATTGATCGTCCTGCCAGCGATAGCCGAGCGCGAGCTTGTCGCGCGGTACCGTCGCGATGTCATAGGTCGTCGCGGCCATGCCGAGCGGCTGCATGATCGTGCGGCGGATATAGTCCTGATAGGGCTGGCCCGAGACGTTGGTGACGATCCGGCCGAGCAGCGCATAGCCGAAGTTGGAATACTCGTGGCTCATTTGGCCCGTGCGGCTCCACGGCACACCGGCGGCGATCATCTTGGTGAAGTCGGCCTCGCTCAGCACCTGTTGCCGGTCGCCCCAGGGGTCGTCGGTGACCATGCCCGAGACGTGGGCGAGCAGGTCGCGAATGCGGATGCGCGGGCTGTCGCTGGTCGGGTATGCCCAGCCGCGCATTTCGGGGACGTGCTGTTCCGCGAGGTCGTCGAGCCGCAGCTTGCCGTCGTCGCGCAGTTTGAGGATCGCGAGCGCGGTGAATGCCTTGCTCATCGATGCGATGCGGAAGCGGGTGTCGAGCGTGACCGGCGCGCCGCCTGGCGTCTGGGTGCCGACTGTGGCGGACATGACAGGCTTGCCGTCCTTGATCACCATATAGACCATGCTTGGGCTCGGGTTCTGATCGCGATAGCTGGCGAAAAGCGCGTCGATCTCCGCGGTCTGGGCGGCGGGGATCTGCTTGGCCGGCGCCTGCGCGAGGGCAGGCAGCGGGGCGAGCAGGGCGAGCGACAGGGCGGCGCGGAGCATCATGTTTGCCAAGCAATCAGGAAAACGCGGCGCGGGGAAGCCTCAATCGCCGGTCTCAGAACGAATGCGATATAAAGAATTCTTTATGTCTTGCCGCCGCGGACTCACGCGCCTATTGGGCCGGGCGAGGATCGGGGGCAACCCCGCCCCTCGATGATCGCGCCGGTGCCCCGCAAGGGGCTTAAAACGGGAATGCGGTGCGGACGGGTCGACCGTCCAACTCCGCGGCTGTCCCTGCAACTGTAAGCGGCGAGCGCGATGCACTGGTTCCCCGTCGAGGGAACAGCCACTGGGCCATGCGGCCCGGGAAGGCCGTGCATCACGCCCTGACCCGCGAGCCAGGAGACCTGCCAGCGCACCGGTCGCTCTTGCCTTGGTCCAGGGGATGGCCACGGCACGGTATTTCTCCGTCTGAGCGACGACCCAAGCGGCCGGGGCCGCTTCGGTGCGTGCGTCAGGCGACTTCTAGCGCCCGTCTGTCACAACGCACCGGCCGTTCGCGGAGGCGGATGGCAGGCCCCTGCCCTCGCTCGTTCAGGCGCCGGGGGAATATCCATGTTGAAGACCGGTTTCGTTTCACTGATCGCCATCGCCGCGGCATCGCCCGCGCTCGCCAATTCCGATACCGCCGACGGTGCGGACGTGGTCGTCACCGCCTCGCGCTCCGGCGAGGACGTGCCGGTGGAGGACATCCCCGCCTCGATCACCGTGATCGACGCGCAGGCGCTGGAGGATCGCCAGACGCGGATCGTGTCCGACGTCCTGCGCGACGTTCCCGGCGTCGCGGTCAATCGCACCGGCGGGATCGGCAGCCTGACCCAGATCCGCATTCGCGGGACCGAGGCGAACCATGTGCTGGTGCTGGTCGATGGGATCGAGGTCGCCGATCCCTATCAGGGCGAATATGATTTCGGCACGCTGATCGCCGATCCGGCGGCGCGGATCGAGGTGCTGCGCGGGCAGCAAAGCTCGCTCTACGGATCGGACGCGATCGGCGGGGTGATCCACTATATCACTTTGTCGGGCGCCGAGGCTCCGGGGTTCACCGCGCGCGCTGAGGCCGGGTCGTTCGGCACGGTCAGCGCAGCGGCACGCGCGGCTGGCGCATCGGACGCGTTCGACTATGCGCTGACCGCCAGCTGGCTGCACAGCGACGGCATCCCCACCGCGCGCGGCGGCAGCCGCAAGGTCGGCGCGGACAGCGTCGGCGCGAGCGCGAAGCTCAACTGGCGCCCGACCGAGACGTTCAAGCTGACCGGCGTGCTGCGCTACAGCCATACCGATGCCGAGACGAACAACACCGATGGCGATCCGACCAGCCCGACCTTCGGCCTGACGATCGACAGCCCGAGCGTGTATTTCGTCAACGACGCGATCTACGGGCTGGTCAGCGCCGAGCTGACCGCGCTCGACGGGCGCTGGACCAATACGCTGACCGGGCAATTCTCGGACACCGAGCGCACCAGCTATTCGCCGTTCGGGGTCGATTATGGCGACAAGGGCCAGCGCTACAAGGGATCGTTCGTCTCAAGCCTGCGCTTCGGCAGCGATGCGGTGAGTCACCGCGTGACGGGCGCGGTCGATGTCGAGCGAGAGGATTATCGCAACACCACGCCATCCAGCGGATCGCCGTTCGACGCGTTCACCGGCAAGCGCAGCACCACCAATGTCGGGCTGGTCGGCCAGTATGAGCTGACCGCGGGCGGGCTCGCGCTGGGCGGGTCGGTCCGCCATGACGACAATAACCGTTTCGCCAATGCCACGACCTGGCGCGTGCAGGGCGGCTATCGCCTCGCCACGGGCACGCGGCTTCGGGCCGCCTATGGCACCGGGGTGAAGAACCCCGGCTATTACGAGCTCTATGGCTATTCGGACGGCCGCTATATCGGCAATCCCAACCTCAAGCCCGAAAAGTCGAAGGGCTGGGAGGCCGGGGTCGATCAGGAGCTGCTCGACGGCAAGGTCAGCTTCGGCGCGACCTATTTCGCCACCGTGCTGACCGACGAAATCTATACCAGCTACCCTGCGCCGACGTTCGTCGCGACCCCGGCCAACCGTGCGACCGAGTCCAGGCAGCACGGCGTCGAGCTGTTCGCGAGCGCGCGCCCGATCCCGCAGCTGCGGCTCGACGCGAGCTACACGCATCTCGACGCGAAGGAGAATGGCGTCGAGGAGGTGCGGCGCCCCGGCGATATCGCCAGCTTCAACGCGACCTTCGCGAGCGCGGACGAGCGGTTCTCCACCACGCTGACGGTGCGGCACAACGGTCGCTTCGTCGATGTCGCCTATACCGACCCGAGCTACGCGCCGGTGCGCGTGTCGATGAAGCCCTACACGCTGGTCAACCTCGCCGCGCGCTATCGCGTGACCGAGAGCATCCAGCTGTTCGGGCGCGTCGAGAACCTGTTCGACGTCGATTACGAGGAAATCTTCGGTACCGCGACCTCCGGGATCGGTGCCTATGGCGGCGTGCGCGTAGCGTTCTGATGCACGTCGGCAGCCTCGTCAGCGGGCTGCCTTGGGCGGCGTCGCCGGTTCCGGCCGGCGGCGCCGTTGCGCCCTTGCGGCGGCGGTCAGCGGTGGCGGGCGATCTGTACCGCGATGCTCTGCGCCGCCTGCACATAGGCGGGGCCCGCGCAGACGGTCCATGCCTCGGGGAGGCGGATGCGGGGGATGTTGCGCAGCGCCGGGTGGTGCAGCATTTCCGTCCCCTGATCGGTCACCGTGTCGCTGGCGCTGTCAACGATCAGGAAATCGGGCTTTGCCGCGACCATCTCCTCGATGCTGACCTGTGCGAGCGGCGGCTTGCCGAGCTTCGCGGCGAGGTTCACCAGCCCGGCGCGGCGCATCAGGTCGTCGACCAATGTGCCGGTGCCGGTCATGAAGCCGCGCCGCTGGTAGAAGGCCGCCACCCGGCCGCGCCCGGTTCGCGGGATCGCGGCAAGATCGGCCTGCATCCGCGCGATCAGTGCCGCGCCCCGCGCGGGATGACCGAGCGCGGCGGCGGTTTCGCGGATCGACAGATAGAGTTCGTCGACCGAGTTGGCGAAACGGAAATCGAGCGTCGGATAGCCCTGGCGTGCGATCAAAGCGGCGGCGGGGCCCGCGGGCATCCCGACGACCAGATCGGGTTGGATCGCGAGGATCTGTTCACCCGAACTCGACAGGCGCGGCAGGCCGCGCGCGCGCTCCGCCGCCGCCGACATCCAGGGATCGGTGGCATTGTGGGTCAGCCCCGCGATTTGCGCGCGGTCGGCGAGCGCGACGATGAGCTGGTCCGCGCAGAGATTGAACGAGACCACGCGCTTGGGAGCCGCGGGCGCGGCGTCCCGGGTTGCGGGACGCGCCCCCCATGCGGCGGCACCGACGCCGAGTGCGATCATGCCGAGCGTTGCGAAGCCAAGACGAGCCATGGCCGCTTCCATAGCCGAGCGGCGCGTGCCAGCAAGCGCTTGCGAGGCACAGCATGACATCGAGCCGCCATCTTTCGACGCTGATCGTCGCCCTGTCCGCGCTGGCGCTGTGCGCCGCGCTGGCATCGCTGCTGCTCGGGCCGGTCGATCTTGGCCTCCCCCGCCTCTTCGCCGCGCTGTCGGGGCGCGGTGACCCCGTCGCGACGGCGATCCTGTTCGAACTGCGGCTGCCGCGCACGCTGCTGAGCCTTGCGGTGGGGGCAATGCTCGGTCTTGCCGGAGCGGTGCTGCAGGGGTTCCTGCGCAATCCGCTCGCAGAACCCGCGGTGCTCGGCACGTCGAGTTCGGCGTCGCTGGGTGCGGTCGCCGCGCTCTATTTCGGGCTTGCCGCCGTTCACCCCGCGGTGCTGCCGTTGCTCGCGATCCTGAGCGCGCTGCTGTCGCTCGTGCTGCTGTTCGCGCTGGCGGGGCGGTCGGAAAGCGCGCTCACCCTGATCCTTGCGGGGATCGCCGTCTCGACGCTGGCTGGCGCCGGGATCAGCCTTGCGCTCAACCTGTCGCCCAATCCGTTCGCGGCGATGGAGATCATGACGTGGCTGCTCGGCAGTCTCGAGAACCGGTCGTTCGAGCATGTCGCCATCGCCCTGCCCTGCATCGCGGTCGGCGCGGCGCTGCTGCTGTGGAACGGGCGCGCGCTCGATGCGCTGACGTTGGGGGAGGATGGCGCTGCGGCGCTGGGCGTCGATCTGCGCCGTGTGCGGATGCGGCTGCTGCTCGGCACCGCGATCGGCGTCGGCGGCGCGGTGGCGGTGTCGGGCGCCATCGGCTTTATCGGGCTGATCGTGCCGCATCTCGTGCGCCCGCTCACCGACCGCAGCCCATCGGCGATCCTGATTCCCTCGGCGATCGGAGGCGCGGCGCTGCTCACCCTCGCCGACCTCGGCGTCCGCATCGCGCCGACCACCAACGAGCTCAAGCTGGGCGTGGTCACCGCGTTCCTCGGCGTCCCCGTCTTCCTGCTCCATCTGATGCGGGAGCGGCGGCTATGGTGACCGTTACCGTCGAAGGTCTGAGCGTCGCGTTGGGCAAGCGCACCGTGGTCCGCGACGCCAGCTTCACGGTGTCGCCCGGGACGCTGACCGGCATCGTCGGCCCCAATGGCGCAGGCAAGTCGACGCTGGCGCGCGCGATGCTCGCGCTGGTGTCGGCGCAGGGGCGCGTGCTGGTCGATGACGCGGATGCGGCGACGATGCCGCGCGCCGAACTGGCGCGGCGGATCGCCTATCTGCCGCAGGGCCAGACGCTGCACTGGCCGCTGACGGTCGAGCGGCTGGTCGGCCTTGGTCGGCTACCCCACCTCGCACCGATGTCGCGGCTCGGGGAAGCCGATGCCGCCGCGATCGAGCGCGCGATGGACCGCGCCGACGTGCTGCCGCTGCGCCACCGGATCGCCACCGAACTCTCCGGCGGCGAGCGCGCCCGCGTGCTGCTCGCCCGCGCGCTGGCGGTCGAGGCACCCGCGCTGATCGCCGACGAGCCGCTCGCCAGCCTCGATCCCGGGCACCAGATCGACGTGATGGAGTTGCTGGGCGAGGAGGCGCGTGCCGGGCGCACGGTGGTCGCCGTACTCCACGACCTGACCATGGCGGCGCGCTATTGCGACCGGATCATCCTGATCGACGGCGGCCGGATCGTCGCCGACGGCGCGCCCGGCGTCGTGCTCACGGCCGACAATCTGCGCGCGGTCTATGGTATCGAGGTGCGGATCGAGGAGCATGATGGCCGCCCCGCGATCGTGCCGCTGGGGCGGAGTCGCTGATAGGGGGACGGAGCACGAAGCCGCCGTTCAGCTTGCGCCCCCTTGTGAATACTCGCGTCGTAAGCAACGCTGCGCGGTTCGGGCAAGGGAGATGTCATGCTGGACTTCGTGTGGTTGGATGCCCGGCAGAGCGCGTGCATCGCGCAATTGAATGAGCACGACGTGTCAGAGTTGCAGCAAGAGCTTTTCATCCTACGGTCGAAAACAGGGGTTCACATCGACCCCTACTCGGACACGCGACTTGCTCCCGATCATGCAAGACTACTTTCCGAGGCCATCAGGTCTAGCGGCCGCGAAAGCCCAAACATCCAAAGGTTTCTCGAGGCGTTGGATGAGAGCGTTCGATCAGATCGGTGGATATTGGCCGTCGGAGACTGATCCGCATGGCAGCGGCTGTTCGCTTTTCAATCACTTCCCGCCGCCCCGTCATCGCCGCCTTCCTCGCAAAGAAGTGAGACGCTCCGCCCACGCGCTGTCGACGTTCATCCTTCAGGCACGCCCCCGCCCTCACGCCTCCGTCAGATGCGGCCGGTTGGCGAGCAGATGGTCGACCACCGAGGGATCGGCCAGCGTCGAGGTGTCGCCGAGATTGCCGACGTCGTTCTCGCCGATCTTGCGCAGGATGCGGCGCATGATCTTGCCCGATCGGGTCTTGGGCAGTGCGGGGGCGAACTGGATCACGTCGGGCGTGGCGATCGGGCCGATTTCCTGCCGCACCCATTTGATCAGCTCGGCGCGCAGCGCGGCGTCGGGCGTCACCTCGGCGTTGGTGGTGACGAAGGCGTAGATGCCCTGCCCCTTGATGTCGTGGGGCATTCCCACAACTGCCGCCTCCGCGACCTTGTGATGCGCGACCAGCGCGCTTTCGATCTCCGCCGTGCCCATGCGGTGGCCCGACACGTTGATCACGTCGTCGATGCGGCCGGTGATCCAGTAATAGCCGTCTTCGTCGCGGCGGCATCCGTCACCGGTGAAATAGACGCCCTTGAAGGTGGTGAAATAGGTCTGGAAGAAGCGGTCGTGATCGCCCCACACGGTGCGCATCTGGCCGGGCCAGCTGTCCTTGATGACCAGACAGCCATCACCCGCCCCCTCGATCTCCTTGCCGTCGGTATCGAGCAGCGCGGGCTGGACGCCGAAGAACGGCTTGGTCGCGGAACCGGGCTTGAGCGGCGTCGCGCCGGGCAGCGGGGTGATCATCGCGCCGCCGGTCTCGGTCTGCCACCAGGTGTCGACGATCGGGCAGCGCCCCTCGCCCACCACGCGGTGATACCAGGACCAGGCCTCCGGGTTGATCGGCTCGCCGACGCTGCCGAGCAGGCGCAGCGAGCTGCGATCGGTCTTCGCGACCCAGTCGTCGCCCTCGCGCATCAATGCGCGCAAGGCGGTGGGGGCGCCGTAGAAGATCTCTACCTTGAACTTGTCGACCACCTGCCAGAAGCGCGAGGGATCGGGCCAGTTGGGCACGCCTTCGAACATCACGCTCGTCGCGCCGTTCATCAGCGGGCCGTAGACGACATAGCTGTGCCCGGTGACCCAGCCGATATCGGCGGCGCACCAGTAGATCTGGCCCGGCCGGTAATCGAACACATATTCATGCGTCATCGCGGTCCACACGGCATAGCCGCCGGTGGTGTGGAGCACGCCCTTGGGCTTTCCGGTCGATCCCGAGGTGTAGAGGATGAACAGCGGGTCCTCCGCGTTCATCTCGGCCGGCGCGCAGTCGGCGGACTGGTTCGCAGCCTCTGCCCAGTCGATGTCGCGGCCCTCTACCATCGGCACATCCGCGCCGGTGCGGCGGAGCATGATCACCCGCTCGACGCCGATGCAATGCGTGAGCGCCGCATCGACATTCGCCTTGAGCGGGATGCGCTTGCCACCGCGCAGCCCTTCGTCCGCGGTCAGCACGATACGGCTGTCGCAATCCCGGATCCGTCCGGCGAGCGCATCGGGCGAGAAGCCGGCGAACACGATCGAGTGGATCGCGCCGATCCGCGCACAGGCGAGCATCGCCACCGCCGCTTCGGGCACCATCGGCAGATACAGCGTCACCCGATCGCCACGTCCGATCCCCTGCGCCTTGAGCAGGTTGGCGAAGCGGCAGACATCGGCGTGCAATTCGCGATAGGTGATCGCGCGGTGCGGCTCGGCGGGGTCGTCCGCCTCCCACAGGATCGCGACCGTGTCGCCGCGTTCGGCGAGGTGCCGGTCGAGCGCGTTGGCGCTGATGTTGAGCGTGCCGTCGGAGAACCAGGCGATGCCGAAATCGGCTTCGTCGAAGCTGGTGTCCTTGACCCGGGTGAACGGCCTGATCCAGTCGAGCCGCTGCGCCGCCTCGCCCCAGAAGCCTTCGGGATCCTCGACCGAGCGGCGGTACATCGTCTGATAGCCCGCCGCGTCGATCAACGCCCCCTCGGCCCATTGCTGCGGTACCGGGTAGATCGACTCAGCCATCACGCTCTCCTGTTCGCCTCATATCTTCGCGACCCCATAGCGCATCTGGCGCGACGAACCATTCCGACAGAAGTCGTAGATCGCGAACGAGGGTTGCCTAGACGCAAATCGGCCTGAACCAAAGCGCCTCTCGGCACGTTCAACGGGGCAAAGGAGATCATCCAATGCCCGTCGAACCGCCGATCCCCGCCGAACCGTCCGTCCCCCCGCCCGAAGCGCCCCCGACGCCGCAGCCCGGCCAGCCGGAACCTGCGACGCCGGAGATCAGTCCTCCGCCGCCCGACATCGACGTGCCCGCCCCTCAGCCAGGAGGTGAGCCGCCGGCGACGCCGATCCAGCCGACAGCATAAGGGGTCAGCTGCCAGCGGTCAGGTCAACGATCTTGTCGCGGTCATAGCGCATGACGCCCTCGATCGCCGGAAAGCGGCCGATGGGCATGCCGAAGTAATTGGGCAGCTTACCGACCGGCTTGAGCCTCGCCTGACGTACCGGTAGCGATTGCAGGCGCGCGTCTACCGTGTCGCCGGCGACAGGCAGGCGATATTCCAGCGCGATCGGGCTCGGCTTCGCATTGTCGCCGGGTTCGCGCTTGGGCATTTCCTGTGACACGAAGCGGCCGAGATCGGTGATCTCGCCCGCCTTCACATCGAACTTGACGCTTCCCATGCAGAAACAGCTGCCGAAGGCGCCGCCGCCGGGCAGCACCGACATCACGCCATATACGCGATAGGTTCCGGGCGTCAGTTCGTGAACATAGGTCGAGACCTTGTCGTCGCCCGCCCCCTTGGCGAAGCGGTTCAGCGGGCCGACCGACACGCCGGTCAGCAGGCCGAAGGGGGTGAATTCGAAATTCTCCTCGGTCGGCTCTACCGGCTCCTTGGGAAGTTCGGGCTTCGGCGACCCCTTGGGCATCTTGTCGTAGGCGGCCTTGGCCTTGTCGTAGGATGCCTTCTTCTTCACATATTTCTCGCGCGCCTCGACCAGCGCATCGGCGCGCAATTCGTCATATTTCGCCTGATCCTCGGCGCTCGGCACGCGCATCAGCTGGAGCGGGATGGCGGCGTCGGAGCGCAGCATGACATAGGCCTTGGCAGGGTCCAGCGTGACGGCGGGCTTGTCCTTGACGGGCGCGGCCTCGACAAACACGACCTTTTCCTTCTTCGCGGCGGGCGCCGCCATCGCCGCACCCGTGGCCAGCAGCGCCACAGCGGCGGTCATCGTCAGCATCTTCACAGGCCCAGCTCCTCACCCTGCGGTTGCGCGGTCGCGGCCACCAGCGCCTGCCGCTTGAGATAGTCGAACCGGCGGCTCTCCGGCATGTCGGACAGCCCTTCCTCGAAATGAAATTCCTGCCACAGCTCCTTGGACAGCCCGTAGCGGGCATAGCCCTTGAAATTCATGCACTGGCGCATGTTCACCCGACGCAACCGACGTTTCTCCGCCGATCCGAAGATCGCCATCGCCATCGCGGTGCCGATCGCCCCGCCAACGGCGCCCGCCATCGTACCGGCATAGGGATAGGGTGGCTGGGTATAGCTGATCCCGCTCGCTAGCCCGCGGGCATAGCCATCGCATTCGACGATGTCGGCATAAGCAGTCTCGAAGTCGGTCCCGGACCGGACGAAGTAATAATATTTGTCGTAATTGTCCGGGTCGGTCGCGGACGGCGTGAAGTCGAGCTTGGGCATCTCGACCGCCGCAGCGTCTCCGGCCTCCGCCGGTAATCGCCCGAATGGCGAGCCGCTATCCTCGAGATAGACCGGCGTCGCCTGTCCCTGGGCCTGCTCCTGCGCCGTCGCGATGCCCGGCAGCACCAGCGCAGCCGCCGTCAGCGCGGCGCACGCGCGCCGAGCCACACCGTGATATTCCATGGATACCCCTCCATTTCAGTGATGGTCCGCCGACTCGGCGGATCACCTGCCCCGCGGCGGAGATTATCGCCGGCGATACGGCAGGCAAGCGGGATCGATGGAGCGGCAGGCGATGCCGCGCGTTATCGATGCGAAGGAGAGTGAACCATGAGCGACACCGACCGCGACCCCCATCCCGACAGCCTGCCCGGCGCCGACCACGACAGCCACAGCGACCTCGAACGCGCGGTCAGCGGCACCAACCGCGATATCGAGAATGTCCAGGACGACACCCCGCCCGAAGGGGTGGACGGTGCCGTTGGCGGCACCGGCGGCGTCACGAAAAATCAGGACGATAGCGCGCAATGATCGAGAGGACAGGGCAATGAGCACCCCCGATACGGGACAACCCAACAAGCCCGGTGGCGATCGCGAGGCGGATGGAACGCCCCGCGACGCCGAAGACCGGCAAGCGGTCCGCAATCAGGGCAGCGTGACGCCCGAGGATTATCCCGAGGAGTCCAACGGCAAACCGGGCGTTCCCCCGCCGCCCGACTGATCGCGCCCCGTAAGCGCTAGCCGTCCAGCGCCTTTCTGAGCAGGTCGTTGACCACGCCGGGATTGGCCTTGCCCGCCATCGCCTTCATCGTCTGGCCGACGAAGAAGCCGAACAATTTGTCCTTCCCGCCGCGATAATCGGCGACCTTGTCGGCATTCGCCTCCAGCACCTTGGCGATTTCCGCCTCGATCGCGCCGGTATCGGAGGTCTGCTTGAGTCCGCGCTCCTCGACGATCTTTGCAGGATCGTCGCCTGTCTCCAGCATGATCTCGAACACCTGCTTGGCGAGGCTGCCGGACAACGTACCGTCGGCGACCAGGCCCAGCAGCTCAGCCGCCTGAGCGGGCGAAACCGGGCTGTGCTCGATATCCTTGCCGAGCCGATTGAGCGCGCCGAACAGTTCCGACGTCACCCAGTTCGCCGCCGCCGGCCCCTTCGCCCCGGCCTCCAGCAGCGCATCGAAATAGCGCGCGGATTCGACTTCGGCGGTCAGCACGCCCGCATTATAGGGAGTAATGCCGAGCGCGACGTAGCGCGCCCGCTTGGCATCGGGCAGTTCTGGCAGCGACTTGCGGCAATCGTCGAGGAAGGCGTCGTCCAGCTCCAGCGGGAGCAGGTCGGGATCGGGGAAGTAGCGGTAATCATGCGCATCTTCCTTCGACCGCATCGACCGCGTCTCGCCGCGATCCGGGTCGAACAGGCGGGTTTCCTGCACGATCGTGCCGCCGCTCTCCAGCACCTCGATCTGGCGCTTCGCCTCGATCTCCACCGTCTGCATGACGAAGCGGACCGAGTTGACGTTCTTGGTCTCGGTCCGCGTGCCGAACTCCGCGCCGGGCTTGCGCACGCTGACGTTCACGTCGGCGCGCATCGATCCCTGGTCCATATTGCCGTCGCACGAGCCGACATAGCGCAGGATCGAGCGCAGCTTGGCGAGATACGCCCCGGCTTCGGCGGGCGAGCGCATGTCGGGCTTGGACACGATCTCCATCAGCGCAACGCCGCTGCGGTTGAGGTCCACATAGGACAGGCGCGGATGCTGGTCGTGCATCAGCTTGCCGGCATCCTGCTCGACATGGATACGCTCGACGCCGATAACCTTGGTCTCGCCGTCCACGTCGATCTCGACCGCGCCCTCGCCGACCAGCGGGTGGTAGAGCTGGCTGATCTGATAGCCCTGCGGCAGATCGGCGAAGTAGTTCTTGCGGTCGAAGCGCGACCATTTGTTGATTTTCGCATCAATCGCCATGCCGGTGCGCACCGCCTGGCGGATGCACTCGCGGTTCGGAACCGGCAGCATCCCCGGCATCGCGGCGTCGACCAGGGAGACCTGCGTATTCGGCTCCGCCCCGAACGCGGTCGCCGCGCCCGAGAACAGCTTGGCGTTGGACGTGACCTGCGCATGGACCTCCAGGCCGATCACGACCTCCCACTCACCGGTTTCGCCTTTGATGCGGTATGCAGTTGCGTCAGCCATGTTCGGTCTCTGGTGTAAGGAAGGTCAGTTCCGGAAAATAGGATGCCAGCCGCTGGTCGCGCGTCATCAACGTCGCGCCCAACACCGTTGCATGCGCGCCGATAAGGAAATCCGGCAAGATTGTCGAACGCGGACCACCGCGACGGCGATATTCGCGAAACGCGGCGGCGGCGCGCAGCGCCACGGGCGGGGTGAGGTCGAGGATTTCAATGCCAAGCTGGCCCATGTCATCGACCAGCGCGTTGGGTTGCTGCACGCCGACCGCGACTTCTGACACGACGATCAGATTAGCGCCAAGTCCGACGTCATTGGCATAGCGATCGAACAGACGCGCGGCCCAGCCCCGGTCCACCGAGGAGGGCTGGTTCATCAGATCGATCACGGCATTGCTGTCCAGAAAAATCACGGCAGCGGTTCGTCGCCGCGCAGGAACTCCATGATCTCGTCGGTCGCCTTTCCGGTGCTTTGCCGGGCACGGACTTCCGCCAGTACCTTCATCAACCGCGCGCGGCGCTCGTCCGGCGTTTCGGTCGGTTCGGACGGCGCGGGCAGCACCACCGCCTCACCGCGATCATTGATCCCCACCTGCACCGGTTTGCCCGGCTGCAGGCCGAGACGGTCGCGCACATCCTTGGGGATCAGCACCTGACCCTTGCTGGTCATGTTGGTAACGGTGCGAAGATCGATCGGCGCGTTCATGGCGATGCTCCAGTGTTACCGGAGGTAACACCGGGCGTCCGGCGTTTCAATCACCACCACTGCTCCGGCCGCGCCGTGAATCCCGCGCGCTGCTCGATCGCGAGGCTCGCGTTCAGCACGCCCTGCTCGTCGAGCGGCTTGCCGATGATCTGCAGGCCGAGCGGCAGCCCGTCCTTGTCCAGCCCGCCGGGCACCGACATCGCGGGGATGCCTGCCAGCGAGGACGGCACGGTGAACACGTCGTTCAAATACATCGCCAGCGGATCGGCCGATTTCTCGCCCAGCGCGAATGCGGCGCTCGGCGCGGTCGGGGTCAGCAGCAGGTCGCAGTGCAGCCATGCCCGCTCGAAGTCGCGCGCGATCAGCGTGCGGACCTTCTGCGCCTGGGTGTAATAGGCGTCGTAATAGCCCGCCGAGAGCACATAGGTGCCGATCAGGATGCGGCGCTGCACCTCCGGGCCGAAGCCCGCGGCGCGGGTCGCGGCGTACATGTCCTGCAACCCCGCCCCATCGGGCAGGTCGCGCTGGCCATAGCGCACGCCATCATAGCGGGCGAGGTTGGACGACGCCTCCGCCGGGGCGATGATGTAGTAAGCTGGCAGCGCGTATTTCGTGTGCGGAAGCGAGACCTCGACGATCTCCGCGCCTGCATCCTTCAGCCAGTCGATGCCCTGCTGCCACAGCGCCTCGATCTCGCTCGGCATGCCGTCGACGCGATATTCTTTGGGGATGCCGACCTTCTTGCCGCGCAGGTCGGGGTTCAGCCCCTGCTCCCAGTTGGGCACGTCGAGCTTGAGCGAGGTCGCGTCCTTGGCGTCGAAGCCCGCCATCGCCTCCAGCATGATCGCGCAGTCGCGCACGTCGCGCGCCATCGGCCCCGCCTGGTCGAGCGACGAGGCGAACGCCACCACGCCCCAGCGCGAGCAGCGGCCATAGGTCGGCTTGATGCCCGAAATGCCGGTGAATGCCGCAGGCTGGCGGATCGATCCGCCGGTATCGGTGCCGGTCGCCGCCGGGCACAGCCGCGCCGCGATCGCCGAGGACGAACCGCCCGACGAACCGCCGGGTGCGAGCGGGGCATTGCCGCCATCCTTGCGCCGCCACGGGCTGATCACATTGCCGAAATAGCTGGTCTCGTTCGACGACCCCATCGCGAACTGGTCGAGGTTCAGCTTGCCCAGCATCCCCGCGCCCGCGTCCCACAATTTCTGCGAGACGGTCGATTCATAGACCGGCTTGAACCCCTCCAGCATATGGCTGGCGGCGGTGGTCTGCACGCCCTTGGTGCAGAACAGGTCCTTCATGCCGATCGGCACGCCGGCCAAGGGCTTCAGCGTTTCGCCAGCGGCGCGCGCGGCATCGGCTTCACGCGCGGCGGCCAGCGCATGTTCGGGCGTTTCGACGATGAAGGCGTTGAGCGCCTTGGCCGCGCTCACCTTGACGATGAAGGCGTCGGCGACTTCCTTGGCCGAAAACTCGCCGGTGCGGATGCCGTCACGCAGCGCGGCGACGCCGAGAGTGGTGACGTCGGTCATTATTCGATCACCTTGGGCACGGTGAAAAAGCCATGCTCGGCAAGCGGCGCATTGGCCAGCACCGCGTCGCGCATGTCGCCGTCGTTCACGACGTCGTCGCGCAGGCGCAGCGTGTTGGGGATCACGGCGGTCATCGGCTCGACGGACGAGGTATCGACCTCCCCCAGCTGCTCGATCCAGCCGAGGATGTTGTTGAGCTCAGGCGCGAGCCGCTCGGCGTCGGCATCGCTGATCGCGATGCGCGCAAGGCTCGCGACCTTCTTCACGGTGGCGGTATCTACGGACATAAGCGCGCGCCTAGCAGCGACGCCCCTGTTTCAGCAAGCGGGGTTATTCGAACGGATCGCCGACCGGCACGCCGCCGACGAAGACCTGGCGGCGCTGGACCGGGCGGACCTCGATTTCGCCCGCGTCAAGCCCGGCGGCCGCTGCACGCACATCCGATGCGGTCTCTGTTGAAGATTTCGCAGCTTCGGCCGCATCAGCCCATTTTCCGTTCGCAATCACATATCGCCGCACCGCATCGGTGCCCCCGTAGCGCGCATTCCCCACTACTTGCATCTTGGCGACGGGCGTATCGCTGGGCGTAGATTGGCTGGTGAACTGCGAGTGAGCGAGGAGCACCGCCTCCTTGCCTCCCGGCAGGAAGGCCAGCGTGCAACGTTCGGCTCGGCACTCCCAGGTTTCCGCAATCGCTTGACGCAGTTCCGCAGGCAGCGGCGTTCCCGCCGGCAGGATGCGAAGCGTCTTGTCGAGCGACTCTTCCCGAACCGCCTGTGTTCCGTCCGGCGCATCCCAGCGATACCTGGCGGTTGCCGCTTCGGTCGCCCCCTTGCGGATCGCCTCGTTCTTCGACGCTTTAAAGCGCTCCAATGCCTTTCGACCCGGCTCACCGAAGTCAAACGCCAAGGCGCGCCAGTCGAACTTGTCCGGTGCAACCTTCCCCGACTCCAGCCGCGCGACCTGGTCGCGGGTCGAAATCGCGTTGAAGCTCACCAGCGGCGTCGCCAGCAGCAGTGCGACGCCGCACACGATCATCGCCAGATACAGGTTGGCCGACCGCACCCGCTCCGCCCACGCGCCGCGCCCGCGGATCACGCTGACCAGATACGCCACCGCCACCACCGTTGCGATGACGACGAAGGTCAGCCCCCAGAGCCGCTCCGGCGTATAACCATATTGCCCAATGCGCAGCCCCGTTGAGACCTGCGCGATCACCACCAGCGGCAGGATCGCCACCGCCAGCACCAGCGCCGCCCAGCGCAGCACGCGGTTGCGCGGCGCATCATCGCCGCCGTTCCCGATCACCGCATTCACCAGCAGCAGCGCGCCGACCGCGCACGCCAGCAGGATCGGCGTGGTCGACTTGGTCGCCTCCCATAGCGGCTGCAACCCGGTGAACGGCAGCGCGATCAGGAACAGCCCCAGCCCCACCGCCAGCACCGGCGCGAGCACGCCCAGCACCAGCATCGCGACAGTCTGGAGCAACCCAACGATCCGCCGCTGTTCGCGCAGCAGCGCCAGCCCCAGCCCGAACGCCAACCCGACCAGCGGTCGCCAGAACCACTCCTTCCGCAGCAGGTCCGAAAGCAGCTCGATCCCGATCAGATCGAACAGCGCGGCCAGCAGCCAGGACAGCAGCATGACGACCACGACGAACGCCCAGCCAAGGCACCACAGCACCGCGTTGGTCCAGGCATGGTCGTGCGCCAAAGGATAGGAGATCGGCCGAAACCCGCCCTCGCGCCCCGCCTGAAACAGCGGTGCGGCAATTCCGATGGCGAGGGCCAGGCACACGAGCCGCCACCCCTCGCTCGAGCTCCACCCCGATGTCGCGCCGTTGAAATAGAGGATCAGCGCCGCGACCGCCCCGCATCCCAGCGCGAATGCCGCCGACCGGATCAGGTCGGCGCGGATCACCACGAACCCGAACACGATCGCCGAGACGCTGACGAAACTCAGCAGCGCCAGCCGCCCCGCGCCGATCTGCGCCTGATATCCCGTGCCGATGATCCAGTGCGCGATCAGCCCGGTAACCAGCCCCAGCGCCGCCAGTATCGCCGGAAGCAGCGGCCAGCGTTCGTCCCCGCCCTCGATTCGCGTCATCCTGCCCAGCTCCCACCCGCACGATCCTTGCGGCAGCCGGTTCTACTTCGCCCCCTCAACCGCGTCGAGTGCCGGGCAAAGCCCCTTTGCCCTTCCCCATTTCCCCGCTAGCCTCCCCCCCCACATCAAAAAAAGGACCGGCTATGCGGCATATCGCGGTGATCGGATCGGGGCCGGCGGGCTATTACACCGCAGAAGCGTGCCAGAAGCAGTTCGGGGAGGATGTCCGGGTCGATATTATCGATCGCCTGCCCGTCCCTTTCGGCCTGATCCGCAGCGGCGTAGCGCCCGATCATCAGTCGATCAAAGGGGTCTCGCGCCGGTACGAGGCGGTGGCGCTGACCGACACGGTCCGCTTCGTCGGTAATGTAACGGTGGGCAGCGACGTCACCATCCCCGAACTGATGGACCTTTATGACGCCGTGGTGCTGGCGACCGGCGCCCCCTCCGACCGGCCGCTGGAGGTTCCAGGCGCCGACCTGCCCGGCGTCACCGGCTCCGCCGCATTCGTCGGCTGGTATAACGGCCATCCCGACTTCGCCGACCTCGCCCCGCCGCTCGAAGGACCCGGTGCAGTGGTGATCGGCAACGGCAATGTCGCGCTCGACGTCGCGCGCATCCTCGCCAAGACGCGCGCCGAGTTCGCCGGATCGGACATCGTCAGCCACGCGCTCGACGCGCTGACGGGATCGGGGATTGAGACGATCACCCTGCTCGGCCGCCGCGGTCCGCATCAGATCGCGATGACGCCCAAGGAGCTTGGCGAACTCGGCGAGCTCCAGCGCGCCGCCCCGGTGGTCGATGCCGCCGATTTCCCCCCCGATCTCGACGATGCTTTGCTCGAGCCCGGCCTGCGCAAATCGGTGACGCATCTGCGCAACTTCGCCGCCGCCAGCGTCGACAAGCCGGTGCACATCGTCTTCGACTTCTTCGCCATGCCGCTGCGGATCGAGGGGGAGGGCCGCGTCGAGCGGGTGATCGTCGAGCGCACCCGGCTGGACGAGCGCGGCGCGGCGGTTGGGACGGGCGAAACCTATGCGATCCCGGCGGGCCTCGTCGTCTCATGCATCGGATACCGCACCCCCCGGATCGAGGGGGTGCCCTATGACGACCGCGCCGGTCGCTTCGCCAATGACGAAGGGCGCGTGCTGCCGGGCCTCTATGCCGTCGGCTGGGCGCGGCGCGGCCCCACCGGCACGATCGGCACCAACCGCCCCGACGGCTTCGCCATCGCCGAAAAGATCGCCGAAGATATCCCGCACGGCACCGGCAAGGGCGGTCGTCCCGCGCTCGATGCGCTGCTCGCATCGCGAAATGTCGATGTCGTCACCTTCCGCGACTGGCAAAAGATCGACGCGGCCGAAATCGCCGCCGCCCGCGCCGATTCCCCGCGTGAGAAGTTTACCAGCGTGACCGAAATGCTCGACGCGCGCGGGGCATAAAAAAGCGCGCAGGGGCGCTTGCAAGGCCGGATTGCGCCGGTTATAGGCCCGCCTCCAAGCGGCGCGGTCTGCCCACCCGGGGCCTTTGACAAGGACTTCGTCGCTCAGTCGGGGAATAGCTCAGCCTGGTAGAGCACTGCCTTCGGGAGGCAGGGGCCGGAGGTTCGAATCCTCTTTCCCCGACCATATTTCACCATATGCTGATGCAGCGGCATCGCGACTAGCGCCCGGTCACCGGCCCCGCCATTCGCGCGCGAAAACGTCGCTGAGCCACTGCTAAAGACCGGATGTCGGGAGCTGGGTGGAAAGCGGACATTCCGCTCTTCCAGGACCCCAACCCGAGGCGCTACATAGGCGAGATGAGCTTGGATCGCTTCATCGCGCTTTGGACACATCCGGATTATGCTCCCGATCCGGTTTCTGAAGGCGAGCTGGAACGCGCCGAGGATCGACTAAACACACGACTACCGACCGATTACCGCACCGCTGTTCTCCAAGCCGGACTGCCGCGCCCAAACATTGAACTACTCGATGCGATCGTTGATCGAGAGCTCGACCTTAGGGACGTGAGCGAGTTCCTCAGTCCGGCGGAGCTTGTGTCTGTCACTCAGGACTGGCGCGCTTTAGGTTTACCTAACGACTTTATTGCCTTCGCTACCGACTGCATGGGCAATCTATTCTGCTTTCCCATAGCTGCTGAAGCTGGGGAACCAGCCCCGGTCATCTTTTTTAATCATGACGACGGGACCGTGGACGTGATCGCTCCGTCATTCGCCCTATGGATCGAGGAGTTCTGCGGAGTGGCGCCGCATTGATGGAACGTCCGCAAGTGGGTCGAGAACGGTCAGGCAGCTATCAAACTCAATAGCTGCCCTTCCCCTTGCAAGCCCGTCCAAATTGCTGGCCGCCTTCGGTCTTCCTCGAAATCGAAATATGCTGTGGATCGTGGCTGAGGCGCCTTCGCCCGAATACGGCAACCCTACAGTCCCTCGCCCCCCACCCAATGCGCGTTGGACAGCCGCCGTGCGACGTCCCAGGTCTGGCGGCGGATGTCGGGGACCGCGACGATTTCCCAGAACGCCCCGCGCGTCATCGGGCCCAGCGCGAACAGCCGCCGGTTCGCAGTCCCGTCCGCGCCGATCACCTCGCCCGCACCATTGACGTCGATCCCCAGATGCGCGGCGTCCGGCCGGATCGCTCCGTCCTCACGCAACGCGACCAGCAACGGATCGTCGGTGCGGTTGAGGTCGCCCAGCGGCCCGGTGCAATTGACCACCCGGCGCACCCGCATCACCGCTTCGCCATGGCTCCCGCGCGGGCGCCAGCGCACCGCGACCGCGCCATCCTGCGCGGCAAAGCCCAGCGTCTTGCCCGCCACGACTTCCAGCTGCCCCCGCGCCTGCATCGCATCCAGCCGGTCGGCCACCTGCGGCGCCAACCGGTGGCGATGCACGTCCCACCAGGGGCGCAGATGGCGCAGGAACCGCCCCCGCTCCGCCTCGCTCGCATTGGCCCACATCGGCTGGGTAAAGGGGCGCAGTTCGTCCACCGCATTGCGCCATCCGATCGCCTCGGCACGCGTCCGCACCCGGCGCACCAGCGCCGACGCCACCGTCGCGGGCCGTTCCTCGATTCGCTGCCAAGCCCCGCCCGCCGCGTGCCGCCGCGGCAGCAGCCCGCGCCGCGACAGCGCGACAATCTTCCCGCCAAAACCCCGCGCCTCCAGCATCAGCGCGACATCGACCATCGTCAGCCCGGTGCCGATCACCAGCACCGTGTCGGCATCGTCCAGCCCGTCGCCGATATCGCCCGCCCATGGATCGCCCTTGTAGAGATCGCCGGGCAACGTCGCCGGATCGAGCCCCGGCGGATCATGCGGCGGCAGATTGCCCACCGCCAGCACCGCCGCGTCGGCCTCCAACTTCTCGCCATCCGCCAACGCCAGCGTCACGCCGTCGACGCGCTCGTCCAGCCGCGTGACCTCGCCACGCCTCACGGTCAGCCGCCCGCCGCTCCCCGCCACCGCCGCGTCGAGCAGTTCGCGCAGATACTCGCCATAGGTCACCCGCGCCGCAAAGGCGTGCGCTGCATCGGCCACCCCGCGCTCCGCGAGCCAGCGCGCGAAATGCCCGGGATCGTCGGGAAAGGCGCTCATATTCCCCGCACGCACATTGAGCACATGGCTGGGATGCGCCGCGCCATAGGCCAGCCCCAGCCCCGGCGCCCCCGCCCGTTCGATCAGCGTCGCGCGCGGACCCTTGTGCCGCAACAGGTTGATCGCCTGCAACGTGCCCGAAAACCCCGCACCGACGATGGCGACATGCTCGATCCGCATATCCTCAAATCTCGTAGTCGAGCTGCCATTCCGGCGCCTCGAATGCAGGTCGCTGCTCGGCAAAGGCCGGCTGGCGCGCCTTCATCGTGCCGTAGAGCGACTTCACGGTATCGCTGGCGGTGCGGATGAACAGCGCGGGCAGGAACGCGTGGACGATGCACGCCAGCCCCCCGATCACCATCCGCACGCCGAACCCGGCCGCCGTCGCGAAATGCTCGGCGTAACTTTCGCCGACATCGCGCGGGTGATCGATGAACAGACGTTTGAACATGCGCTACTCCTAAGGGCAAGCCGTCATCCCC
This sequence comes from Sphingomonas suaedae, assembly GCF_007833215.1. Taxonomy (NCBI): domain Bacteria; kingdom Pseudomonadati; phylum Pseudomonadota; class Alphaproteobacteria; order Sphingomonadales; family Sphingomonadaceae; genus Sphingomonas; species Sphingomonas suaedae. The sequence goes on from NZ_CP042239.1 coordinate 1,202,116, forward strand.
GCGAAAGCGGGGACCCATCTCCAACGCGTTCCTCTAGCCACGCGAGCGCGGTCGACGAACGGACAGGAAGGTGGGCCCCCGCGTTCGCGGGGATGACGATCCTGATTGCGCGACGACCTAGCCACGCGGCGTGAAATCCTCGACCAGCTGGTAATGCTCGCCCGGAAAAATCTGGCGCGCGAACGTCACCGGCGCCTTGCCGCGCCAGGTCCAGCGCTCGACCTGCAAACAGGCCGCGCCCTCGGCCAGCTTCAGCCGCCCCGCCGCTTCCGCACTCGCCCCCACCGCCGCGATCCGGTGCCGCGCATCGGTCCAGGGAACATGGGCGAGCAACCAGCTGCCCGGCGCGGTCGCGGAGAAGTCCGCCTCCGCCGCTTCGGGCGCGGCCGCCAGGTCCAGCCAGCGCTCCTCCCAGCCGAATGGCGCGCGCCCGGCATGATGCACGCCCGTCAGCACCAGCCAGCCGCTGCCAGAGCCCCGCACCGGAAATCCCGGCGGCGCGCGACGGTGCAGGTTCACCGTCAGCAATTCCCAGCGATAGACCTCGCCCCGCCCCGCGATCAGCGCGGCGATATCGGGCACCCCCACCACGGGCGCGCGGATCGACGGCGGCGCGACGAAGCTCCCCGCACGCCGCTTGCGCTCGATCAACCCTTCGCGCGCCAGGCGGCTGAGCGCCTTGTTCGCCGTCGCGCGGGCGCAGCGATAGGCCTCCATCAGCTCATGCTCGGTCGGTACGCGCGTGCCCGGCGCCCATTCGCCCGAGCGGATGCGCCCCTCGATCTCGCCCCGGATGCGCGCCTCGATGCTCATGCCAGCAGATCCTTCAGCGCCACGCCATAGCGCGCCTCGATCGCCGCGCGGTACCGGTGCCGCCCACCCTCGACCTGCTTCACGCCCCCGCGCCACACGCAGTCGACCGGGCGGCGGCTGGCAAAGATCCAGCTGTCGATCAGCGCATCTCCCGACCGGCCTCCGAATGCGGGATCGCTGCGATCGAGCGACACGATATCCGCCTGACGCCCGACCGCTAGGCCCGTCTCGACCCCCAGCGATCGCCCGCCCCCCGCCACCGCCGCCGCGAACAGCCGCGCGCCGGTCGCCGGTCGCGCATCGCTCGCCAGCAGGTTCCGGCCCCGTCGCGACAGGCGCTGGCCATATTCGAGCAACCGCAACTCCTCCGCCGCATCGATCCGCACGTTGGAATCGCTACCGACCCCGAACGCCCCGTTCGCCGCCAGATAGTCGATGGCGGGGAACAGGCCATCCCCCAGATTGGCCTCGGTAATCGGGCACAATCCGGCCACCGCGCCCCGCGCCGCGATGTCGGCAATCTCGTCCGCGTCGACATGCGTCGCATGGATCAGCGTCCAGCGCGCATCGACCGGCGCGGCGTCGAGCAGCCAGCGGACCGGACGCCGCCCGCTCCACGCCACGCAATCCTCCACTTCCTTCACCTGTTCGGCGCTATGGATATGCACCGGCCCGCCCTTTGCGATGGGCAACAAAGCACTCAGCTCTTCCGGCGTCACCGCGCGCAGGCTGTGCGGCGCGATGCCGATCACGCCATTCCGTGGCAGCTTCGCCCGCGCCCGCTCGACCAGATCGGCAAAGCCATCAACGTCGTTGACGAACCGCGCCTGTGCCGCCCCCGGCGCCTGCCCGCCGAACCCACCATGCGCGTAGAAAACCGGCAACAGCGTCAGCCCGATCCCCGCCGTCTCCGCCGCCGCCGCGATCCGACCGCTCATCTCGGCGGGGTCGGCATAGCGCGACCCGTCGGGCGCGTGGTGGAGATAGTGAAACTCGCCGACCCGCGTGAACCCGCTTTCCAGCATCTCGGCATAGGCCAGCGCGGCGATCGCCTCGCAATGCTCCGGCCCGATCCGCCGCACGAAGCGGTACATCAACTCGCGCCACGACCAGAAATCGTCGCCCTGGCCCCCGCGCGCCTCGGTCAGCCCCGCCATCGCACGCTGAAAGGCGTGACTGTGCAGATTGGGCAGGCCCGGCAGCGCAGCGAAATGCAGCTCGTCCTGCGGCGCCGGATCGACCCCCGTCTCGACCGCGGCGATCCGCCCACCCGCAAGCGTCAGCCGGATGCGCTCCGCCCAGCCAGTCTCCAGCAACGCAGTCTCGAACCAAAGCGCCATGCCGAATATGTCTAGACATAATGGCCGCACTGTCCAACACTAAACGCATGGCGACTCCTGCGGACAAACTCTGGCGCAACGCCCGCCTCGCGACGATGACCGGCGACGGGCTAGGCGTCGTCGAGCAGGGCGCCGTCGCGGCGACCGGCAATACGATCAGCTATGTCGGCCCCGCCACCGACGCTCCCGATGCGGCCGAGATCATCGATTGCGGAGGCCGCTGGATCACCCCCGGCCTGATCGACTGCCACACCCATCTCGTCCACGCAGGCAGCCGCGCAAAGGAGTTCGAGGCGCGGCTCGAGGGCGCGACCTATGAAGAGATCGCACGCGCCGGCGGCGGCATCCTCTCAACCGTCACCGCCACCCGCGCCGCGAGCGAAGACGATCTGATCGCCACCGCCCTCCCCCGCCTCGACCAGTTCATCGCCGAAGGCGTTACCACGGTCGAGATCAAGTCCGGCTACGGCCTCACCCTCGAAGACGAACTCAAGATGCTCCGCGCTGCCCGCCGCCTCGGCGAGGTCCGCGACGTCCGTGTCCGCACCACATTGCTCGCCGCCCACGCAGTCCCCCCAGAGTATAAGGGCGATGCCGAGGGCTATGTCGACCTCGTCTGCCAAACCATCATCCCCGCCGCCGTCGGCGTCGCCGACGCCGTCGACGCCTTTTGCGAGGGCATCGGCTTCACCGCGCAGCAGACCGACCGTGTCCTCGCCGCTGCGGTCGCTCACGGCCTGCCGGTCAAGCTCCACGCCGAACAGCTGTCCAATCTCTCCGGCGCCACGCTCGCCGCCCGCCACGGCGCCCTCTCCGCCGATCATCTCGAGCATCTCGACGCTGCCGGGATCGCGGCAATGGCCGCGAACGGCACCGTCGCCACGCTCCTCCCCGGCGCCTTCTACTTCACGCGCGAGGAACGCCGCCCGCCGGTACAGGCGCTACGCGACGCAAACGTGCCCATCGCAATCGCCACCGATTGCAACCCCGGCACCTCGCCGATGGCGTCGCTCCTGCTCGCCGCGAACATGGGCGCGACCTTCTTCCGCCTCACCGTGGCCGAATGCCTGCGCGGCATCACCCTCAACGCCGCCCGCGCGCTGGGCGCGCACGCCCGGATCGGCAGCCTCGAACAAGGCAAGGCGGCGGACCTCGCCATCTGGAACATCGCCGACCCGGCCGAGCTGGTCTACCGCATCGCCGCCAACCCCCTTCATGCACGAGTGTACGCAGGTCTATGATCGTCCCCGGCAACACGCCCCTCAGCACGTGGAACGCCATCTATCGCGGCGAACCCGCCCCGCTCGACCCGTCATGCCATGACAAGGTCGCCGCCAGCGCCCAGGCGGTGCAGGACATTCTCGCCCGGCACGAGCCCGTCTATGGCATCAACACCGGCTTCGGTAAGCTCGCCAGCGTCCGCATCGGCGACGACGATCTCGAAACGCTCCAGCGCAACATCGTCCTCAGCCACGCCGCAGGCGTCGGCGATCCGATGCCCGCCCCCATCGTCCGCCTGATGATAGCGCTCAAGCTCGCCAGCCTCGCGCAGGGCCATTCAGGCGTGAAGCCCGAGACGATCGCGATGCTTCAGGACATGCTCGATCGCGGCATAACCCCGATCATCCCGGCACAGGGATCGGTCGGCGCCAGCGGCGATCTCGCCCCGCTCGCCCATCTCGCCGCCGCGATGATCGGCGTGGGAGAGGTCGAAATGGGCCCGCGCCGCATCCCCGCGCGCACGATGCTGGGCGGCCTGACGCTCGGCCCCAAGGAAGGGCTCGCCCTCCTCAACGGCACCCAGTTCAGCACCGCCTATGCCCTTGCCGCCCTGTTCGAGACCGAGAAGCTGTTCCGCGCCGCGCTCGTCACCGGCGCGCTGTCCACCGAAGCGGCAAAAGGCTCCGACACCCCCTTCGACCCCCGCATCCACGCGGTGCGCGGCCATCCCGGGCAGATCGAGGTCGCCGCAGCGCTCGCGGGCCTGATGGAGGGGTCCGCCATCCGCGCCTCGCACCGCGAGGGCGACGAGCGGGTGCAGGACCCCTATTGCCTGCGCTGCCAGCCGCAGGTGATGGGCGCCTGCCTCACGCTGATCCGTCAGGCCGCCGACACGCTTGCCGTCGAGGCGAACGGAGTCACCGACAACCCCCTCATCTTCACCGATACGGGTGAAGCCCTCTCCGGCGGCAACTTCCACGCCGAACCCGTCGCCTTCGCCGCCGACATGCTCGCGCTGGCGATCTGCGAGATCGGCAGCCTCGCCGAGCGCCGCATCGCCATGCTCGTCGATCCCGCCTGCTCGGGCCTTCCCGCCTTCCTCACGCCGCGCCCCGGCCTCAACTCGGGCTTCATGATCCCCCAGGTCACTGCCGCCGCCCTGGTCAGCGAGAACAAGCAGCGCGCGCACCCCGCCAGCGTCGACTCCATCCCGACCAGCGCCAATCAGGAGGATCATGTCTCGATGGCGGGCCATGGCGCGCGCCGCCTGCTCGACATGACCGCGAACCTCGCCAACATCCTCGGCATCGAATATCTCGCCGCCGTGCAGGGCTGCGACTTCCACGCCCCGCTCGCCTCCAGCGCCCCGCTCGAAGCCGCCCGCGCGCTGCTGCGCGAACAGGTCCCGCATCTGGAGGACGACCGCTACTTCGCCCCCGACATGGCGCTGGCGACCGCACTCGTCACCAGCGGCGCGCTGGGCGAAGGCCTGCCGGGGGTGGAAGCATGAGGGCCGAGCACTTCCTTAGCCCCTCCCCTTCAGGGGAGGGGTTGGGGTGGGGCCTATCCTTTTGGCAATCGGGCTCGGTGAGACTGATACGCCCCACCCCCAACCCCTCCCCTGAAGGGGAGGGGCCTAGAAGGGTGCGCCTCCCATGATCGTCACCGTCCGCAACGATGGCCCGCTGATCGTCAGCATCCCCCATGCCGGCCTCGAAATCCCGGAGGATATCGCCCCCGCGCTGATCTCCCCCGCCCGCGCACGCCACGACGCCGATCTCTATGTCGACCAGCTCTACGCCTTCGCCTTCAAGCTGGGCGCGACGCTGATCCGCACCACCACCTCGCGCACGGTGATCGACGTCAACCGCGATCCCAGCGGCCAGACGCTTTATCCAGGCCAGTTCACCACCGGCCTGTGCCCGCGTGTCACCTTCGACGGCGACCCGCTCTATCATCCGGGCCAGGAACCCGACGAAACCGAGATCGCCCGCCGCCGCGCCGCCTGGTTCGACCCCTATCACGCGGCCCTCACCGCCGAGATCGATCGCCTGCGCGACCTCCACCCGGCCATCGTCCTCTACGAAGCGCATTCGATCCGCAGCGTGGTGCCCAAATTGTTCGACGGCCGCCTGCCCGAATTTAACATCGGCACCAACAGCGGCCAGTCCTGCGCCCCCGAACTCGCGCACTCCATCGCCGCGATCTGCGCCGAACAGCAGCGCAGCCACGTCATCGACGGCCGCTTCAAGGGGGGCTGGACCACGCGCAATTACGGCGAGCCCGATAAGGGCGTCCACGCCATCCAGATGGAGCTGGCGATGCGCACCTATCTCACCGAGGTCCCCGCCGCCGACTGGCCCCCGCGTTACGACGACCTCCACGCCGCACAGGCTCAGGCGACCCTCCGCCCGATCCTCTCCGCCGCTATCGACTTCGCGAGAACCCAATGACCCGCACCGACAACAGCCGCCGTATCAAGGCACCGACCGGCACCCAGCTGTCCGCCAAGAGCTGGCTCACTGAAGCCCCGCTGCGGATGCTGATGAACAATCTCGATGCGGACGTCGCCGAGGCGCCCGAAAGCCTCGTGGTCTATGGCGGCATCGGTCGCGCCGCGCGCGACTGGGCGAGCTATGACAAGATCGTCGAAACGCTCCGCCGCCTCGACGACGATGAAACCCTGCTCGTCCAGTCGGGCAAACCCGTCGGCGTATTTCGCACGCACGAGAACGCCCCGCGCGTCCTGATCGCCAACTCCAACCTCGTCCCGCATTGGGCGACCTGGGAGCATTTCCACGAGCTCGATCGCAAGGGGCTGGCAATGTACGGCCAGATGACCGCCGGATCGTGGATTTATATCGGCACTCAGGGCATCGTTCAGGGCACCTACGAAACCTTTGTCGAGGCCGGGCGCCAGCATTATGGCGGCGACCTGTCGGGCAAGTGGATCCTGACCGCCGGGCTTGGCGGCATGGGCGGCGCGCAGCCGCTCGCGGCGACGATGGCGGGCGCGTCATGCCTCGCGATCGAATGCCAGCCCAGCCGGATCGAGATGCGCCTCAAGACCCGCTATCTCGACCGCAGCGCGACCAGCATCGACGAAGCGCTCGACATCATCCGCACCAGCGAAACCCCGGTCTCGGTCGGCCTGCTCGGCAACGCCGCCGAGATCCTGCCCGAACTGGTGAAGCGCGGCATCCGCCCCGACATGGTGACCGACCAGACCAGCGCGCACGATCCGATCAACGGCTACCTCCCCGCCGGCTGGACGCTGGACGACTGGTTCACCAAACGCGAAACCGCCCCGCACGAGGTCGAAGCCGCCGCCCGCGCGTCGATGGCCACCCATGTCCGCGCAATGCTCGCGTTCGAGGAAATGGGCGTACCCACCTTCGATTACGGCAACAATATCCGTCAGGTCGCCAAGGACGCAGGCGTCGCCAACGCCTTCGCCTTCCCCGGCTTCGTCCCCGCCTATATCCGCCCGCTCTTCTGCCGCGGCATCGGCCCGTTCCGCTGGGCCGCGCTGTCGGGCAATCCCGAGGATATCTACAAGACCGATGCGAAGGTGAAGGAACTGCTACCCGGCAACCACCACCTCCACAACTGGCTCGACATGGCGCGCCATCGGATCGCCTTCCAGGGCCTGCCCGCGCGCATCTGCTGGGTCGGCCTTGGCGACCGCCACCGCCTCGCGCTCGCCTTCAACGAGATGGTGGCATCGGGCGAACTCGAAGCCCCCATCGTCATCGGCCGCGACCATCTCGACAGCGGATCGGTCGCCAGCCCCAACCGCGAGACCGAGGCGATGCGCGACGGCTCCGACGCGGTCAGCGACTGGCCCCTGCTCAACGCCCTGCTCAACACCGCCAGCGGCGCCACCTGGGTATCGCTCCACCATGGCGGCGGCGTCGGCATGGGCTATTCGCAGCACTCCGGCATGGTCATCGTCGCCGACGGCACCCCCGAAGCGGCCAAGCGGCTGGAGCGCGTGCTGTGGAACGACCCCGCGACCGGCGTGATGCGCCACGCCGATGCGGGCTACGAGATCGCCAAGACCTGCGCCGCGGAAATGGGGTTGGACCTGCCGGGGATCCGATAGCCCCTCCCCTTCAGGGGAGGGGTTGGGGTGGAGCAGCCAAGTCTCACCGAGCCCGACGCAACAAATCCTCCCCGGCACGGGGAGGGGGACCGCGCCTGAAGGGCGCGGTGGAGGGGGCCCGAGGCAAGGGAACCCGATGCCTCGAGCCCCCTCCAATTCGCCACATGCGCCCGGGCCAGCAACAGACTCCTTCTTCGTCATCCCGGCCCTGTGCCGGGGTCCACCAACCCGCACACCCCGAACCCAAAGCCTCTTGCCCCACGCCTGCCGACGGGTGGATCCCGGAACAAGTCCGGGATGACGGACGTGCGGCAAAGCCACCCGTTGCGTGGCATCGCCCAATGGTGAAGAATGATGCCAATGCACGTCACAATCCTGGAAGGCCTCACGCCGATCGGCACCGCGTTTCTGAACGCGCTCGACCCAGCGATGGGGATCGCAATGGGAAAGTTCGAGCCAACCTCGGCCTATGTCCCGGATCGCCACGCGAACATGGTCGATGGCGACTATATCGCAGACCGGAGCGAGACTTTGCGGGTGGAGAGGACAGACGGGATTAGCATAGTTTGTCGTGCGATTTCGATTCAGGACTGGTCCGAGCTGGGTGAGCGAGAGCTACACCTTCTCGAAATCTCCGAACCCTCGTATGAAGCGCTTGTCGGCGAACACTCGGCCTTTCGAGCCTATTGGGGAAAAGACTGAAGCGGTCGCCGCCCCCGCCAGTTCGCCACATGCGCCCCGGCAAGCAACAAGCTCCCCGCCACCGTCACGCCCGTCTCGACCGCCGCCCAGTCCTCGAACGCCAGCCCCGCCGCCAGTAGCAACAGCCCGGAAATCCCGGCGAACAGCGGCGCCACGGCGCGATGCCGCCGCCATCCCTCCATCAGCGCAAACGCACTCGTCGGCACCGCGAACGCCAGCACGCCAAGATGAAAGCCCTCGCCCAGATCAAGCCGCCCCGCCAGCGCGGGCAGCCCCGCGATCAGCAGCGGCAGGACAAGGCAATGGACCAGGCACAGCGCCGACGCGCCGACCGCAAACCCGTCGAACCACCGCGCTATACTCATCCGCATCCACGCACACTCCATCGCTCGCGGCGCAGATGATACTTTATATCATCAATTGCAAGGGGCGACCGGGCAAAACCAGCCTTGCAATGTTGGAATTCAACTGATGCAATGCAGAACTCGGCAGTCCGAACGGCCGCCCGCTCTTTGAACCGGTCGATCCATCTGCAATTGCGGCAATGCGCGCGTTCGATCGCGGAACTTCCACCCCCGCCGAACCCGCCGATAGTGTAAAGCCAGTGTCAACTTCGGACCGCGAACGCCGGAGCCTCGGGCGGCACCGCCGCGTTGCGCCAGCGTGCCACCGGCACCGTCTCAACCCCGTTCTCCACCGTCCACCGCCGCTGGATCAGCGTTGCGCCCTGTTGCGCGGTGTCGCCGATCGTCGCGCGTACCCGCACCCAGAAGGTGCTGGACCTGAACCCCGTCCCCGGCGGCTGACTGATCTTCAGGTCGGAAAGGTCGCGCAGCGTCACCTGCCCGTTGCGCTTGCGGATCGCGACCAGCCGCTGCGCCGCGACCGGATCGTCGAACAGGAACGCCAGCAACTCCTCGTCCGCCGCATTCAGGTTGATCGTCGTCTTGCCGGGCAAAGCCGTGACCATCCGCTCCAGCCGCGCGATCGCCGCCGGATCGGCACCGGGCAACAGGCGGATCGGGCGGATATCGGTCACCGGCCCCTGGCTGCGGACATAGGCGATCGCCTCGACCGTCTGCTGCTCGTCCAGCCCGGCGATCGCCGCCAGCTTCTGGAACAGGATCACCGGCACCGCGTCGCCGCTGCGCAGCGAATTGACGTTGAACCGCCCCTCGGCGTCGCTCACCGCGAGGTCGAACGTTCCGCCGTCGATCGCCGCCCCGCTCGCCCCGATCGATGCCCAGGCTTCGCCCGCATGATCGACGTCCGGCGCCGCCAGTGCGTCGCGCTGCAACGCCGCAATGGCGGACAGCTCGCCGCCGCGCACGATCGCCGCCGCCCGCGCCGCCTCCCGACTGCGCAGGGCGCGGTCGAGCGCCAGTTCCTCACGCCCGATCATCAGCAGCACCAGCCCGCTCGCGATCGCGACGAACATCAGCACGTTGATCAGGATCATGCCCTGCTCGTCGTCGCGCCGCGTCATGGCGTGTCATCCTCGGGCCGGACCGGCAGCGCGACGACCCGGCGCAGGCTCCCCTGCGGCCCGCGCGCACCGGTCACCTGCATCTCGACCTGCACCGCGCGCGGCCACTCCGCCTTGCGCTCCTCGCTCGGCGGCCAGCGGTCGATCCAGCGTTGCCCGTCCAGAAAGCGCCAGCGCACCCCCGTCACCCCGTCGATCAGCAGCTGCGGCTGCGGCGCCGCGCGCACCAGCGCCCCGCCCGCCGCCTGATAGCGCAGCGGCACCGGCGTTCCGCCCATCCCCGCCGCGATCCGGGTAAAGGCGATCCCGGCGCCCCCGCCGCTCACCTCACCCCGCGCAATCTGGTCGAGGTCGCTCTGGATCACGAACATCGCGCGCTGCAGCGTCGCGGTGCGGTCGAGCCGCCCTTCGGTGCGCGCCTGCACCCCCATCACGCTCTCGAGCAGCGCCAGGCCCGCAACCGCGATCAGCGCGAACAGGCCGAGCGAGATGATGAGTTCGAGAAGGGTGAATCCCGCGTCATTCGTTGGGGTTCGGCACCGGCCCGCTCCCCCACAGGATATCAAAGCTGGCTGGCCCGGTGGCGGAGCGGGCCGATGCCGCTCACCGTCGTTCACGCCCCCAGGCTCACCGCAACAGGCTCATAGCCTTGTGGACCCGCGACCAGGATCGACAGCTCGCGCGCCACGCTGCCATCGCTGCGGAACCGCACATTGCCGGTCACGCACGGATAATTTGTCTCCGCCAGCAACGCCGTCTCGTCCAACGATCCCTTGGCGCGCAGGATCTTGACGATCCCGCCGGCGTCATAGGCCAGCGCCGACAGGGCCCCCGGCGTTCCTCCATGCCGCGAGCGAAACTCGCCCGCAAAGCGTCCGAACGCCGCCGGATCGGGGCTGGCGATCCACGCCCCGTCCAGCGCCTCGAGCGATGCGGGGCGATGGTCCAGCGCCTGCACCGTGCCGAGCAGCTGAATGCCCGTCGCCTTCAGGTTCCGCGCCGCCGCCAGCACCGCCGCGCCGCTGCCGGGCAGCAGCACCGCGTCGGGCGCGTCCCCGGCCTCCGGCAAAGGCTGGCCGTCGGTCACCGTCAGCACCCGGACGTCGATCCCGATCTCGCCCTGCGCCTTCCCCGCCGCCAGCGCCGCTGCCGCGCTCCACGGCGAGGTATCATCGATCACCACGATGCTCCGGACCCCGCGCGACCGGGCATAGCGCAGGATCGCGCTGGTCACCTGTGCCGGGGTGATGCCGAACACGAAGCTGCCCGGCGCGCCCACCACCGCATTGTTGGTAAAGGCGATCACCGGCACCCGCCGCGCGACCTCGGCGCTCACCGCCGTCAGCTCCTCCGCCGTCACCGGCCCCAGGATCATCGCAGCTTTGGCCTTCAACGCATTGCGCGCCGCCAGCACCGCCCCCTCGGGCGTCCCGCCGGTGTCGTAGGCGGTGAGTTCCGGCCCAGAATCCGCGAGCAACACCGCCTGCCTCATGCTAAGGCCCAGCGCGGCGCGCGGCCCGCTCAGCGGCAGCAGCAACGCCACCGGCCGCTTGTCACGCTTGACCTTGTCGGCCGCGAAGACGGAGGAACTTGCGAGCAATGCCGACGGCGCCATCAACCCTGATCCTAACAGAGTCAGCGCTTCGCGACGGCGAATCGGCTGTGGCGGCATCAAAGGCATCCTGGTCGGCACGGCGGCGTCTTACCGTCTTCGTCGTGCTCGGCATAGCCGCTTATGCCCTGGCGATGATCGCGACGATGCCCGCCAGCGTCGTGGTCAAGAACCGCCCCTGGCGCACCGGCGTCGCCGGAACCGTGTGGAATGGCGAGGTCGGCGTCGCGGGCGGCAGCAAGTTCGAATGGCACTGGGCGCCTTTGCGCTCGCTCACCAGCCTCGGCTTCGCCGCGGACTGGACCGCGACCGGACCCGACACCGACATGGGCGGTCGCGCGCTCGCGGGCCTGTCCAGCATGATCCTCGACAAGGTCAGCGGCAGCAGCCACGCCTCGCTGCTCCAGGCGCTCCAGCCCAACCTGCCCTTCACCTGCGACTTGGTGATGCAGATCGAGTTCGACCGGATCGCGGTCGGCGGATCGAACCAGGGCATCGACGGCCGCCTCACCACCGACGCCGGCACGTGCACGCCCAAGGGCGGCGGCGCGCCCGTCCCGGTCCCGCCCTTGATGCTGACATCGGAAAAGATTGGCACGGCGACCCAGATCCGCCTCACCCCCCGCGCGCAGCGGCGCCAGGTCCTGCTCGACGCGACGCTCGCCGAGAGCGGCGTGCTGACCCTGCGGATGACCCCGGACGGCGCGCGCGTCCTGCCCTTCGCGGGATTGCCGGGAGGAGCGACGATCAACGGAGAACTTTAGGCATGAAGATCCTGTTCGTCTCGGCCCTGCTCGCACTGCTTGGCGCCGCTGCTCCGGACGAAAATCCTGCGCCCCCGCGTGTCACCAGCTACAAGACCGTGGGGCAAACCAGCCTCGCCGCGCATATCTTCAGCCCCGCCAATCGCCGGAGTCCTGCTCCCGCCATCCTGCTGTTTCACGGTGGCGGGTGGCAGGTCGGCGAGCCGCAATGGACCTACGGCGCGGCGAAGTTGCTGCGAGCCGATGGCCTTGTTGCGATTTCGATCGAATATCGCCTCTCCCGTGGCACGGTCACCCCGGGCGACGCCGTAGCGGACGCGTGTGACGCCTTCGCCTGGGTCCGCCGCAACGCCGCCGAACTGGGCGTCGACCCGACCCGCATCGGGGGATATGGGGTCAGCGCGGGCGGTCATCTCGTCGCAGCGGCGGGGCTCGGCGCCTGCGGCGACGTGCGCGGGCCGGACGTCATGCTGCTATGGTCGCCCGCGCTCGATCTCGAACGCGACGGGTGGTTCGGCAAGCTGATGCAGGGCCGTGACGTCGCCGCGATCTCCCCGCTCCGGCTGGCCGTTGCGGGCGGTCCCCCGACCGTCATCATCCAGGGCGAGCGCGACACGCTGACGCCGCTATCGGGCGCAAACGCCTTTTGCGCGCGCCTCACGGCCAAGGGCGGCACCTGCCAGCTCAAGACCTATCCGGGCCTCGGCCACCTGCTCACGCGCAACCTGGCCAATCAGGAGAGCGATTTCGACATCGACCCAAATGCGGACAAGGATGGCGATGCCACGATCGCGGCATTCCTTCGGGCGCAGGGATATATCGCGAAGTAACCCGCTACAGCGTCACCAGATCGTTGAGGTTGATGATCGGCAGCAGGATCGCAAGCACCATCATCAGCACGATCCCGCCCATCAGCAGCAGCACCATCGGCTCAACCAGCGCGACCAGCGCGGTGGTCACCGCGTCCAGTTCGCGATCCAGCTCGTCGGCGGCGCGCGACAGTGCGGGGCCGAGCTTGCCCGATGCCTCGCCCGACGCGACGATCGCGGTCAGCATCAGCGGGAATACCCCCGCCTCGCTCATCGCGGCGCGCAGGCTGATGCCTTCGCGCACGCGCGCCGCGACGTGCATCGCCCGCGCCCGCACCCACAGATTCGGGGTCACCGCCGCCGCCGCATGAAGCGCCTCGACCAGCGGCACCGCGCTTTCGACCAGCGTCGCAAGGCTCCCGGCAAAACGCGCGGCATTGTGCTGGCGTGAAAAGCGCTTGAACGGCCAGCGCTCGGTGAACCCGCGATGGACCTTCAACCGGTTGGCGGGAATCGCCGCCCAGCGGTTGAACGCGAAGAACGCAACCAGTCCCGCAAGCAGGATGTACAGCCCCCAGCTCTGCAGGAACCCCGACACGGCGATCAGCACGCGCGTCAGCAGCGGCAGATCGGTCCCGCGCGACACGAACACATTTACGATGTCGGGGATCACATAAACCAGCAGCAGCACGATCACGCCGAGCGACACCGTCGCCAGCAACCCGGGATAGAGCAACGCCAGCTGCAGCTTCTGCGCATTGGCCTGTCGGTTCTCGACGAAATGGGCGAGATGGGCGAGCACTTCGGTCAACCGACCCGACGCCTCCCCCGCCGCCACCGACGCGCGATAGAATTCGGGAAAGGTCTTCGGGTGCGTGCCCAGTGCATGGGCAAAGCTACGCCCGTCCAGGATCGCGCCGCGCACGTCGAGCAGGATGCCCGATACGCGCTGCGTCTCCGACTGGCTCGCCGCGAGCCGCAGCGCCTCCTCGACCGGGATGTCCGAACCCACCAGCGTCGAGATCTGCCGCGTCGCGGTCGCCAGTTCGCGCGCGCTCATCCCCGAACGGCCGATCTTGGGAAGCTGGATGCTGCCGATCGACCGCCGCTCCCCCGCTGCCTCGACGGCGAGCGGCAGCAGCCCCTGATCGCGCAGCATCGCGCGGGCGGCAGCGGGGCTGGACGCCTCGACCACGCCCTTCTTCTGCGCGCCCGCCCGGTCGGCAGCGCGATAGGTGAAGGCAGGCACTAAATCCTCCCCGGAACGGGGAGGGGGACCATGCGCAGCATGATAGAGGGGGCCCAAGGCAAAGGAGTCCGGCGCCTAGCCCCCCCTCCACCACGCCCTGCGGGCGCGGTCCCCCTCCCCGTTCCGGGGAGGATTTGCGAATCCCTCACGCCTCGTCCCTCACCACCCGCGCGACTTCCTCGACCGTCGTCACCCCGGCGCGAACCTTGTCCACGCCATCGTCGAGCAGCGAGGGATTGTCGCGCCGCGCGTGCGCCTCGATCTCCGCCTCGGACGCGCCATTGTGGATCATCGCCTGAAAGGTCTCGTCGACCGCGACGACCTCGTACAGGCCCGCACGTCCGCGATAGCCATCGCCATGGCAGTCGTCGCAGCCCACCGCACGCCAGACCTTCTTGCCCGGCTTGAGCGCGCCGCCCAGCAGCAGCGAATCGCCCTCGCTCGCCACATCCTGGCGCCGACAGCTCGAGCACAGCCGCCGTACCAGCCGCTGCGCCGCGACCCCGACCAGCATCGGCGCGAGCAGGTACCGCTCGACCCCCATGTCGATCAGCCGCGTGACCGATCCGACCGCACTGTTGGTGTGCAGCGTCGACAGCACGAAATGCCCCGTCATCGCCGACCTTACCGCGACCTCGGCGGTTTCCTGATCGCGGATCTCGCCGACCATGATGACATCGGGGTCCTGGCGCAGGATCGCGCGCAGCCCGCGTGCGAAGGTCATGCCGGTGCGCGCATTGACCTGGGTCTGCGCGACGCCCGCCAGCTCATATTCGATGGGGTCTTCCACCGTCATGATGTTGCGCTTGCGATCGTTCAGCCGCTGGAGCGCGGCATAGAGGCTGGTCGTCTTGCCCGAGCCCGTAGGCCCGGTGACCAGCAACATGCCGTGCGGCCGCTCAAGCAACCGCGCGAACACCTCGCGGTCGCGCGCGCTCATCCCCAACGCTTCCATGTCGAGCTTGAGCGAGCCCTTCTCGAGCAGACGCATCACCACCCGCTCGCCATGCTGGGTCGGGATGGTCGAGACACGCGCGTCGACATCGTGCCCGCCGATGCGCAATGTCACGCGGCCGTCCTGCGGCACGCGCTTCTCGGCGATGTCGAGCTTCGCCATCACCTTGATGCGGCTGACCAGCAGCGGCGCGAGCTCGCGGCGCGGTTCGAGCTTGTCGCGCAGCACCCCGTCGATGCGGAAGCGGACGACGACGCGCTTCTCCTGCGTCTCGACATGCACGTCCGACGCGCCTTCCTTCACCGCCTCGAGCAGCAGCGCGTTGATCAGGCGGATGACCGGCGAATCGTCGCGCGAATCGAGCAGGTCGTCGACCGCCGCCGCGCTGTCCGCCAGCGCCGCCAGGTCCATGCCGCCCAAGTCGAACTCGGCCGCCGCGCCCGCGCTGCCTGAATAGCTCGCTGCCAGCGCCTGATCGAAGTCGGCATCCGCCACCGGCACGAACCGCACGCCCGGCGCGATCCGCTGGACCTCGAGCAGCGCGTCGAGCGCCGCGTCGGAGCGATGCACGCAGTCCAGCCCGCCGGGTCCCATGCGCAGCACCACGCCATGATTGCGCGCATAGCCATAGGGCAGGTTCGCGACGTCGGGCGTCACCGCATTCACTGGCCGAACTCCACACTGGTCGTGACGCGACCCGGGGCGCCGCCCCGGGTCATCTCGACCCGGCGGGCGCGCAGCACGGTGGTGCGCTCGACATTGCCGATCCAGCCGATCACGGTTTCATAGGGCGCCTCGGCGACCTGCGCCATTACCCCGGCCCCGCCCGGCGCGAGCGTGGCGACCAGCCCCACCTCACGCGCGGCGACGCCCGCTGCATCGATCGGCGCGCCCGCGCGCTGCTGCGGCTGGCTGCCCGGAGGTGCCAGCACGCCCGCCGCGCGCACCCGCGCCGCCAGCGTCTCGCGCGCCCGGATATCGGCGATGGCATCGGCACGCGCGGTCTGCAGCGGCTTCACGATCCCGAACACGAGGACAAGGACCGCGAGCAGCCCGCCCAGGATACCGACCAGCCAGCGTTCACGGCTGCTCAGCCCCGCCCACCATAGCGACATGCGCGACGACAGGCTGTCGAGCGCGGAAATGCGAACGACCCGGATCATGCCGCGATGCTCACGCGGATCGCGCCATCGGCACCGGCGGATACCTGCCCGGCCACGCCCGCCGCCTGCAACGCCGCGCGGACCCGCCCGGCCAGATCGCCGGCGCCCGGCTCTATCTCCAGCACCAGCGCACTCCCCTCATACCGCATCGCCCGCGCCGTCACGGCGCTCGACAGCGGTGCCAGCGCCCGCGAAAGCTGGGTGACGGCGGGCACGAACCCGCCCGGTGCCGCGCCGGGGGCGGGCAACAGTTCGACCACCGTCTGTTCCAGATCGCCATTGAGCGGCGTTCCCGGCGCTGCCTGCGCGACGGCGGTGCGCACATCCTCCGCACGGCGCTCGGCAATCACGCGCAACATCACGGCATCGGCTGCCGCGATCACCGTGTGCGCGGCGATCCCCGCCGCCGCGATCCACCCAAACCGCTTGAGCCAGCTGCTGCGTGCCGCGCTGGCGCGCCGCGCATAGATGCCCTGCCGGAGGTCGAGCGCGGGGCGCATCAGCCGCTCGGCCAGCCCCCCGCCGCCGCCCGCATAAGGCTGTTGCGGGAGTTCGCCGATCGGCGTCGCGCCCATATTCCAGATGCGCGGGCGCCCCGCCGCTTCCCAGGCCGGGCCGATCAGCGCGGCGGGCGCGGCAAAGCCGGTCGCATCGCCACTGCGCACGACCACGCGTCCATCGCCCGCTTCGGCGCACCATTCGCCCGGTCCCGGCACCGGCAGCGCCAGCGCATCGGGGACCAATGCGGCATGGCCAAGGCCCGCGACCTCCGCCGCCTCGACCCATTCGACCATCCGGGTGTGGCGGACCACCGCGACCAGATATTTCTTCGGCGCGATCTCCTCGCCGATCGCCAGATGCACCGATTCGATCGGATCGGCGATCTTGTCCTCGATCGCGAAGGGCAGCGCCTCGATCCGCTTCGCCCGCGACGCCAGCGGCAGGTCGACGGCCAGCACCAGCACCGATTCGCCCGGCACCAGCATGGTTGCAGGGCCGTCGGGGTCGGCTATGATCGGCCGTCCGCCCGCCAGCGTCCACACGCCGCCGGACGGCTCGTCCGCGAACTCCGAAATGGGTTGGCCCGTCATGCTTTGAGGAGTCCCGGCTGTAACATGGCTTTCACGATGAACCCGCATGGGGCCGCGATGCGCACAGTTTTAAAACAATTCAATGACACCGTGACAGTCGATGTCGCGAAGAGCAAGCACGCGAAGGGCAAGGGTCGGCCCGTGCCAACGGGCGAGGCCGGGCTCACCCTGCTGGAAATGATCGTGGTGCTCGTCATCATCGCCATCGTCGCCGGGCTGGTGACGATGAATGTCGTCGGCCGCCCCGATCAGGCGCGCGTGACGACCACCAAGACCAATCTCGTGACGCTGTCGAGCGCGCTCACCACCTATCGCCTCGACAATGGCCAGTATCCGTCGACGACGCAGGGGCTGAAAGCGCTGGTCGAAAAGCCGACGACCCCGCCCCTCCCCACAGCCTGGCCGGATGGCGGATATGTCCGGATCGATCCGGTCGATGCCTGGGGCAACCCCTATGTCTATGAATCCACCGGCTCCAGCTTCACGCTGAAATCGCTCGGCCGGGACGGAAAGCCCGGGGGCGAGGGTCTCGACGCCGATCTCGACTCGCGGGATCGGTAGAGTCGGTGCCGGGGGGGACAAGCAGGAGATGCGCTGATCAGGGCATGACCCTGATCGAGATGCTGATCGTGCTCGTCATCATCGGCGTCGTCGCGGGCGGGGTCGCGCTCGGCGTCGGCGCCGCCACCCGCGCACCCTCGGTCGAAACCGAAGCGCGCCGCCTGGCGCTCCGGCTGCAGGCGGCAGCCGACGATGCGATGATCGGGGATCGCATCATCGCCTTCACAGTGGAGAAGCACGGCTATGGCTTTGCCGCGGTCGGCCGCGACGGAACCATGACCCCCCTGTCGGATGGCCTCGCTTTTCACCGCCTGCCCGGTGGCATCGCGGTCGCACTGGACGTGGCGCCCCCGGTGATGATGGGCGTCGATGGATCGGGCAAGCCGCTCAACGCGACCATCAGCAATGGCGAACAGGTCTGGACCGTCCGCTACGACGGCATGACCGCCACCGCGCAGCGCGCACAGGCCGGGACCCAGCCCTCGTGAAGGACGACGCGGGCTTCTCGCTGATCGAGGCGCTGGTCGCGCTCGCGGTGCTCGCTATCGCCAGCGTGGGCCTCATCCGCGCGGTGGAGAGCCATGTCGATTCGACCCGCGGGCTCGAACGCCGCGCCGTCGCGATGTGGGTCGCCGAAAACCGCCTCGCCGAGCTCCAGGTCGCAGACCCTGCCGCTGCGCAGAAGCAGGTCGAACTGCTCGGTGAGCAATGGCAGGTACAGGTCGTCCGCGCCCGCACCGAAGATAGGGCGATCGACAAGGTCCGCGTCGACGTAACTCCCGCAGGCGAGCGTTCGCCCCTTGCATCGCTCGACGGCTTCGTCGAGGGCGGCGGAGCATGATCCGATTCCCGGACCTCTCGCCGCGCCAGGCGCGCACTGCGCTCGATATCTTCGCGGCGGCGGCGATCGTATCAGTCGCGATCGCGCTTGCGGGCCTGACCTGGCGGATCGCCGGCCATGCCAGCACCGGCGCGGTCACCGTTCCCTCGGGCGCGCGTCCCGCCGCCACGACCGCCGATCTCGCCCCTGCGCTCGCCTTTGCCCCGTTCGGCAAGGGTGCGATCACCGACGCGTCCCAGCCGACCGGCCTTCCGCTGAAGCTCAAGGGCGTGTTCGCCGCCGTGCCCGCCGCGCTCTCGGTCGCCTATATCGAAGTCGGCGGCGAAACCGCGAAGCCATTCCGCATCGGTGAGGCACCGGGCGGCGGAACGATCGAGGGGATCCTGCGCGACCGCGTGATCCTGCGCGTCGGCGGCAACATCGAATATCTCGCCTTTCCCGATCCCACGCTGACCCCCGAGCAACAGGCGAGCGCCGCCGCGCCCCCGGCCCAGTCCGCTGCCGCCGCGCCCGCGACCACCCCCGCTCCTCCTCCGGCAGCTGCGGCCGCGCTCGCGGGCATGACCCCCGCTCCGGGCGGCGGGATGCAGGTCGGCGCCAATGCCCCGCCCGGGCTTCAGTCGGGCGACGTCATCACTTCGATCAACGGCGCCCCGCTGACCGGACAGGCCAGCGCCGCCGCCGCCTTCGCCGCTGCCCAGGGCCGCAGCTCCGTCCAAGTCCAGATCACCCGCGATGGAAAGCCCGTGACGCTGACCATCCCGACCCGCTAGGTATCCAACCGTGCCGCACATGATCCGCAAGACCGCAGCCAAAGTCTCTCTGGCCCTCGCGCTGGCCGCCATGACTGCGCAGCCCGTGCTCGCGCAGCAGACCGAGGCCGCCGACATCGTCGTCAACATGCGCGGGGTCGAGATCGCCGATGTCGCGGACCAGATCTCGCGCCTCACCGGGCGCACGCTCATCCTCGACCCGTCGGTCAAGGGCAGCGTCACCGTCACGTCGGCGACCCCGCTCTCTCCCAGCGGCGTGTGGGAGCTGTTCCAGTCGGTGCTGCGCGCGAACGGCTTTGCGGCGGTCCGCTCGGGCCGCGCCTGGCGGATCGTGCCGGCGGGCAACGCCGTGCGCGACGGGGGCGTCCCCTCGCGCGCCGCATCGGGTCAGGAACTGGTGACGCGGATGATCCGCCTCGCCAACGTGCCCAGCGCCGAGGCCGCCCGCGTCGTCCGCCCGCTCGTCGCCAGCTTCGGCAGCGTCGAGCCGCTGGCCCAGCCCAACGCCGTCGTCGTCACCGACTATGCCGACAATGTCCGCCGGGTGGAGGCAATCCTGCGCTCGCTCGACGGCAGCGGCAGCGGCATGACCTTCGCCACGATCACGCTGCGCAACGGCAGCGCACCCGAAGTCGCGCAGGCGCTCCAGACGGTGCTCGGCGATGCCGCAGCGGGCGGCGCGCGCGTCGCGGCGGATGCGCGCAGCAACACGATCATCGTGCGCGGCTCGCCCGCCGCCGTCGCCGACGCGCGCCGCATGGCCGCGTCGCTCGACGCGCCGGGCGGCGCGACGCCGATGACGCGCGTCTTCCGCCTCAACTATGCCGACGCCGAATCGGTGACCGAAGTGCTGCGCGGCGTGCTGGGACAGGAATCGACCACCACCAACCCTGT
Organism: Sphingomonas suaedae; assembly: GCF_007833215.1. Lineage (NCBI taxonomy): Bacteria > Pseudomonadati > Pseudomonadota > Alphaproteobacteria > Sphingomonadales > Sphingomonadaceae > Sphingomonas > Sphingomonas suaedae. Next base: position 1,222,495 of record NZ_CP042239.1, read on the forward strand.
CGCGCGCAGCCTGTCCGGATCGCGCAGCAATCCGCGCAGCCCCAGCGGCGTACTCGGCGGCCTCATCGCCTCGGGCGGCACCAGCCCCGCCCAGACCGCCGCAGCCGCCGCCGCGGGCGCCGCTCAGGCGCAGCAGACCCAGCTCGGCCAGCAACAGGAGGCGACGCCGCAGGGCTTCTCGACCCCCGAGATCACCGTCCAGCCCTCGCCCGACATCAACGCCGTCGTCGTCCGCGGCACGCCCAGCGCCATCGCCGCGATTGAACAGCTCATCATCGATCTCGACGTCCGCCGCCCCCAAGTGCTGATCGAAGCCGCCATCGCCGAAATCACCGGCGACGAGGCCGAAGCGCTCGCGGTGCAACTCGGCACGAGCGGCGCGGCGCTCAATCAGATTGAGGGCGCCGCCACGTCGTTCAGCAGCAGCCCGACCCAGCCGTCGCTCAGCGCCATTCTCAGCGCGCTGGACGTGCCGATGGCCGCCGCCCTCGGGCCGGGCCTTACCGCCAATCTCGCGATCGGCGACAATTTCTCGATCCTTGTCCAGGCGCTTGGCACCTCGTCCAAGTCCAACCTGCTCTCGACACCGCAGATCACGACGCTCGACAACAAGGTCGGCGAATTCGTTGTCGCGCAGGAAGTGCCGTTCATCACCGGCTCGATCCTCACCGACTCCAGCGACGTCACCCCCTATACCTCGGTCGAGCGCAAGGATGTCGGCATCACCCTGAAGGTGCTCCCCCGCATCAATGCGGGTGACACGATCCGCCTCGAAGTGGTCCAGGAAGCGTCCTCGATCGCCACGACGCAGCTCTCCCAGGCGACCGACCTGATCACCAATCGCCGCGCGATCAACACCACCGTGCTCGCCGACAATGGCCAGACGATCGTGCTGGGCGGCCTCACCTCCGACGATTACGGTCAGGTAAAGAGCCAGGTGCCGATCCTGGGTGACATCCCGATCCTGGGCGAACTCTTCAAGAGCCGCCGCGAGAGCCGCCAGAAGCGGACGCTGTTCATCTTCCTCAAGCCCACCATCCTGCGCAACGGTGAGGATGCAGCCGCGATCGCCAAGGCCAAATATGCCCGGCTGCGCGCCGAGGAACTCGATCTCGACAGCCCAAGCAACCTGCTGCTCAAACCGCTCCAGCCGCGCCTGACGCTGGAGATTGACGGGATTTACTGACCCACCAGCCCTGCTACGCAACTCTCAGATTCTGTTTGAAGAAATCAGCGCCTAAAATAGAGTGATGCTGACGAGCATCGTTGGTGATGTGCGTGGGGGTGCGCATATGCGTCTGTTGAGTTTTGTATTGCTCGTCTCGTTTCTGCCCGCCGCAACTTCGGCACAGAATAATCAGGCTTCCGCTCAGACCGAAATCAAGGCGTTGCTCGAACGGGTTCGTGCGCCGATGTATGCCGCATCCGGCGCGGCGGTTCCCGGCAAGACCGCAACCTATTCCATCTCGGGAACGGGTTGCAGCACGCGTCTGGAGGTGAGCTATCCTTCGCACCAGATTGGCACCACCTCGCACCCGGCCCGGGCCGAGACGACGAACTTCTCCTGGGGGCAGGTACGATCGACTCGATTGTCCAACGGTGATCAATATGTCGTGGTGGTCGCCCCGGGCCTGCCCGAGCGTGGCCGGTTCCTCTACGGCGGCACTGCGGCGGCAGCGTTAAAGGCTGCCATCGACCGTCTCGTGCGCGTATGTGGAGGAACGACGAGCACACAGATGGCCGCAGCACCGCCACCGCCCTCTCCGCCCGCCCCCCCGGCCCAACCGGCGATCAAGGTCGAAACAGTGCCGGGCAAGGGCTATGCGGCGGTCGTGGAGACCTTCCCCGTCGCGCAGCTTACATCAGTCAGCGACCGCGTCAGCGCACTCGCCAAGCAACGCTGCGGTCGCCTCTCGGCCCGCATGGGCCGATACAAATATTTCACCAGTACCGACGCTCAGGGCCGCGCGGCGCTGACCGAATATCGGGCGAGCTTCAGCTGTTACGACCCGGCGACCGATCCTTATGAACGCGCGCCCGCCGACTGGAAGCCAAACGCGCAGGATGAGGCCGATCTGACCGCCTTTGTCCAACGCTATATGGGCCTGCTCGATCGCAGCGATTACGTCGCCGGTATGCCGATGATGGAACCGATCCTGGAGATCGAAAAGGACGAATGGCTCAGCGTCCCCAATATGCTCAAACAGCATTCCGGCGGCAAAGGCAGCTGGAATCTGCAAACGCTCGGCTGGGTCAACAATCCCGAAGGCGCATCGCATCCGGGCCGCTACGCCTTCGTCAAGGTGACCGGAACCTATCCGAAGATCGCGGCCTATTGCGGGATGCTGGTGATTTATCGCCAGCGACCGGGCTCTTACCTCATCACCCAGCAGAATCTGAGCGTGATCCCGGAAAGCTGGATCACCAGCGGACGCACGACCCGCACGGAGGCGTTGAAAACCTGCGATCAATAGGACGGAGCGGGGCCTATTCGACCGATGGCTCTGCGTCGCCCATCGCAACCCGCACCCGCTCGCGCCCCCGCGTGAAGAACGCCGCGTCAATCGCCAGGCTTTCCAGCCGCCAGCCATCAACGCTCTCGCCGATCTTCAGCGTCCGTGCGCTCCCGTCGGCGATCCTCACCAGCGCGACCGCGTCGCGGTTCAGCCGCCCCGCTATGCCGGTCAGCGCGGGCGCGTCGGCCGGAGGCGCGTCGCCCTCCGCTAACGCGAACAAACGGCGTTCATAGACAGCGCCAATGGCGGGCTGCGGCGGTGGCGCGACGGTCCCGATCGCCTGACCGCCGCCGATGCGCGGGGTCAGCGGATAGGGATAGAGCGCCGCCACCGGCACAGCGACCGCCAGGATTGCCGCACCGATCAGGATGCGCGCCTGTCCCGCCTCGAGAGTCGGATTCAGCCCCGCTGAATCGCGGCGCCGGTTCAGCGCAGTTGAGACAATCTTCAACGCCATGCCGCCACCATCTCCCCCTCGATCCGCACGCCGCCATCGGCAATCGGCGTCGCGCGCCATTCGCGAAAGCGGATCAACGGGGCGTCCCGCTCGATCCCGTCGACCAGCGCAATTACCGCCTTGTCCGGTCCCGACAGGCGCACGCGCACGCCCGCCAGGCCCGGCCCGGGGTCGGTCGCGCTCAGCGCTTCGACCAGCACCCCGGCTCCTGCCGCCGCAGTGCGGATGCGCGCCGCCATGGCGCGGGTCGCGGCCATGCGCGTATCGGCACGCAATGCAGCACCGGCAGCAGCAATCGGCGATTGGGGTGCAGGGGGCGCCTCGAGCCGCGCCGCGAGGTTCGCGCGGGTCTGGCGCGCGCTCACCAGCCTGGTGACGGACTCGGCCATAGGCTGCGCGAGCAAAAGCCAGCACAGCGCCCCGCCAACCAGCCCGACCGCGATACTCCCGATCCTCATCGCAGCGTCCGCATCGTGACCACGACCCGGCCATCCCCCGTCCGTCGTTGCGCGCTCTCGCGCATCGCCACGAACAGCGGGTCGCGACGGAGCGCGGCGCGCAACGGATCTGGATCGTTGGTGGTGATCTCAATTCGCAAGACCCCGTCGGCGGCCCGCGTCACCGACGCCAACCGCGCGTCATCGGGGAGCACCCGCGCAATCCGGTCCAGCGTTGCCGATAGCGTCGGACGTCGCACCGTGTCGCGAAACAGCATCGCAGCACGCCGCTCCGCGCCTTCGGACTCAAACCGCGCCTGCCCCTGCGCACGCAGCGCTTCTGTGCCCCGCTCCACCTCGGCGCGTATCCATCCGGCTCCGGCTATGGTCAGCAGTGGGCCAAGGGCGACCAGGCCCGTCAACGCAGCCGCAAAGCGAAGATCGACGGGGGGAAGCGATAGCCGCATCGACCTCGCCGCCGCACCGCGACGGGCAATCGAGTCGAGCAGGCTGTGGCGCGGCGGCGTCATCGCGCGCCCTCTAGCCGAGACGCCCCAGCCTGCCCAGCTGTCATAAATTCGCCGTGCAATCGCAACATGTTCGTCAGCGCAATTGCATCACCCTGTAAGCGAGCACGGTCACATGCCGCCCTGAACCGCGTCCAACCATGGATTCGGTCCAGGGGACAGAGATATGACCGAACTGACCGCGCACGGCTTTGCCTACACCGACGGCGACGTCGATACCAATACCAGCAGCAACCCGTCGCTCAATGCGATGATCCAGCAACGCTATTCGCGCCGCGCGACGCTGCGCTCCGGCGCCGCGGCGGCATCGGCGGCTGTGTTCGGTGGCGCGATCCTGGCCGGCTGCGACAGCGCCAACGCCGACGGCGACTTCTTTCCGGTCATCGTCTCGGTCGGGTCGTCGGGCGCGACCAGCTCGGGCCGGGTCGTCACGCTGACCGGCAATGCCACCGATGCGGGCACGATCACCTCGTCCTGGACCCAGATTTCGGGACCCACGGTGACGTTGACTGGCGCGAGCAGCGCGACGGCCACATTCATCGCCCCGGCGGTCAGCGGTCCCACCAATCTGCAATTCGAATATCGCGCCACCGACAATGCCGGGCAGACGTCGGTCGGCACCACCACCGTCGCCATCTCGCCAGCCGCGCTTGGGTTCACTTCGCTCGCGAAGAACAAGAACGACATCGTTACGGTTCCGGCCGGCTACACCGTGACCGTGCTGACCCGTCTCGGCGATCCGATCGCTTCCGGCGCCCCGGCGTACAAGAATGACGGCACCGACACCGATTTCGCCAGCCGCATCGGCGATCATGGCGATGCGCTCTACTGGTACGGCCTGTCGGCCTCCGGTGCGCGCGACGACAAAAGCTCGACGCGCGGCCTGCTCGTCCAGAATCACGAAAACCTCAACGTCCAGTATCTCCATCCGAATGGCCCCACCAGCACGGGCGGCGTGCGTCCGGAAGCAGAGGCGATCAAGGAGATCGAAGCGCATGGCGTGTCGGTGACCGAAATCGTCGAAGGCGCAAACCGCGCCTGGACCTATGTCCAGAACTCGACCTTCAACCGCCGGATCACTCCGAACACGCCGATGGTCATCAACGGCCCGGTCCGTGGTTCGGCGATGCTGCGTACCCCCTTCTCGTCGGACGGCACTGCTGGCCGCGGAACGATCAACAATTGCGCCAACGGCCATAGCGGGTGGGGCACGAACCTGACCTGTGAGGAGAATTGGGCCGGATATTTCCGTCGCAGCGGCGACGACGCACTGCGCACCCCGCGTGAAGTCACCGGTTTGCGCCGCTATGGCGTCACCAGCAGCACCGGCAGCTATGGTTGGTCGACCGTCGTGGCCGCCGACGCGACCGACACCCGCTTCCGCCGCTGGGATGCGCGCGCGACCGCGGGTGGCACCGCCGCGACCGACTGGCGCAATGAGCCCAACCAGTTCGGCTGGGTGGTCGAGATCGACCCCTATGACAAGACGAAGGCCCCCCGCAAACGCACCGCGCTGGGCCGACTGGGACATGAGGGCGCGTGGCTCGGCAATCTAGCCTCGGGCAAGAAGGTCGCGGTTTATCTGGGCGATGACTCACGCGGCGAATATTTCTACAAATTCGTATCGGACGCCGCGTGGAACCCGGCCGATGCGCAGGCGGCGGATCGCCTCGCCATCGGCGACAAATATCTCGACGCTGGCACGCTCCATGTCGCGAAGTTCAACGCCGATGGCACGGGCGTGTGGGTGCCGCTGGTGTTCGGATCGGTCCCCAACCGCCCCGCGACCGGGTCCGACGCGGAATATGTCTTCGCTGATCAGGCCGACATTCTCGTCCACCCGCGCCTTGCTGGCGACGCGGTCGGCGCGACCCGGATGGATCGTCCCGAATGGACCGCGACCAACCCGGTGAACGGCGACATCTACCTGACGCTTACCAACAACAACGCATCGGTTCGCCCGCTGGGCGGCACCGACGCCGCGAACCCGCGCCACTATAACGACCCCAAGGGCGCGTCGAACCAGTATGGCAATCCGAACGGCCACATTCTGCGCCTGCGCGAGAATGCGTCCGATCCGGCAGCCACCGGCTTTGTCTGGGACATCTATCTGTTCGGCGCGGACTCTGCGGACGCGGACAGCGACGTCAATCTATCAGGCCTCACCGCGTCGAACGACTTCTCCAGCCCCGACGGCCTGTGGTTCTCCCGCCCGACCAACCCGGGCGGTCAGGTCAAGCCGCTACTGTGGATCCAGACCGACGATGGCGCGCTGACCGACCGCACCAACAACCAGATGCTCGTCGCCATTCCGGGAACGGTGGGCGATGGCGGATCGGTGACGATCACCAACCGCGGCTCGGGCGGCGCGACGGCGACCCAGACCACCCGCCGCGGCGCGCCGGCGACGGACGCCACCCTCAAGCGTTTCCTGGTCGGTCCGGTTGGCTGCGAGATCACCGGCGTCGACAGCACGCCGGATGGACGCGCGCTGTTCGTCGGGATCCAGCATCCCGGTGAAGATGGCACCGCCGCCGCCCCGGACAGCAGCTGGCCTGCGACGCAGGCGACCGGCACCGCCCCCGCCGGAACGCGCCCGCGTTCCTCGGTGGTCGTCATCACCAAGAATGATGGCGGCGTCGTCGGCCTCTGAAGAGTGAACCCCCACTCATGGGAGGCGGGCCTAAGCCTGCCTCCCAATTTTTTGGGTGGAGATCAGTCCGCGTCGGTACGGCTCACGATATTCGCGGTGCCGTCCTTGGTGATCGAGATCAGATGCGGGTTGCGGTCGTCGCACGTCGCCCGCCAGGTCGGGTCGCCGCCGCGATCCTCGACCCGCTCACTTGCGGTCACCGACTGACAGCTCAGGCCGGCATCGCGCACCGCGCGGAGGAATACGCCTTCGCGCGCGCGCAGATTGAGCGCGAGCACCTCGGCCTGATAATTGGTCGTATCCTCGACCGTATTTTCGACGGCCTGGTTCGCCGTCACATTGCTGGCGGTCTGCCCGCCACCGCATCCGGCCAGCAGGCCCGCCGTCGCAAGTACCAGAATCATCTGTCGCATCTAAGCACCTCCATCGGCGGCTATAACGCCGATCGTCACGCCTTCGATCCAATCATTTTGAGAAACAGTCGCGTCGCCCGCTCGACTCGCTTGCGGATCGCCTCCGGTCCAGGAAGCGGATCGAGGCCCAATTTGAGCCCAAGGTCCGACACCCCCTTCCACAGCCCGCACAGGTCCTGTGCGGCCAGATAGGGATCGTCCACCTCGACCTCGCCCCGCGCCGCCGCCTCGGACAGTACTTCGGCCAGCCGCCCGAAGCACAAGGCAGGTCCCGCCTCGTAAAAGCGGCGCGCCAGATCGGGGATCTGCGCGATTTCGTGCATCAGCACCCGGTCGACCGCGACATGGTCCTTGCTGAACATGAAATTCAGCAGCCCGACGCCATAGGCGTTGAGCTGTTCCTCAAGATTGCGCTGCCCGGCGATCTCTTCGTCGAACACCGCCGCCATTCGCGCACTCTCCGCGCGCATGACCTCCTCGAACAGCGTCTCCTTGTCGCCGAACCGGCTATAGACGGTCACCTTCGACACCTCCGCCGCCTGCGCGATGTCCTCAATCGTCGCGGCGTGGAAGCCGCGCGTGAAGAACGCCGTACGCGCGGCCTCGATGATCGCGGCATATTTGGCGGGGTCGCGCGGCCGACCCGCGCGACGCGGTTCCTCGGCCGCACTGGCCAATTTCAGGTCCTCGGTCAGCGCTCATACGCCTTGGGCAAGGCGCCTTCCTTCGGATCGAAATAGCGTTTGCGCAGCAAATCCTGCCGCGTCTCGACCGGCTGCTCGACGCCGTCGATGAACACCCGCACCGCCGCCGTGCCGATTTCCAGCGGATCGCCGTCCCACAGCACGATGTCGCCGCGCCGTCCGGGCCGCAGCGACCCGAACTCGCCGCCCATTCCCATCGCCTCGGCAGGCTTCGAGCTGATCGTCGCGAACGCCTGCCCCCAGTCGAGGCCCGACGCGCCGGGCACCTTGGTCAGCGCGACCAGGTTGCCGGCATATTGCTTCACCAGCCGCGCCTGACGCGCCTCATTGTCGTTGATCGTGCCGATGCCCACGGTGACGCCCGCCGCCTGCATCCGCCCGATATTCGACTGGGTGGCCGCCAGCTGCTCGAACGAGGCGGGCAGATCGGCCAACGCGCTCGCCAGTACCGGCACCTTCGCCGCGGCAATCTGGCGCGCGACGGTCCAGCCCTCCTCGGCCCCAACCAGCACCAGCTTGAGTGCTGGGACCTCGCGCTTGAGGTCGAGCATCACCAGAATGTCCGACGCGCGCTCGACATGCACCAGCAGCGGTACCTGCCCCGTCACCACCGGCTGCAACGCCAGCGCGTCGGCGCGGGTCAGCAGCGCGTCCTTGCCGCGATCGGCGAAGCTCGCCGGGTTGCGCGCATAGTCGCGCGCCTCGAACAGCGCGTTACGGAACAGCGCGATGGCCGCCGGACGACTGCCGCCCGCGCGCCGCGCGCCGGTTTCGCCATATTCCATGAACTGGAAGGCGCGCGGCTTGCTCACCGCGTCCATGTCCGCGCCCAGATCGATCACCGCGCCCTGCCCGGCAAAGATCGATCCGCGCGCCTCCGGCGCCACTACCGCGCGGGTTACCCCCTCGGCGCGGTTAAGCGTGATCGCGCTCGTCTTCGGATTGACGGCCGGGGAAATGTCGAGCGCCGCGTTGAACGGCGAGCTGCTCGCCGCGCTATCGTCGGTTTCGCTCACCCCATCGACCTCGACGATGCCCAGGCGGGTAAAGCCGGCAAAGATGCCCGGCGTGACCCAGCGGCCTTCGGCATCGATCACCGGCACCCCGGCCGGAACCGTCACGCCCGGTCCGGCGGCGACCACGCGCCCGTCGCGAACGAGCACCGTGCCGCCCTCGACCGGGGCCGATCCGTCGCCGATCACCAGCTTCGCATTGGTGACCGCGACCGTCTGTGCCGCGGCGGGAAGGGCGGTGCCGAACGCCGCTGCTGCCATCAGGAGCTTCTTCATTTCACGTCTCCCGATCCGGGCTGGCCAAGCTCGAAATCGGACACCGGCCGCAATTTGGGATTATGCATGTCGTACAGCAAGGCGCCGTCGATCCACACTTTCTCGGGCCGGGTGTAGACGCTGAACGGATTGCCGTTCCACAGCACCACGTCCGCCATCTTGCCCGGCTTCAGGCTGCCGGTGACCGCGTCGATGCCCAGCGCCTTTGCCGGGGTGATCGCCGCCCATTTCCACGCAATTTCCTCGGGGATGACGAAGCCCGCGCGCTTCGCCGCGGCGCGCACCTTCGAAATTTCCTGATTGAGCCGCTGGATGCCGTTGGCGTCGTCCGAATGAATCATCCCGCACGCGCCCTCGCGCTCCAGGATCGCCAGATTCTCCTCGATCGCGTCGTAGGATTCCATCTTGAAGCCCCACCAGTCCGCCCAGACCGCAGCGCAGGTGCCGCGTTCCTTCAATAGATCGGCAATCTTGTACGCTTCCACCGCATGGTGGAACGTCCCCACCTTGTACCCGAACTCCTTGGCCATATCGAGGACGATGGCCATCTCGTCGGCGCGATAGCAATGGTTGTGGACGATGATCTCGCCCGCCAGAACGCCGCGCAGCGTCTCCATCGCCATGTCGCGCGCGGGCGCCTCGCCGCCATTTTCCTCATAGCGGTCCCAGCGGCGCTTATATTCGACCGCTTTGGCCCAAGTGCCGCGATCAAGCGCGATATTGCCCATGCGGGTCGACGGCATCCGCCCCCGGCCGCCATAGACGCGCTTCGGGTTCTCACCGCACGCCATTTTGAGGCCATAGGGCGCGCCGGGGAACTTCATTCCCTGCATGGTGCGCGCATAGACATTTTTCAGCGTCACGCTGCGTCCGCCGAACAGGTTTGCCGAGCCGGGCAGGATCTGGAGCGTCGTGACACCGCCATTGGCCAGCGCGCGGCTGAACCCCGGGTCCTGCGGCCAGACGCTATGCTCCGCCCACACTTCGGGCGTGACCGGCCCGGTAATCTCGTTGCCGTCCGAATGCGCCTGCACCCCGGGGCTGGGATAGTCTCCCAGATGGCTGTGGACGTCGATCACGCCAGGCGTCACATATTTGCCCGCCCCGTCGATCACCACCGCACCTTCAGGCGCATCGATGCTCGGCCCCACCTCGACGATCTTGCCGTCGCGGAACAGCACCGCGCCGCGCTCGATCCGTCCGCCTTCACCGTCCAGGATCGTCACATTGGTCAACAGCGTCGGCACGCCTGGATAGGCTTTGTAAGTCGAAGGATAGGGATTGCGGTCATATCCCTTGCCCACGCCCGGGCCGCTTTTCGCCGGAGCGGCAGATGCCGATCTGGGCTTGTCCCCTGCATTGGCGGTACATGCCGCCAGACTGGCCGCCGCTGCCGCGCCGATGATGATCCGGATCAACTCGTCTGTCTCCCTGAATGGTGATGCGCGGTCGCTTCGCCGCAGCTTTGTGGCGACGTTAGGGATGAAAAGCGTTGCGCGCAATTTGCCGATTTGCTCCAAGGGGATGAAGCAGTTGCGGGGGATTGCGGCAATGACGGCTACGGGCGCAAGCGCCGCCGCGCGCGACGGTGCCGCTGCGTTTGGCGATCCGGCGCAAGTCGATGCCGCCCAGCGCGCGATCCGCGCCGATCCGACGATCCAGTTCGACCTCCCCTGGTTAGAGATCAAGCGCAACCCGCCCCCGCGCTGGCTGACCGAGTTGTTCGAGTGGTTCAACAACGCGATCGAATGGGTCGGCGGCGGGTGGCGGGTGCTGATGTGGGTGGCAATCGCCCTGGTGGTGATCGCCCTCGTCTTTGCGCTCTTTTCGCCCGCCCGCGAATGGCTCGCGACGCGCCTCGCCCGGCGGGGCGATGTCTCAGCGGCAGCTCCCGCCTGGGCGCCTGAAGCTGCAGTCGCCCGTGCGCTGCTGGTCGAGGCCGACCGGCTGGCGGGCGAAGGGAACTATGACGCAGCCGTTCGTCTGCTCCTCCATCGCAGCATCGAGGATATCGAGAAATGGCGCGGCGATCCGCTGCGCCCCTCCCTCACCAGTCGCGACATCGCCCGGATCGACCGGCTGCCCGATGCTGCGCGCGCCGTGTTCGGCCGAATCGTCGCGGATGTGGAACGCAGCCTGTTCGCGGGCCAGCCGCTCGTCCGCACCGATTGGGAGCGCGCTCGCGCCGATTATGCCGGCTTTGCCCTCGCCCGATGACCGCAACCTCCGCCAACCCGTTCCGCACCCGCACGGTGCTGATCCTGATCGCCGCGGGCGTGATCTTCGCGCTCGGCTTTCTGCTGGTCAGCGCCTATGGCGATCGCGTCGATCGTCAGCGCAGCAACATCCCCAGCCCCACCTCGCGCTTCGCCACGGGTTATTACGGCCTCACCCGCCTGATCGAGCTTTCCGGCGGCAGCGTCACGCTGTCGGCGGACGCGATGAACCGCCCCGCGCGCGGCATCCTGATCCTGACGCCCCATCGCGCCACCACGCGGGAGCAAATGGCCGCGGCGCTCGAGGATGCTGCGAGCGAAACCGCGCCGGTCCTGATCGTCCTTCCCAAATGGATCTCGTTTCCGCAGCCACAACGCCCCACCCGGGAGCAGCGCACCGCCTATCTGCCCACCGAGCGGATCGAGGAGATTCTCGCGCCGCTCGCCGCCGCACGCGTCGCGCGGGAAAAACCCGGCAAGCTCGACGTCACGACCAGCCTGCCGATACCGGATTTCAAGCCTGTCGACGCGATCCAGACCATCACGGGCGCAAAAATCTATCCACTGATCAAGTCCGCCGGCGGCGCGACGGTGCTGGGCGAGGTGCCGGGCACCCACACCTACATCCTGTCTGACCCCGATCTGCTCAACAATCGCGGTCTCGCGCAACGCGCCAATGCCCGTGCGGCAATCGCGATGCTCGCCGCGCTCGACCCCGATGCGCCCGGGACGGTGATCTTCGACACGATGCTCCCCTTTGGGGCCGGCGACCGCAACGTCACGCAGCTGATGTTCGAACCGCCCTTTGCCGGGGTCAGCGTCGCGCTCGCCATCGCCGCGCTGCTGGCCGGGTTCGCGACGCTGATGCGCTTCGGCCCCGTCCGGCGCGAGCCGCGCGGCATCCCGCTGGGCAAGGCGGCGCTGATCGAGAATATCGTCAGCCTCGCCCGCCGTGCCAAAAGGACCCGCGAGGGCGGCGGCGCCTATGCCGATGCGATCCGCGACTGGGCCGCGCGCCGCCTGGCGCTGCCCCGCACCTTGAAGGGCGAAGCGCTCGACACGCATCTCGACGCGCTGAAAACCACGACACCCTATGCCGAATGGGCGACGCGCGTCCGCACCGCGACCAGCGAGGCGGACCTGCTCCACGCGGCACAGAAACTCGACGATTGGCGAAAGGAAGTGAAGGCATGACACTCGACGACGTCCGCAACCTCGGTGCGGCGATCGATGCGCAGGTGGCGAAAGCCGTTGTCGGCCAGGGCGCCGCGACCCGGCTGCTCACCATCGCGCTTCTCTCGGGCGGCCATGTCCTGCTCGAAGGTGCGCCAGGTACCGCCAAGACCCTGCTCGCGCAAAGCTTCGCGCGCACCCTAGGCCTCGATTTCGGACGCATCCAGTTCACCCCGGACCTGATGCCCGGCGACATCGTCGGCGCCAGCCTGTTCAACTTCCAGAGTTCGAGCTTCGAGCTGCGCCGCGGGCCGGTCTTCACCGAATTGCTGCTCGCGGACGAGATCAACCGCACCCCGCCCAAGACCCAGGCCGCGTTGCTCGAGGCGATGCAGGAGCGCGCAGTGACGATCGACGGCTCGACCGAGAAGCTCTCCGATCGCTTCACCGTCGTCGCGACGCAGAACCCGATCGAACAACAGGGCGTCTATCCCCTGCCCGAGGCGCAGCTCGACCGCTTCCTGTTCAAGCTCGCGATCGAATATCCCGATGCCGAGGCGGAACGTGCGATCGTCGCGCAATATGGCAGCCGCACCGGCTCCCCCCGGCCCGAGGATAGCGGCGTCGAACAGGTCGCGACCCCCGATGCGGTCAAGGGAGCGAGCGACACGGTGCTAGAAGTCCGGCTGGCGGACGAGATCATCGCCTATGTCGTCGATCTGATCCGCGCGACCCGCGATCATCCCGATCTGTCGCACGGTGCCTCGCCCCGCGCCGCCTCCGCGCTTGCCGCCGCCGCCCGTGCCGCCGCCGCGCTCGAGGGACGCGACTATGTCATCCCCGACGACGTCAAATTGCTCGCCCAGCCGCTGCTGCGCCACCGCGTCGTCCTGTCCCCCGCGGCCGAGATCGACGGCCGCCGCACCGACGACATCGTCAGCCAGATCATCGACCGGGTCGAGGCACCGCGTTGATCGTGCCGACCCAGCGTGCGGTCGCGCTCGCGCTTGCGGCGGCGCCGCTGGCGTTGCTGCTCGGCGCGCTGCGTCCCGAAGGCTGGCTGCTGGGGGTGGCCTGGGCGCTCGGGATCGCGGTGCTGGTCCTGCTCGACGGGTTGCTCGCCCGCCGCATCGTGCGCGCCGATCTTGCGCTTGCTGCACCCGCCACCGCCGAAGTCGGCGACCGGGTAACGCTGACCGGCGCCACCCCGGGCCTCGCCTATGCGGTCGAAGCCACACCGCCGCTCGATCCAGCCGACGCGCCCCTCGCCTTCACCGCCGCCCGGCGCGGCACCGCGCGCATCGTGCGGCTCTGGGCGCGTGTCGCCGGGCCGCTCGGCCTCGCCTGGCGCCAGCGCAGCGCCGCGCAGGATGGCGAAGTCCGCATTCTCCCCGATCTGCGCCCCGTACGCGAACAGGGGATGCGGCAGTTTCTGCGCAGCCGTCAGTTCGGCGCGCGCATCCGTCCCGAAAGCGGCGACGGCACCGAATTTCAGTCGCTCACCGATTTCCAGCCGGGCATGGAACGTCGCGCAATCGACTGGAAGTCCTCCGCCCGCCATCTCTCGCTCCTGGCCCGCGAATATCGCACCGAGCGGGACAACAGCGTGGTCTTCGCGGTCGATTGCGGACGCGCGATGAGCGATCCGGTCGACGGACTCCCGCGCATCGACCGCGCCGTCTCGGCCGCCTTGCTCGCCGCCTTTGTCGCCCTCAAGTCCGGCGACACGGTCCGCCTGTTCGGCTTTGCCGGCCGCCCGGTCGCCGATTCGGGCAGCGTCAACGGCGCGCGTGGCTTTGCGACGCTACACCGCACCGCTGCCGAACTCGATTACGGAAATCGGGAAAGCAACTACACCCTGTCGCTCGTCAGCCTCGACCAGCGGCTGCAACGGCGCAGCCTGGTCATTCTGTTCACCGAGTTCACCGATCCGACCAGCGCCGAACTGATGCTCGCCGCCGCCGCGCGGATGCACAAGCGCCACCGGCTGCTGTTCGTGCTGTTCCACGATGTCGAACTCGACCGCGTCGTCGATGCGCGCCCGCAAAGCGCGGACGATATCGTCCGCGCCAATGTCGCCCATGCGCTGCTGCGTGAACGGAGGATCGTCATCGAACGCCTCAAACGCCTCGGAATCGACGTGCTGGAGGCGAATCCCGACGATCTCGCTCTGGCCCTCGCCGAGCGCTATGTCCGGGACCGCGAGCGCCCATGACCGCCTCCAACCCCGTCTTTGGCGTCAGCCAGTTCCGCAGCGAGCGCGAAGCCGATTGGAAGCGGCTCGAAGCGCTGCTCGATCTTGTCGAGAAAAAATCGCCCCGCCGCCTGACCAATGACGATCTGGTCGAACTCCCGCGACTCTACCGCTCGACCCTCTCGGCGCTGTCGATTGCCCGCGACACCTCGCTCGACGGGTCGATGATCGCCTATCTGGAGAGCCTGTCCACACGGGCCTATTTCATCCTCTATGGCTGCCGCGACTCCTTCTGGCGCCAGATCGGCGACTTCTTCGCCCAGGGCTGGCCCGCCGCGGTGCGCGGTCTTTTTGCCGAGACGCTGCTGATCGCCGCGCTGTTTCTCGGCAGCGCGCTGGCGGGATATCTGCTCGTCCTGTCCGATCCCGCCTGGTTCGGCGCGATCGTACCGTCCGAACTCGCCAGCGGCCGCGACATGAACGCCAGCATCGAGACGCTGCGCGAATCGATCTACGGCAAGCCCGAACGCGGCGGACTCGAAGTCTTCGCGACGATGCTGTTCACGCATAACAGCCAGATCTCGATCATGGCCTTCGCGCTCGGCTTCGCCTTCGGCATCCCCACCGTCCTGCTGATCGCCAGCAACGGCATCCTGATCGGCGCCTTCTATGCCGCGTTCGTGCCCAAAGGGCTGGGGGTCGGCTTTACCGGCTGGCTGATGATTCACGGCTCGACCGAACTGTTCGCGATCGTCCTGGCGGGCGCCGCGGGCCTGCATATCGGCCGCGCCGTCGCCTTTCCTGGCCCCCGCAGCCGGCTTGCCGCCGCCGGAGAGGCAGGGCGGCGCGGCGCGCTGGTGATGATCGGCGTGGTGATTATGCTACTCGCCGCAGGACTGTTGGAGGGGTTCGCGCGCCAGCTCATCACCGCCGATGCCGCACGTTTTGCCATCGCCGCGTCGATGTTCGCCCTGTGGGTCGGCTATTTTGCGCTCGCCGGGCGCCGTCGCAATGGCTGAGCGCTCCTCCCGGCGGGTGCGCGAGATGGTGACGCCGGAGGGGGCGGTGCTTCACCTGCGCCTCGCAAGTGCCGCAGCGCGCGCTGGCGCCTTCACCATCGACGCGACGATCATGCTCGTGACGCTGATCGGCCTGACCTTTCTGGCCGTCTGGCTGCTCAGCAATC
This sequence comes from Sphingomonas suaedae, assembly GCF_007833215.1. Taxonomy (NCBI): domain Bacteria; kingdom Pseudomonadati; phylum Pseudomonadota; class Alphaproteobacteria; order Sphingomonadales; family Sphingomonadaceae; genus Sphingomonas; species Sphingomonas suaedae. Next base: position 1,238,260 of record NZ_CP042239.1, read on the forward strand.
GCGCGACCGACAGCGCCGCCCAGATCATCTGGTTGCTCGGTTTCTTCCTGCTGCGAAACTTCTATTTCACCCTGTTTGAAAGCGGCACTCGCGCGGCGACGCTGGGCAAGCGTATCCTGAAGCTGCGCGTCGTCGCGCGCGATGGCGGGCGCCTCACCGGCGGCGCAATCCTCGCGCGCAACCTGATGCGTGAGGTCGAGATATTCCTCCCCCTCCTCTTCCTCATCGCCGCGCAGGTCCAGGGGTTCAGCAATCGCTGGCTCACCTTGTTCGGCTTTGGCTGGACCGCGATCTTCATGCTGATGCCGCTGTTCAACCGCGACCGGCTGCGCGCGGGCGATCTGCTCGCAGGAACCTGGGTCGTCGAAAATGAGCGGCCTCGGATTGCGCCCGATCTGCTCGCCGATACCCGGGTCGAACAGCTCGATCGTTATGCGTTCACCCCCGAGGAACTCGAAGCCTATGGCCAGTTCGAGATCCAGCGGCTTGCCGACGTGCTCCACCGCGACGATCCGGACACGATCACCACCGTTGCGGGCGTCATCCGGCGCAAGATCGGGCGCCCCGATGATGGCGACGACCGCGGGTTCCTTGACGCCTATTATGCCGCCGCGCGCCTGCATCTCGAACGACGGCTGTTGTTCGGCAAGCGCAAGCGCGACAAGTTCGATTCGGAAGGTTAGGAAGCGCGCATGACCGACACGAAATCCGACATTCCCGGCGTCATCGCCCCGCCGCCGCTGATCTTCCTGGGCTATTTGCTCGCGGGCCTCGCGCTCGAATTTCTGGTGGTCCGGACGCAGGGGCTCGACATGCCCGGTTCGCTGCGCTGGACAGTCGTTACGCTGTTCCTGATCGCGGGGATCGCCAGTGTCGTCGCCGCGCTGGCCCGCTTTCGCGCCGCCGGAACCCCCGCCCCGCCCTGGCAGCCCGCCACCGCCTTTGTCGCGCAGGGAATCTATCGCTTCACCCGCAACCCCATGTATCTCGGCATGACGCTGATCTATCTCGGCCTCGCCGTCGCCGCCAACGCGCCCGTTGTCCTGTGGCTTCTGCTCCCGCTGATCGTGACGATCCATTACGGGGTGATCGTGCGTGAGGAGCGCTACATGGCCGACAAGTTCGGCGTGCCGTACATCAATTACACGCACAACGTCCCGCGCTGGCTCTGACCCGCGCCGCGATGACGGAAATCCCAACTCCGCCACACCGCGCCCGCGATCCCGGCAAGCGGCTGTTCCAGTATCTCGCCGAGTGGGGCGGGGTGAACTGGGTGAACTGCCCCAGTTGCGGCGGCCCCGCGCGTGATACCCACAGGCGGATCACCTGCATCCAATGCGGCTATGCGTTCGGCGCGAAAGAACAGCGCATTCGCAAGGGGCAACTCCTCATGCTTCAAAAAGGCAGCCCCGCCTGCGCGAAGTGCAAGGCGCCGATCCCCGGGCGCGGACGTGCGCTGCGCCCGGACGGCGACGACGCGACGCCAATGGCGCAGGTCAAATGCCCGACCTGCGGCCATCGTGGCGCCTATCGCGCCTATGCCGGTCGCTCGACCCTCTACTGGAGCCGCGGCCTGCCCTATCGTCGCGCGCCCTATCTGCGGCGCCCGATCGGCAACTACACGCTCTGGGTCTATAATCTGGACCATCTCGACGCGCTCGAATCCTGGCTCGGCGCCACGTTACGCGAACGCCCGGACAAGCGCGGACTGACGATGATGGCGCGCCTTCCGCGCTGGATGAAGGCCGCATCGGCCCGACCCAAGGTGCTTCAGGCGCTCGCCGAGATGCGCGAGGAAGCCGAGCGCGTCGGCATCACCCGGGATTAGCGTTCAGCCCTCGCGTTTGCCGAAGAAATGCTCGACGATATGTTCGGCGATCCGTGCCGGGCGTAGCGTCTGTGCATCGATGCAGCACCAGCTCGACTTGACCTCGGCCAGCACTTCGTCGCCGCGCCGAATGATCGTTTCGTAAAAGGCGCGGACGCCCTGCACCTTCTCAAGCAGCACCGTCGCGACGACCTCATCGTTCAGAAAGGCGGGCTTGCGATAGGTGATCTCATGCTTGAGCGCGACCCACAGATGGTTCGCGACTTCCTCGGCCGGCCCCAGCTTCTGCCAATGGCTCAAAACGGCTTCCTGCACCCATTTCAGATAGCTGGCGTTATTGACGTGACCCATGAAGTCGATGTCTGCGGGATCGACGGGAATTGGCACTTCGAACGGGGTGGCTGCGCGGGTCATGGACCTCACCTTAACGTAAAGCGGCTGCGAATGCGAGTGGCAATCGGTTCCGTGGACGATCGCGCACCGCCCCATTGATCCGCCTTTCGAATTCACGGTATGGCGTTCGCCAACGATATTTCAGGAGGATGCCATGACCCAGCCGATCCCCGCCCAGGCGCGCCAGATGTTCTCGACCGTTACCGAGGATGGCGGCCTCGAACTCACGCTGCGCGACGTCTCCGTTCCGGGGCCCGATGGCGACGAGGTGCTGATCCGGATCGAGGCGACACCGATCAACCCGTCGGACCTGGCGGTGATGCTCAGCGTCGCCGATTCCAACACCTTCACCCCCTTGGGCTATGGCGCGCGCGCCGAAATTCCTGAGGCGTTGCGCCGCCATGTCGCCCCGCGCGTCGGCAAGCCGCTCCCGTTGGGCAATGAGGGCGCCGGTACCGTCGTCGCGGCGGGCAGCGACCCCGCAGCGCAGACGCTGATCGGCCGCACCGTCGCGGTCGCGGGGGGCGGCTGCTACACCCAATATCGCATTGCCCGCGCACGCGATTGCCTCGTCCTGCCCGAAGATGTGACCGCCGAGGAAGCCGCCTCGTCCTTCGTCAACCCGATGACCGCGCTCGGCATGGTCGGCACGATGCGGCGTGAGGGCTATAAGGGGCTCGTCCACACCGCCGCAGCCTCGAACCTCGGCCAGATGCTGGTCAAGCTCACGCTCTCCGAGGGCGTTCCGCTGGTCAATATCGTCCGCAGCCAGGCCCAGGCGCTGCTGCTCCGCGATCTCGGCGCGACCCATGTCGTCGACAGCAGCGCATCCGATTTCATGGCCCAGCTTACCGACGCCATCGCAGAGACTCAGGCATTTCTCGCCTTCGACGCGATCGGCGGGGGCAAGCTGGCGGGCCAGATCCTGACCGCAATGGAGGCTGCCGCGGTCCGCACCAATCCGGCCAACGGCCCCTATGGCTCCACGACGATGAAGCAAGTCTATATCTATGGCGGCCTCAGCACCGCCCCGACCGAACTCAACCGCGGCTTCGGGATGATCTGGGGCGTCGGCGGCTGGCTGCTTACCCCTTATCTCGCCAAGGCGGGAATGGAGGAGGTGATGCGGATGCGCGCCAAAGTCGCTGCCGAAATCCGCACCACCTTTGCCAGCAGCTACAGCAACCGGATCAGTCTTGAAGACGCGGTCCAGCCCGCCACCATCTCCGCCTATAATCGTCGCGCGACCGGCGAGAAATATCTGATCCTTCCGCAACTTTGATCGCGTTTCGGGAAACCGTGCGTTCCCACATCGCCATTTGAACAAGTCGGGGGCGTCGCGCATTATCGTGGCGCCCCCGTAACGCATTTTGGAGACTTCCATGCGCCTCATCCTCGCCTCGCTGCTCGCCGCCACCGCCATTGCCACCCCGATCGTCGCGCAGCAGATGCCCGGCTCCAAAAACACCGCCGCGATCACCGGCGGCACCTATACCGCCGATGCCAACCACACGCTGGTGAAGTGGGAGGTCAATCATTTCGGCTTCTCGCCGCTCTGGGGCCTGTTCGGTCAGGTTACCGGTACACTCGTCCTCGATCCCAACAACCCCGCCGCGTCAAAGGTCGATGTAACGATCCCGGTGTCGAAGATGGCCACCGCAGTCCCCGGCTTCACCGCGCATCTGCTGCGCGACGGCAAGGACGGCGGCAAGCCCGACTTCTTCGGTTCCGCTCCCGCCGACGCCAAGTTCGTCTCCACCAGCGTGGTGATGGACGATGACGGCGACGAGGCGAAGGTGTCGGGTAACCTGACCCTGAACGGCATCACCAAGCCGGTAACGCTCGACGTCGATTTCTATGGCGCGGGCAAGGCTCCGCCCCAAATGGGCGGCAAGGAGAATGTCGGGTTTGAGGCCGGGGCGACGATCAAGCGCAGCGACTTCGGCCTGGGTTACGCCGTGCCGCTGGTCAGCGACGAGGTGAAGCTGGAAATTTCGGCGGCGTTCCAGAAATGAGTTCGGGCCCGGGCAGCTGCGTAGTTGCCCGGGCTTTACATTTGTTGCGCCTTCGCGCTAAGCGCCTCGCATAATGTTGCACAGGTACAGCCTTCTCCTGCTTCGACTTACCCGCCCTTAGGGCGTGGTTTCGCGTGGCCATGCGCCGCGCACCCGGCCTAAGGGCATTTAGAATCCCGAACGCCAGACTTTCCGAAGCGAGAAGATCCATGTTGCGCGACCCCAGCGTCAAATACCGCCCCTTTCCCCAGGTCGATCTGCCCGATCGCCAATGGCCGAGCCGCACGATCACCCGCGCGCCGCGCTGGCTCTCGACCGATCTGCGCGACGGCAATCAGGCGCTGATCGACCCGATGGATGCGGAGAAGAAGACTCGCTTCTTCGACCTCATCTGCCGCGTCGGGATCAAGGAGATCGAGGTCGGCTTTCCGAGCGCAGGCGCCACGGAGTTCGACTTCATCTCGGGCCTCGTCCGCGACGGCCGCATCCCTGACGATGTGACGGTTCAGGTGCTCACCCAAGCCCGCCGCGACCTCATTGAAACCAGCTTCGAAAGCCTGCGCGGCGCGAAACAGGCGATCGTCCATGTCTATAATGCGGTCAGCCCGGCATGGCGGCGCATCGTGTTCGGCATGGAGCGCGATCAGGTCAAGGCCATCGCCACCGACGCCGCGCGGATGCTGCGCGACGGTGCGGCGGCCCAGCCCGACACCGACTGGCAGTTCGAATATTCGCCCGAGACCTTCTCCACCGCCGAACTCGATTTCTCGATCGAGGTCTGTGCAGCGGTGATGGACGTACTCCAACCCACGCCCGAACGCCCGCTGATCCTCAACCTGCCCGCAACGGTCGAGGCGGCGACGCCCAACATCTATGCCGACCAGATCGAATATTTCTGCCGCCATATCCCCGATCGCGAGAACGTGGTGATCTCGCTGCACACGCATAACGATCGCGGCACCGGCGTCGCGGCGGCGGAGCTGGGGCTGATGGCGGGTGCCGACCGGGTCGAGGGCTGCCTGCTCGGCAATGGCGAGCGCACCGGCAATTGCGACCTCGTGACCGTGGCGATGAACATGTACACCCAGGGCGTCGATCCCGGCCTCGCCTTTGACGACATCGACGAGGTCGTGAAGACCGTCGAATATTGCACCAACATCCCGGTCCATCCGCGCACGCCCTATGCCGGCGACCTGGTGTTCACCGCCTTTTCGGGCAGCCATCAGGACGCGATCAAAAAGGGCTTCGCCGCGCAGGACGCGCGCAATGACGATCTGTGGGAGGTCCCCTATCTTCCGATCGACCCCGCCGATCTTGGCCGCAGTTACGAGGCGGTAATCCGCGTCAACTCGCAAAGCGGCAAGGGCGGCGTCGCCTGGGTTCTGGAGCAGGACAAGGGGCTGAAACTGCCCAAGCGCCTTCAGGCCGATTTCAGCCGCCACGTCCAGCGCATGGCCGACGAAACCAGCCGCGAACTCAACGCGCAGGATATCTGGGCGACCTTCCAGAGCGCCTATCGCCTGACCGAACCACAACGCTTCACCCTCGGCGCCTATGACGAGACCCGCGCCGCCAATGGCGAACGCATCTTCGCCGGGGTGGTCGAGGTGGACGGCGTCGGCAAATCGGTCAGCGGCCGCGGCAACGGCCTGATCTCCAGCGTCGTCGCCGCGCTTCGTGAGGGCTTCGGCGTCGAACTCGACATTGCCGACTATGCCGAACACGCGATCGGTCATGGGTCGGGCGCGCAGGCGGCTGCCTATGTCGAATGCCGCACCGCAGATGGCCGCACCGTCTGGGGCGTCGGCATTGACGAAGACGTCGCGACCGCCAGCGTCCGCGCGGTGCTGAGCGCTGCCGGGGCGGTGGGCTGAGTTTCTTTAAATTTCTCCCCCAGCTCGCTGGGGGAGGTGGCAGCGCGGAGCGCTGATGGAGGGGCCGCCCCGTAGAGGGCGGAATTTTGCCGGGATGCTTACGGCTGTCTCCGCAGCCGCCCCTCCACCACCGCCTGCGGCGGCGGTCCCCCTCCCCCAGCAAGCTGGGGGAGGAATTGGAACTCCCTACTCCATCGCCGCGCCGCGCAGGCGGCGGCAATTGCTGCCCGCACAGCCGGGCACGCTTTTATAGTCCTCCATGTCGAACCACAGCACCATCGGCTTGCGCGCCTGTTTGGCCGCAATGGCGAGCGCGATCAGGCTCTGCACCTTGGCCGGTCCTTCGTTGAGGTTGAGCGCGAAGTAATAGATCGCCTGTGTGTGGCCGATCCCGGGGATCGGCGCGCATTTGATATGCATCCGTCCGTCAATCACCGCGACGCTATCGACTGCGCAATTGCGCTGCGTATTCGCCTTCGCCTCCGGCACCGCGACAAACGCCGCGCCCGCAACCACCACTCCTCCGATCCAGCCCAGCTTGTTCATTTCCCGTCTCCCTCAACGCACGTCGAAGGACAGCCAAGCGCCTCGTTTCGCTTGCGTCAAGAAGAAATGGATTAACGATCTAGATCAACAATCTACAAATGAGACCCTGCTCCTCGCTCATGCGCGAATCGCTTTGATCCGCGCCGCACACGGGGCTAGGTCGCGCACATGACCCGCTCCCCCCTCGCCCCCGCCGCCTTCCCGTCGCTGCCCGCCATCCCCGGCGTCACGCTCCGCGTCGCCCGCGCGCATTACAAGCAATGGGACCGCTGCGACCTGACCTTCGTCACGATGGACGAGGGCACGGCGGTCGCGGGCGTCACCACCACGAGCAAATGCCCCTCGCCCGAAGTCGAATGGTGCCGCGACGCGCTCCCGCTCGGCCGCGCCCGCGCGCTGGTGGTCAATGCCGGCAATAGCAACGCCTTCACCGGCAATCGCGGTCGCGCAGCGGTTGAGGCGATCGCCGCGCGCGTCGCCGGGCATCTGGGCTGCCAGCCTTCGGACGTGTTCGTCTCGTCCACCGGCGTGATCGGCGTCCCGCTCCCGATCGACAAAGCCGAAGCCGGCCTCGACGCCGCCTTCACCGCCGAACCGTGCGGCTGGGAGGATGCCGCGAACACCATCGGCACCACCGACACCTTTGCCAAGGGCGCGTCGACCTCCGCTATCGTCGATGGCCGCAGGATCAACCTCGTCGGCATCATCAAGGGCAGCGGCATGATCGCCCCCGACATGGCAACGATGCTCGGCTATGTGTTCACCGATGCCGCAGTCGATTCCGCGTTCCTCCAGCGCGCGCTGCACGACGCGAACCGCAACAGCTTCTCCTGCATCACCGTCGACAGCGATACCTCGACCAGCGACACCGTCCTCGCCTTCGCCACCGGCGCGGCGGGCAACGCACCGATCAGCGATGAAGACAACGACGGCGCCGACGCCTTCCGCGCCGCGCTCGCCGATCTGTGCCTCCAGCTCGCTCACCTCGTCGTCCGCGACGGAGAAGGCGCGTCGAAATTCATCCGTATCGATGTCGGTGGAGCAGAAAGTGACGCCAGCGCCCACCGCATCGCGCTCAGCATTGCCAATTCACCGCTGGTGAAGACCGCCATCGCGGGCGAGGACGCGAACTGGGGTCGCATCGTCATGGCGGTGGGGAAAGCCGGAGAACCCGCCGACCGCGACAAGCTCGCGATCACCTTCGGCGGCGTGCAGGTCGCGTCAGCCGGCCTCGCGGTCGAAGGCTATGACGAAGCCCCGGTCGCGGCGCATCTGAAAGGCCAGGACATCGAAATCGGCGTCGATCTGGGCCTCGGCGAAGGCCGCGCCACCGTGTGGACCTGCGACCTGACCCACGGCTATATCTCGATCAACGCCGACTATCGGAGCTAATCATGGCATGGTCGATCGAACTTCAGCTGTTAAACGATCGCCTGACCCACACGCTGATCGCTCGGTGCCGCGAAGAGGTTGGCAACAGCAGAACCGTCGATGCGCAGGGCGACCCGTGCCGACAGCTCGGAATCTGCGACGAGGATCTGGACGATGTTCAAATCGATGCCCTGAGGCAGTTTGGCCTACGACCGCCTTACCCCGGGGAGCCGCTGATTGTTCCGTGGCACGGCCCGGAAAAGGATATGACGATCGCTGATTTGGCGGCGTGGCTGGCGGTGAACAGCCGCCCTATCGACCTGCCCTAAGCGTCATCCCGGCCTTGTGCCGGGATCCACCGTGCGGCGAGCGCGGAGCAAGAGGCTCACGCGGCGCGCGCGCGGCGAAGTGGACCCCGGCACAAGGCCGGGGTGATGAGGGAAATTAGACGACGCTCTCGATCCACGCCTTCAGCTTGGACTTCGTGTTGATGTCCTGAATCCCCACCTGCTGCGCGACCTTCTCGCCGTCCTTGTAGACGAACAAAGTCGGGATGCCGCGAATGCCCAGGCTGCCCGGCGTATCGGGATTTTCCTCGATATTGAGCTTGGTGATCGTGACCTTGTCGGCCAGCTCCTCGGCCAGTTCCTCCAGGCTCGGGCCGATGATCTTGCAAGGGCCGCACCATTCCGCCCAGAAATCGACCAGCACGGGCTTGTCGGACTGCAGCACGTCGGTTGCAAAGCTTTCGTCGGTAACGGCCTTGGCCATCTCAATATCTCCTGTCTGTTGCAGACTACGTAAGGGCGCGGCCCGCGCGTCTCAAGCGCTCAATGGCAAGCTTTGCTCCCCCGACGCGAAGCCCGGCTTGTGCGACGCGACCAGATCGCTGGGCAGTTCGAACAGCACCGGCCCTGCGGTATAGAGCAGCCCCGCGACCACCTCGCGCCCCGGAAAGATCACCTCCAGCGCCGCGACATAGGCCGCCATCTGCTTCACATGATAGGGCGGGACATCGGCCAGAGACCCCGGCGCGCGCCGCCCGGTCTTGAAGTCCACCACCAGCACGCGATCGTCGGTCACAAGCAGCCGGTCGGCAGTCCCCGAAACGACATGCCCGCCGCCAACCACCGCCGCGACCGGCGCCTCCGCCAGAGCCTCCGGCCCGAACAGCGCGGCAAATCGCGGCGCGGCAAGCACCCCCAGCGCCGCCCGCGCCAGCTCTACCCGCTCGCCCACATCCTCCACGCCCTCCGCGCCCGCCAGCCAGCCCTCCGCCACCTCGCCGCGCCGCTCGACAGCCACCACCGGCAGCCGCTCGAGCAACGCATGGATCAACCGCCCGCGCTCTGCCGCCGCCCGCAACGCCGCCGCAGGAGGCGGATCGGCCACCAGATCCTCGCCCAGCGACGACGGCGCCAGCGGCCGCGGCGGTCGCGCCTCGACCGGAGCCGCACGCCGCGCCCAATCGGGCACATCGCCCGCAGCCGCACCTGCCTCCGCGACAACGGCCTTGCGCGGCACGGCGCGGGTTGGCGCCAGCCCGGTAAAGCTCCGCTCCCCCTCGCCCGCGTCCACGCCCAGTGCGTCCAGCCCGGCAGCAGCCGCCGTGTACCAGCTCAACTCCGGCGGCACCCCCTTCGCCTTGGGCCCGAGCGCGCCCGCGATGACCAGCCGCTCCTCCGCCCGCGTCGCTGCGACGTAGAACAGCCGCCAATGCTCCTCCAGCTCGCGCGCTTCCGCCGCACTCACCGCCGCATCGACCGGCCCGCCGCGCTCTACCTTGCTGGGACGAAAGACGGGGATCTTCTCCGGGAAGTCATCCGGCTGCCACGCGACGAAATCCCCGCGATTGCCCGCCACCGGGTCCACCGTCGCATCGGCCAGGATCACCAACGGCGCCTGCAACCCCTTCGCGCCATGCGCGGTCATCACCCGCACTGCCGCCTGCGGCTGCGCGGCATCGCGGACGATCTCGACATCGCCGCGATCGAACCAGTCGAGGAAGCGTTGCAACGTCGGCGTCGCCACCCCCTCGAACCCCAGGGCTGCGGTCAGCAACTCCTCGATCGGATCGAGCGCCTCCGCCCCCAATCGCCGCAGCAATTTCCGTCGCCCGTCCATCGGCCCGGTCAGGATTGCTTCCAGAAACCGGTGCGGCGTCATGAAATCGGCCCGCGCCAGCAGCCCGAACAGCGGCTCCAGCCGCTCCGGTGTCTGCGTCGCGCGCAAATGCCGCCACAGGCTCCCGCGCTCGCGGATCGCCGCGACCATCAGCTCGTCCTGGCTCCACCCGATCAGCGGCGATACCAGCAGCGCCGCCAGCGACAGATCATCGTCCGGCTGCAACGCAAACCGCACCGCCGCCAGCAGATCCTGAACCGCCAGCGGCGCATTCAGCCGCAGCCGGTCGACCCCCGCCACCGGCACCCCTTCGGCATAAAGCCGCGCGACGATCAGCCCCGCCAGCTCGCCGCGCCGCCGCACCAGGATCATCACATCCTCGGGCCGCAGCGTGCGCCCCTTGCTCTCCAGCTCCAGCGTGCCGATCCACTCCCGGATCTGCCGCGCAATCCGGTTGGCCAGCTCGCGCGTCGCGTCGTCGATCCAGCCCTCTTCGTCCTCCGGGTCGCCGCCTGTCACCACCGGCGGCCACAGGGTCACCGTCCCCGGCCCCTCGACCCGGCTGGCATGCGGCTCGGGCTCGGCAAATTCACCCATGCCCGGCGGCGGCAGCGCATCGATCGCCGCATCGACAAACTCCAGCACCGGCGCGGTCGAGCGGAAGCTGTGCACCAGGGACAGCGTATCCAGCGCCCCCGCCGCGCGCGTGTCGAAATGCTGCTGCGCCGCGCGGAAATTGACCGGATCGGTGCCCTGAAAGCCAAAGATCGCCTGCTTGTAATCCCCGACCGCAAAGATCGTGCGAACCTCCTCGCCATGCGCACCCTCGCCGGCAAAGAATTCGTCCGCCAGCGCGCGCACGATTCGCCACTGCGCCACATTGGTGTCCTGCGCCTCGTCGATCAGGACATGGCTGGTCGCCTGATCCAGCTTGTAGCGGATCCAGTCGCCCATTCCCGGCTGTTCGAGCAGCGCGACCGCCTTGCCGATCAGATCATCGAAATCGACCGCCCCCGCGCGCCGCTTCGCCGCCGTATAGGTCGCGGCATATTCCCGCCCGGCCGCAAGCCCCTGCGCCAGGCAATCGACATAGCCCGCGCGCGCTACCATCCCCTGCACCGCAACGCAGGCTTCGCCGAGTGCGATCAGCAGCGCCTCATAATCCGGGTCGATCGTGGTCAGCTTCGGTTTGACTACCTTCGGCGTCCCGGCCTTGGTCAGCGCCAGCGACTGCAGCTCGCCCAGCATCGCCACCCGCGCCGCCGGGTCCGCCGCGATCCACGCCCGCGCCACCCCGGCATCACGCGTGCCGGTCGCAGTCCCCCAAGCGTCATTCGCATCCGCAATCCGCGCCAGCCCGTCCACATCGAACGCATCGTCGCTGCACCACTCCGCCGCCGCCTCAGCGACATCGCCCGACGGCAGCCCGAACGCCCGCCGCAACCATGGCTGGGTCCCGCTCGGCAGCGCCGCCATCGCCTCGGGCGCGCGGGCACAGGCGCTCAGAAACGCCTCGGCCTTACCCTCGCCCAGCCGCAGGCTCAGCGCCCCGACCGCGTCGATCACCCATGCGCGCCCCTCGCGCTCGGCGGTGACCAGCATCTCCGCCAGCGCCTCGCGCGCCAGCGCCGCTTCCTCGCGTGCCTCCAGCGGCCGGAACCCCGGCGTCAGCCCCGCCTCGACCGGAAACGCCGACAACAAAGTCTGGCAAAAGCTATGGATCGTCTGGATGCGTAAGCCACCCCCCGGCGCATCCAGCACCTTGGCAAACAACGTCCGCGCGAGCGCAATCTGCGCCTCATCCGCCGGCTCGCCCAGCGCTTCCAGATCGGCAAACAGCTCGGTCCGCTTCGCCCGTACCCAATAGGCCAGCCGCCCGCTCACCCGCGCCGCCATCTCCGCCGCACCCGCCTTGGTAAAGGTCAGGCACAGGATCGCCCCAGGATCGACCCCGCGCAGCAACAGGCGAAACACGCGGGCGGCCAGCACCTGCGTCTTCCCCGTCCCCGCACTGGCCGACAGCCACACGCTCGCCTCGGGCTGCGACGCCGCCCCCTGGCTCCCGGCCAGTGGGGGAAGTGCGGAGATATTAGCGCCGCTCACGGCCATACCATTCGTCCCGGCGCATCAGCTGGTCATAGTCGGAATAGGGCGCATATTCCGGGTGCAGCTTCGCGGTGAACGCCTCGCCCCCGGTCAGATAGCGCCCCGCCGTATCGGCGAAGTTCTCGGCTGCCGTCGGCACGAATTCCTCCGGCTTCATCCGCCCATATTTCTCCGCCGGATCGACCGGCGTCGCGACATAGCCGAACTCGCCATTGCGCCGCGCCAGCGACCAATATTCGAAACAGCTCGCCCGCCCCGAAATGCCGGCAAAGCCGCCGCGCTCGGCGATCAGGCCCAGCAGCCCCAGCTGCAAACTATACCCCGCGCGCACCGCCTTCGTGCTCGGCGGCTGGCCGGTCTTGTAATCGACGATCCCGATCGTCCCGTCACCCATCGCATCGATCCGGTCGAACTTGCCGGTCAGCCGCACGCCGGCAATGTCGACGCCGCCCTCCTGCTCCACCGCCAGGATGCGCCGCGCCGGATGCGCCGCGGTCTCGCGCACGATCCAGCGCACCGCCTCGATCAACCTTGGCTGCCACAAAGCGCGCATCATCGGGTGCGCCGCGCGCAGCATCTCCAGCACACGCGGCTCCAGCGCCTCGGGGTCACACCCATCGTGCCGCGCCCATTGCTCCAGCGCGTCATGCACCGCCGTTCCGCGCCACGCCGCGCTCGGATCGGCGTCGACCGGATCGAGCGGGCGCAGCCGCAACATGCGCTTGGCGTAAAAGGCATAGGGGTCGGCCTTCAGCCGGTCGACATCGGTGACGGGTATCGATCGCGGCCGGATCGCCACCGGCGGACACGGCTCGGGCCGCGTCACTGGTTCATGCACCCCCGGCACATCGATGGCGCGCGCCCAGGCTTCGAGTTCGGTCGCCCGCTCCAGCCCACCCGACAGCGCCTCCAGCCGCAACCAGAAGCGCGAGGCAATCGTCGGCGCCCCCGCATCGCGCTTCGCCCGTGTCAGCAGCACCTCGCGCGCGCCCAGCCCCTGCGCCAGGTCATGCGCCGCAAGGCCAATCCGCCGCTCCAGCCCCGGCAAACCCAGCTCGCTACGGATGCGCGGCGCCAGCCACGGATCGGGCGCAGGCAGCCCCGGCCACACCCCTTCGTTCAGCCCGCCCAGCACCAACAGGTCGGCGGCATGCAACCGCGCCTCGATCACACCGAGAATGGCAAGCCGCGGATGCCCGCCCTGTGGCGGTCGCACCGCCACCTCGTCCATCAACGTGCGCAGCAAGGCAGGCAGGCTCGCCGGCGCGATCAGCGCTGGACCATGCACCGCCTCCCGCTCCAGATCGTCGAGCAACGCCGCCGCCGCGCGGCCATCGACGCCCGCCCAGATCCGCTCGCCGCACAGCCGCTCCGCGCCTTCGCGCAATTGCGCCAGCAATGTCGCGGGTGGCACCATCTCCGCCGCAAACGCCGCCTCGATCGGCTCCAGCTGCGCCGCAATCTCCGCCCATGCATCGATCGCCCGCGCGCGAACCCGCGCGTCATAGCCCTCGGGATCGGCCAGATGCGCTGTCACCCCCGCCAAGCCCGCAGGCGGCCTCGGCCCCCGCAATGCCAGATCGAGGATGCGAACCTGTTCCAGCCAGCCAATCCGCGCCTCGCCCGCACGCACCAGCGGATGCTTGAGCAGCGCCAGCAACGCCATCGGCGCAAAGCTCTGCGCCGCCGCCTCGGCCAGCGCCAGCAACAGCGTCCCCGGCGGCATAATCGCTAGCGCCGACCCGGCGGAATCGTCGATCGCGATGCCCCAGCGCGCGCAATGCGCCGCCACCCGCTTGGCCAGCGCGCGATCCGGCGTCACCAAAGCCGCCGTCCGTCCCGGCTCCTCCAGCGCCTGTCGCAACGCCAGCGCAATCCCCTGCGCCTCCTCCGCCGGGGTCGCGACTTCCAGCGCGCGTACCCCCGCCAGCCGTCGCTCGCCCGCGGGCAAATCGCTCCACAGGGTCGTACGCTCGGCCGGCATCATCGCGCTCGCAATCGCCTTGCTCCGCGCGGGCGGCGCATCCAGCTCTGTCGCGACGCGCCACGTCTCGAACTCGCCGCGCTGCACGCCCATCCGGTCGATCAACAGCTTCAGATGGAATTGCGGGTGCGTTTCCAGACTGCGCCGCCGCCGTCCGCTCACCGGGTCCGCCGGGAACGGCCCCAGCATCGCCCATTCCTCATCCGCCATTGCCAGATCGACGCCGGGCAGCACCACCTGCCCCTGCGGCAACCCCGCCACGACGCGCAGCAGCCGCGCAATCGCGGGCGCGCTCGTGGTAATCCCCGCCGCACAGACAAACCGCTCAGGCGGCTCCGCCCGCCACCGCCCCGCAACCCGGTCGAGCAAGCGATTCCGCCGCTCGGCCAGACCGATCCGGCCCAATTTCTCAAGCTCTTGCGGCCATTTCTCCAGAACGATCTCGAACAGGTCCAGCGCACGCTGCCAATGCACGGTCAAATGATCGAGCAGCACCACATCGCGCAGCGCGCTCGGCGCAATCTCCTCGACCAGCATCTGGTCGAGCGTCCGCCCCAGATCCCCCGCCAGCCGCACCGCCTCCGCCGCATCGACGCTGGGGTCATGCGCTTCGATCAACCGCGCCAGGATCATTCGCCGCTGCAACGGATCGACCGCGGGCGGGATCGGCGCGTCATCGTCTGCGGGATCGAGAAACGGCCCCGCCGCCTCGTCCAGTTCAGGATCGCCGATCGCCACCATGCGCGGCAGCAACAACCCGCCCCCGCTCGCCCGCACGAACGCATCGGTGATCGTCCGCTTGGCGCGATTGGTCGGCACCAGCACCACCCCCCGCGCCAGCCGCAACGGATCGCCCCCATGCCGCCGGATCAACCCCTGCGCGAGCGCATCGGCGAACGCACGATGCGGCGGGATGGTGTAGAGGTTTAGGCGGGTGGTCATGGGTAGGCCTAGCGTAGGAAAGGCAGGCGCCCACCGCCACTTAAATTCCGCCTGCCCAAGGGAGCGGCCAACGACGGCCCGCCCGCGCGTCGCCGCTACGCCATCGCCATCAGGCTGGCATTTCCGCCTGCTGCGGTCGTGTTGATCGAGGTGGAAACCTCCTCGACCAGCCAGTCGAGCCGGGGCGTTCCCGCCTGCACCAGCACGATCGGTCCGGGCAGCGCCGCGATATCTGCCAGCGCTGCCAACCGCGTCGCTTGGTCGCCCTCGATCAGCGCAGCGCTATACGGCCCTGCCCCGCGCCAGTCGGAAACCCAGTCGATCCGCTGCGCCACCCGCTGCGGCAGCCCGGCCAGCGCGTCGCGCAACGCCGGGCTGCCGATCACCGCGCGATTGCCCGTCGCCAGCACCGCGCATAGCTGTTCGATCAGCCCTGCACGCGTCTGCGGCAGCAACAGCGCCCGTCCGCGCGGATGGATGCTGTAGAGATTGGCCTCACCCACCGGCCCCGGCAGTTCGACCTGCGCGCCCAGCAGCGACACTTCGCCCGCCTCGCGCGCGCATTCGCCCGCATCGCCCAGCCACAGCGCGAAGTCGCGCAGCGCGGGCTCCGCGGCTGCCGATGCGATCTCCGGCGGCACCGTCTGCGCCTTGACCAGCCGCCCCAGATAGAGCGGCCCGCCCGCCTTCGGCCCGGTTCCGGAAAGCCCGCGTCCGCCAAAGGGCTGAACGCCCACCACCGCGCCGATGATGTTGCGGTTGATGTAGAGATTGCCCGCCTCGACCCGCTGCGTGACATGTTCAACCGTCTCGTCGAGCCGCGTGTGGAGGCCGAAGGTCAGCCCGTAGCCGGTCGCGTTGATCGCATCGATCACCCGGTCGAGGTCGCGACGGCGATAGCGCATGACGTGAAGCACAGGGCCGAACACCTCGCGTTGCACGTCGGCGATCGCATCGATCTCGATGATCGTCGGGGGAACGAACGTCCCCTGCCCGGTTTCGCCGGCGAGCGCGATCTGCTCGACGTTGCGGCCCAGACGGCGCATCTTTTCGATATGGCTGTTGATGTTGATCTGCGCCTCGGCGCTGATCACGGGACCGATATCGGTCGACAGCTGGTCGGTGCGACCGATCGACAGCTCGTGCAGCGCGCCCTTCAGCATCGCCAGGATTCGGTCGGCGACGTCCTCCTGCAGGCACAGGATGCGCAGCGCCGAACAGCGCTGCCCCGCGCTGTCGAAAGCCGAGGCGATGACATCGGCGACGACCTGTTCGGCAAGCGCGGAGGAATCGACGATCATCGCATTCTGTCCGCCGGTCTCGGCGACGAACGGGATCGGCGTGCCATCGTCGGCCAGCTGGCCCGCCAGCTGCTTCTGGATGATCCGCGCCACCTCGGTCGACCCGGTGAACATCACGCCCTGCGTGCCCGGCGCCGCGACCAGCGCCGCGCCGATGCGACCGTCACCGGGCACCAGCTGGAGCACCTTCGCCGGGATTCCCGCTGCGTGCAGGATCGCAATGCCCTGCGCGGCGATCAGCAGCGTCTCTTCCGCAGGCTTGGCGAGCACCGGGTTACCAGTCACGAGCGCGGCGCAGACCTGTCCGATGAAGATCGCCAGCGGGAAATTCCACGGGCTGATGCACACGACCGGCCCAAGCGGCGCATGGGCGATGCCCAGCGTGGCGCGCGCCTGCTGCGCATAATAGCGCAGGAAATCGATCGCCTCGCGCACCTCGGCAATCGCATTGGGCGCGGACTTGCCCGCCTCGCGCATGACCAGGCCCATCAGCAACGGCATCCGATCCTGCATCAGATCCGCGGCGCGGTCGAGACAGGCGGCACGTTCGGCGACCGGGACCGCCGCCCATTCCGCCGCCACGCTCGCTGCGGTCTCGACCGCCTTCGCCGCCGCGTCCTCGCTCGCCTCGATCACCGTGCCGACGATATCGAGCGCGTCCGCCGGGTTCGCCACCGGCCGCGCCTTGCCCTGCCCATCCGCCGGCTCCGCGACCCAGCCGATCGCCGCGCTCTCGCGCAGCTTCTCGCCAAGGTGCGCCAGCGCAGTTTCGTCCGACAGGTCGATGCCCGTCGAGTTCACCCGCTCGCCATAGAGGTCGGCGGGCAGCGCAATGATCGGATGCTTGCTCCCGGGCGCATCCATCGCGGTCACAACCTCGACCGGATCGGTCACCAGTTCGGCAATCGACACTTCGGGATTGGCGATCCGGTTGACGAAGGACGAATTTGCCCCGTTCTCGAGCAGACGGCGGACGAGATAGGCGAGCAGAGTCTCGTGCGTGCCGACGGGCGCGTAGATACGACACGGGCGGTTGAGCTTGTCACTTCCGACCACCTCGTCATACAGCGGTTCGCCCATGCCGTGCAGGCACTGGAACTCGTAATCGCCCAGGGCGAAGTCCGGCCCCGCAAGGTGGTAGATAGTCGCAAGCGACTGGGCATTGTGGGTCGCGAATTGCGGGAAGACGTGGCGCTTGGCCGCCAGCAGCTTCTTCGCACAGGCGATGTACGCGACATCGGTATGGACCTTGCGGGTATAGACCGGAAAGTCCGCCAACCCGTCCACCTGCGCGCGCTTGATTTCGGCGTCCCAATAGGCGCCCTTGACCAGCCGCACCATGATCCGCCGCCCCGCGCGCTGCGCAAGATCGACGATCCAGTCGATCACGAACGGGCAGCGCTTTCCATAGGCCTGCACTACGAAACCAAGGCCATCCCAGCCCGCCAGATCGGGATCGAGAGCCAGACTCTCAAGAATATCGAGCGACAGTTCGAGACGGTCGGCCTCCTCGGCGTCGATGTTGAAGCCGATATCATAGGATTTGGCCAGCACCGCCAGCGCCTTCACGCGCGGCAGCAGCTCGGCCATCACGCGCCCCGCCTGCGCACGGGCATAGCGCGGATGCAGCGCCGACAGCTTGATCGAGATGCCGGGCCCGCCGACCACGCCCCGGCCCGCCGAAGCGGTGCCGATCGCGTTCACCGCATTCTCATAATCGCGATAATAGCGGTCGGCATCGGCCATGGTCGTCGCCGCCTCGCCCAACATGTCGTAGCTGTACTGGAAGCCGCGCGCCTCGAGCGGGCGCGCGCGCTTCAGCGCCTCGGCGATCGTCTCGCCCGTGACGAACTGCTCGCCCATCATCCGCATCGCCATATCGACCCCGCGCCGGATCACCGGCTCGCCCGCCCGCGCGATCAGGCGCGTGAGCGCCGCCGCGAGCCCGGCATCGTTGACGCTCCCCGTCAGCTTGCCCGTCACCACCAGCCCCCAGGTCGCGGCATTGACGAACAGCGAGCGGCCGTCGCCGATATGCGCCTTCCAGTCACCCTCGGAGATCTTGTCACGGATCAACGCGTCGCGCGTCGCGGCATCGGGGATGCGCAGCAGCGCCTCGGCGAGACACATCAGCGCGACGCCCTCCTGGCTCGACAGCGCATATTCCTGGACCAGCCCCTCGACCCCCGTGCCCTTATGCTTGGCGCGCAAGGCAGAGATCAATCCGGTCGCTGTGGCTTTGGCCGCCTCGCGCACTCCGGTGCTCAGCTCGGCCGCGGCGATCAGCGGCGCAAGGCATTCCGGTTCGGGCCTGCGATAGGCTGCGGTAATCGCGGCGCGCAGCGGGGTGGCGGGGCGGATCGGCGGAGCGAAGTCGGCGAAGGGATGGGTCATGCCCCCCATCCTATCAAAGGTCTAAGCGGCAGATCGACTTTTAAGTCATTCCATGCGTATAACTTTGCCTTCATTTCGACAATTTGGCAGGCAAAATGCGCACCCAAACGCTCGAACATAGTGATCTCGATCCGTTCGATCGAAAGATCGTTGAGGTTCTGCGCATCGACGGGCGCATCTCGATTACCGACCTTGCCGCGCGCGTAGGCCTGTCGAAGACGCCGTGCCAGATTCGGGTAAAGCGGCTCGTCGCCAGCGGCGTCATCCGCGGCTTCCGCGCGATCGTCGATCCGGCGCGGCTCGGCCTCGAACATGTCGCGTTCACCGAGGTAAAACTGTCCGACACGCGCGAGGAAGCACTGGAAGCATTTCGTGCCGCCGTGCTGCGCATTCCCGAGGTCGAGGAATGCCATATGATCGCCAGCAGCTTCGACTATCTGCTCAAGGTCCGCACCGCCGACATCCGCCGTTATCGCGAAGTGCTGGGCGAACGCATCTCGAGCCTGCCGCATGTTGCGAGCACATCGACCTTCGTCGCGATGGAGACGATCAAGGACGCGGGGGGATGATGGTAGCGGAGGAGGGACTTGAACCCCCGACCCCAGGATTATGATTCCCGTGCTCTAACCAACTGAGCTACTCCGCCCTACCAAGGCGGCCCGCTACCGGGTCCGGCGCGGGCGAGGGGCGCACATAGGCAGCGATTCCGACGCGGTCAAGCGAACATGTGGCGCGAGATAAGCTCCCACGGCCCGCCGCGATAATACCAGGCGGCAAGGCCCGCGATCTCGACCTCGCGAGGACGGAAATCCTTGCCGAGCGCGCCAAGCAGCAGTTTGGCCATTGAAGGGGCCACCTTGTTCTGGATAGTAACATGCGGACGCCATCCGCCGGCATCCTGTGGAGTCAACAGCCCCGCAAATGCCTCGCACAGCGCGCGGCGGATCGCGGTCAGGCCGGGCGACTCGATTCTCACCGCCACGCCCCTGCCCAGCGCCATCAGACCCGCCGCTTTTGCGGGCGGCGCGCGCACGCCGCGCGTGGCGGCATTGAGCCGGTGCTTGAGTTCGTCCAGCGCCGAGGGCGGCAAGTGATGGAACAAGGTCAGATGCGCGGGCAGCACGTTGCGCTCGGGCGGAAAATGCTCCCGCCGCAACGCGTCGAACTCGGCCTGATCCCGGCGCCCGAACAGCGCCGAGACGATGATGGGGGCGGGGCCGTTCATCCGCTACGGGCGACCCCGGGCTTGTTCGCAGCTAGCAAGAGGAGCAGCTCCCCCTCAAATCTCGACCTGGCTCCCCAACTCGACCACGCGGTTGGTGGGCAGGCGGAAGAATTCCATCGCGCTTTCGGCGTTACGCAACATCCAGGCGAACAGCTTCTCGCGCCAGATCCGCATCCCCGGATGTTCCGAGGGCAACAATGTCTGCCGCGACAGGAAGAAACTGGTGTCCATCATGTTGAACGCCCCGCCACAGGTGCTGCACGACTGCAGCGCCGCAGGCACGTCCGCCTCCTGCATGAAGCCGTACAGGATCTTCATGCGGTGGAACCCCTCGCCCAGATCGTCGAGATACACGCGCTCAGCCTCATCGACATAGGGCTGGTCGGCGATCTTGACGGTCAGCAGCACGACCCGCTCGTGCAAAACCTTGTTGTGCTTGAGGTTATGAAGCAGCGCGTGGGGAACGCCCTCCGGGGTCGAGGTCATGAACACTGCGGTGCCCTTGACGCGCGTCGCGGAGACAGCGGCGGACTGGATGAATACCTTGATGGGCATCGCCGCCTCCCGCATCCGCTCGACCATGAGCCTGCGACCCTTGGCCCAGGTGGTGAGCATGGTGAAGATCACCACCCCGACCAGCAGCGGGAACCAGCCGCCATCAGGCACCTTGGTCAGATTGGCGGTGAAATAGGCGAGATCGACGACGAAGAAGAGCGCGAGCAGCGGGATTGCGTAGCGCTTCTTCCACTTCCACAGGCCGAACAGCACGACCGCAATCAGGAAATTGTCGATCAGCATCGCGCCCGTCACCGCGATACCATAAGCGGCGGTGAGGTTGGACGAGGTCTGGAAGGTCAAAACGAGCAGGATGATCGCGATCATCAGCGCCCAGTTGATCAGCGGGATATAGATCTGTCCCGCCGTCGCCGCGCTGGTGTGGCTGATGCGCAAGCGCGGGATGAAGCCGAGCTGGATGCCCTGCTGCGTCACCGAAAAGGCGCCGGTGATCACCGCCTGCGACGCGATGATCGCCGCCATCGTCGCGATCCCCACCAGCGGCAGCCGCATCCATTCGGGGGCGAGCAGATAGAAGGGGCTTTGCAGTGCGGCAGCGTCGCGCATCAGCAATGCGCCCTGCCCCATATAATTGAGCATCAGCGCGGGCAGGACGAACCACAGCCATGACACGCGGATCGGGCGGCGCCCGAAATGCCCCATATCGGCGTAGAGCGCCTCTGCGCCGGTCACCGCCAGCACGACCGAGCCGAGCGCCAGGAACGCCGCGAATCCGTCTATCACGAAGAAATGTACCGCATAGCTGGGGAGCAGCGCCCAGAGCACGCCCGGGGTCTGAACGACGCTGATCGTACCAAGCGTCGCGATGGTCGCGAAATAACCGAGCATGATCGGGCCGAACATCGCGCCGACCCGCGCCGTGCCGGTACGTTGGATCGAGAAGAGCGCGACGAGGATCGCCACTGCGATCGGCAGAATCCAATTGGAGAAGGTCGGCGCCGCGACCGCGATACCCTCGACGGCCGACAGCACCGATACCGCAGGCGTAATCATCGAATCGCCATAGAAGAGTGCGGTCGCGAACACGCCGAGGATCACGATCCCTGCGGTCCATTTCTTCTGTCCACTCGCTCGATTGATGAGCGCCAGCAGCGCGAGGCTGCCGCCCTCGCCCTTGTTGTCGGCCCGCATGATCACGCTGACATATTTAAGCGTCACCACCGCCATCATCGACCAGAACATCAGGCTGATGACGCCCATGATATGTTCCTGGTCGAGCGCCAGCGGGTGGTGGCCCGCGAACGTCTCCTTGAACGCATAGAGCGGGCTGGTGCCGATATCGCCGAACACGATCCCGATCGCGCCCACCGCCAGTTTCCACAGCGCGGCCTCGCGGCCATGCGGGTGATGCTGGTCGACGGGCGTCGAGTCGGTCGCCGGCTCGGGGCTTCCGTTGGGCTCGCTCACGGGAGAAACTGGAATGCCGTGGCGAGGGAGCGAGAGGTCATGCGACCATTGCCTGTCCGTTGAAACAGCGCGGGCCGTTAGCATGTGCAGCAAGGAGCCGCAACCGCAGGTCCTGCAACCGTCTCACCTCGCCCCGCCGAACAGCGCATCCGCCTCACTGCGGGTGGGTACCGATCGCAGCACAAAGCTGGAGCTGATCTTCACCACGCCCGGCAGCCGCCCCATGGCCTCGCGGTGCAGACGTTCGTAGTCGTCGAGATCGCGACACAGGACTTTCAGCCGGTAGTCATATCCGCCGGAGACCAGCGCGCATTCGACGATCCCGTCGATTTGACCCACCGCGGCCTCGAATCGAGCAAGATCCTCGTCCACCTCGGTGCCTAGGGTGATATCGACCATCGCCGTGACACTATACCCCAATCGCCGCAGCCCGAGCCGGGCGCTGTACCCCTGGATATGGCCCGAAGCCTCCAGCGCCTGAATGCGGCGCGTGCAGGCCGATGGCGATAGACCGACCTCCCCCGCGATCTGATTGACCGGTGCGCGCGCGTTGATCGACAGGTGCTTCAATATTGCTTCGTCGATTCGATCCATATTGCACGAATCCTGCACGTTAGCTGAGTACGCAGCATATCCATGCAAATCCGCGTTGAACAGTGCATGACTTTGCAGGGATTTATGCCTCTGTCCTGCGTTACGGTGCGGCCCGAACCAGATTCGGAGAGAGATGATGCGCGTCGGCGTTCCCAAGGAAATCAAGAATCACGAATATCGCGTCGGCCTCACTCCGCCGCTGGTCGCCGAACTCGTGGCCGCAGGGCATGAGGTGGTGGTCGAGACCAGCGCAGGCATGGGCATCGATTTCGAGGATACCGACTATGCGAACGCGGGCGCGCGGATCGTCGCGACCGCGGCCGAGGTGTTTGCGCAGAGCGACATGATCGTGAAGGTGAAGGAACCGCAAGCCCGGGAAGTCGCGATGCTGGAGCCGCGCCACACGCTGTTCACCTATCTCCACCTCGCCCCCGATCCCGAACAGGCCGCCGGACTCATCAAGTCAGGCGCCACCTGCATCGCCTACGAGACCGTCACCGCCAACGACCGCTCGCTCCCGCTGCTCAAGCCGATGAGCGAGGTCGCGGGCCGCATGTCGGTTCAGGTCGGCGCACATTATCTTGAGAAGGAGCAGGGGGGGCGCGGCGTTCTGCTCGGCGGCGTCCCCGGCGTCGCTCCGGCCAAGGTCGCGATTCTGGGCGGCGGCGTATCGGGCATCAACGCGGCGCAGATGGCCACCGGCCTGCGCGCCGACGTCACCATCTATGACATCAACAATACCCGTCTCGCCGAACTCGACATGCATTTCGGCAGCCAGATCAAGACCGCTTATGCCAGCAAGGCGGCGATCGCGGCCGCCGTGCGCAACGCTCATCTCGTCATCGGTGCCGTGCTCGTCCCCGGTGCGGCGGCGCCCAAGCTGGTGACGCGCGACATGCTCAAGACGATGAAGCGGGGCAGCGTGCTGGTCGACATCGCGATCGATCAGGGAGGGTGTTTCGAAACCAGCCGTCCGACCACACATGACGATCCGGTCTACGAGATCGAGGGCGTGATCCATTATTGTGTCGCCAACATGCCGGGCGCGGTCGCGCGCACCAGCACCTTCGCGCTCAACAATGCGACGTTGCCGTTCGTGATGCGGCTCGCAAATCTGGGCGCGGAAAAGGCGATGGCCGCCGATCCGCACCTCGCCAACGGGCTGAACGTCTATCAGGGGAAGATCACGCATGAGGCGGTCGCCGAGGCGCTGGATCTGCCGTTTACGGCCTGGAAGCCCTGAGGCCCCGCCTTCGCAGCCAGCTTGTCCGCCGCCCCCATCCCCCGCTCCCCGGGGCGGCGGGCATCCCGCCGGATCAGTCGCCCGCCGTCAGCCAGGTTTCGGCGGCATTGGGTGACAGGAAGATGTTCTGATATTCGACCAGCGTGCGGCGCAACTGCATCTTGAGCAGGCTGGATTCGACGATCAGCGCGATCCGGTCGCCCGCGCGGTAGAGGCGCAGATTGCCAGCGCGCATCCGGTCCGCCGCCTCCTGTGTCCGAACCGGCGCGTGGCGCAGATCGGCCAGCACGCGGATGCGCCCGAACCGCGCTCGGGTCTCCGTGACGATGCGTTCTAACACGTCGAGATAGCGATCGACCTGATCGGCGTGCTGCATCCCCACCTTGCCGATGCGCAGAATTCCCGAACGCTCGTTGCGGGCGATCTCATACTGGCCCGGCACCGCAGCCAGCGACCGCAAATCCGGTCCAGCCTCCATGGACATCGCCCGCTCCTCCCCAAGAACCTATTTGCCGGACAAATGGCATCATCGTCGTAAATAATCGGTAATGAGCGCGGCGCTGCCGGATTTTCTTGTTTTTCACGCCCGGTGGAGCTATGGCGCGCCCGTTCTGCGAGCGGGTGCTTGTAGAGGGAGGCGCGGGGCGTTTACGCTCACGCGCCATTTTCGCTTTTCATCCAGAGAGCGTCGCCCCTCCCTTCACCTGTCCGCAAAACGCCGTGACCGGCGTTCGGCCGCCACGGCATTTCGGCCTAAAAGACCGCTGGATCCAACCAGCCGGCCGGAAAAACGATAGTTAGGACTGAACCCTTTATGGCCTCTACGGCAAACCCCACGCGCGACGATTTCGCCGCGCTTCTCGACCAGACGCTCGGCGGCGCAGAAAGCTTTGAAGGCCGCGTCGTCATCGGCACCGTCACCGGCATCGAAAACGATCTCGCCATCATCGACGTGGGCCTGAAGAGCGAAGGCCGTGTGCCGCTGCGCGAATTCGCAGCCCCCGGTCAGCCCGCCGACCTCAAGGTTGGCGACGAAGTGCAGGTCTATGTCGACCGCGTCGAGAACGCCAATGGCGAGGCGATGCTCAGCCGCGACCGCGCCCGCCGCGAAGCCGCATGGGATACGCTGGAACTCGAATTCTCGCAGAACAACCGCGTCGAAGGCGTGATCTTCGGCCGCGTCAAGGGCGGCTTCACCGTCGACCTGTCGGGCGCCGTGGCGTTCCTGCCCGGTTCGCAGGTCGATATCCGTCCGGTCCGCGACGTCCAGCCGCTGATGGACCTGCCGCAGCCCTTCCAGATCCTCAAGATGGACCGCAAGCGCGGCAACATCGTCGTGTCGCGCCGCGCCGTCCTCGAAGAGAACCGCGCCGAGCAGCGTTCGGGCCTGATCCAGAGCCTGGCCGAGGGCCAGGTGATCGACGGCGTCGTCAAGAACATCACCGATTACGGTGCGTTCGTCGATCTCGGCGGCATTGACGGCCTGCTGCACGTCACCGACCTCAGCTACAAGCGCGTCAACCACCCGTCGGAGATGCTCAACATCGGCGACACGGTGAAGGTGCAGATTATCCGCATCAACCGCGACACCCAGCGCATCTCGCTCGGCATGAAGCAGCTCGAGAGCGATCCGTGGGATGGCGCCAGCGTCAAGTATCCGGTCGGCGCGAAGCTGACCGGCCGCGTGACCAACATCACCGAATATGGTGCGTTCGTCGAGCTCGAAGCCGGCATCGAGGGCCTTGTCCACGTCTCCGAAATGAGCTGGACCAAGAAGAACGTCCATCCGGGCAAGATTGTCTCGACCTCGCAGGAAGTCGATGTGATGGTGCTTGAGGTCGATCAGGAAAAGCGCCGCATCTCGCTCGGCCTCAAGCAGGCCCAGCAGAATCCGTGGGAAGCCTTTGCGGCTGCTCACCCGGTCGGCACCGAAGTCGAGGGCGAAGTCAAGAACGCCACCGAATTCGGCCTGTTCATCGGCCTCGACAACGACGTCGACGGCATGGTCCACATGTCGGACATCGCCTGGGGCATTTCGGGCGAGGACGCGCTGGCGCTGCATCGCAAGGGTGAGACGGTCAAGGCCGTCGTCCTGGCGGTCGAGCCGGACAAGGAACGCATCAGCCTCGGCATGAAGCAGCTCGAGCGCGGCGGCGTGCCGACCCCGGCGGCTGCCGGCGGTGCGCGCGTCAACAAGAACGAGATCGTCACGGTCACCGTCCTCGAAGTCCGCGATGCGGGCCTGGAAGTGCAGGTTGGCGACGATGGCGCGACCGGCTTCATCAAGCGCACCGACCTTGGCCGCGACCGCGACGAGCAGCGTCCGGAGCGTTACCAGGTCGGCCAGAAGTTCGACGCGATGGTCACCGGCCTCGATCGTTCGAAGAAGCCGACCTTCTCGATCAAGGCGATGCAGATCGCCGAAGAGAAGCAGGCGGTTGCGCAATATGGCTCGTCCGATTCGGGCGCGTCGCTGGGCGACATCCTGGGCGAAGCGCTCAAGGCGCGCGAAGACAAGAAGTGATTGGCGGCGGGGCGGGCGATTTTTCACGCCCGCCCCGCTCAATCATTTCAACGGGTTCGGACCAGTCATTCCGAAACCGGGGTCAACGGGACAAGATTCCGTTGATGTCCCCCTCCCACTCCGCCTACATCCTCCTATAGTGAATACCGCAGTTCACGCGGGGCGCCGTCCTGCGAGCGGAAAGCCGGGGATGGGATATGATCCGTTCGGAACTCGTACAGATGCTGGCGTCGGACAATCCCGACCTGTCGGCGCGTGAGATCGAGCGCATTGTCGATACCTTCTTCGAGGAAATCACCGGACAACTGGTCAGCAATGGCCGCGTCGAGTTGCGCGGCTTTGGTGCCTTCTCGACCCGCGCACGCGAGGCGCGCACCGGCCGCAACCCGCGCACCGGCGAAGCGGTGGATGTCGAGGCGAAACGCGTCCCCTATTTCAAGCCGGGCAAGGAAATGCGCCTGCGCCTGAACGTGTAACGGACTCTCACCTCTCCGACCCAATTCGGCTTGGCACGCTTCATGACCGCGGATACACGCTCTGCACAGGCGGGCGTGGCGGAATGGTAGACGCAACGGACTTAAAATCCGTAGGGCTCCGGCCCATGGGGGTTCGAGTCCCCCCGCCCGTACCAGCGCCGCGCGTTGCCTAAGCGGTGATCGATTTCACACCAGTTCCTTGAGCGGAACCTCCGCGTCGGCAATTTGCACCGGGTCAGGCGACAGGCCTTCGGTCACCAGCTTGCGCCCCTGCACGAAATCCTTGGTCGCATTGACGCAGTCGAGCGCGATCACCCTGCCCTGCTTGAGATAGACGACCGAGAAGCTGCGCGTCACGGGGTCGCCGCGCACCACGCACTGGTCGTAGCCGATCGACAGGCCGACCGTCTGGAGCTTCAGGTCATATTGGTTCGACCAGAACCACGGTACCGCGTCATAGTGTGCATCGAGCCCGGCGATGGTCTTTGCGGCGACGCTCGCCTGATCGTTGGCGTTCTGAACCGACTCCAGCCGAATCTTCGCGCCGTCGGCGAAGCCGTTGGCGTGTAGTGCGCAATCGCCGATCGCGAAGATGTCTGGCAAGGAGGTCCGGCATTGCGCGTCCACCGCGACGCCATTGCCGCCCTCCGCTCCCGCAGCGATCAGCGGCTGGACCGCGGGGACGATGCCGATGCCGACGATCACCATGTCGGCGGGGATCACCTCGCCATCGGCGAGGCGGACGCCGCTGACCTTGCCCTCGCCCTCGATGCAGTCGACCGCGACGCCGAGCCGCAGATCGACGCCATGGGCGCGGTGCTCGGCTTCGTAGAAGCGCGACAGCGGTTCCCCGGCGACGCGCGCCAGTACCCGGTCGAGCGCCTCGAGCAATACCACCTGCTTGCCGAACTTGGCGAGCACCGCCGCCGCCTCCAGCCCGATATAGCCCCCACCGATCACCACCGCGCGGGTCACGTCGGCCATCTCGTCGATCATCCGATCGGCATCGGCGCGGGTGCGCACGGTGTGGACGCCCTTGAGCGCATTTCCCTCACACGACAGGCGCCGCGGCGATCCGCCGGTGGCCCAGATCAGCTTGCCATAGCCGATCGTCTCGCCGTCGGCGGTGGTGACGCTGTGCGCATCGGGATCGACCAAGACCACGCGCCTGCCCGTCAGCATGGCAATGCCGCGCTCGTCCCAGAAGGCGGGGGGCCGGATCAGGATGCGTTCGAACACCTTGTCCCCGGCCAGATACTCCTTCGAAAGCGGGGGGCGCTCATAGGGGAGTTCCGGCTCGTCGCCGACGATCGCGACGCTTCCCTCGAACTTCGCCTGGCGCAGCGTGATCGCCGCCTGCGCGCCGCCATGCCCGCCCCCAACGATCACGACGTCATAGTGCATTTCGGACTCCCCGCGCCTCCGCCCCGCGCATCGCGCGACGGGAACGATTCGACGGGTCAAATGCCCGCAGGCGACGGCGCAATCAACCGGAGCGCGCAATTCGATCCGATATCGCAAAGGTCACGAAAGATACGAAAAGTGCCTTAGTGGCATAAAACGGTTTGACGCCGTTGAACGAGGCGGCCAGAAATACCCATCCCCCGCCGACAGGCAGGGCGACATCATGAATGCCGGATCGGGGCGCCGATGTGCGAGCCGCCTCAACGGTCGTCAGGGAGATTTTAGGTGGAAAGACGGGATTTTCTGGCGTTCAGCAGCTTCGCCGCGGGCGCCGCCGTGACCCCTGGCTTTTTCGGCAAGGCGATCGCAGCAAGCGCGTTGCAGGACAAGATCGAGACGGTCGTCAAGAAGCGGCTGGCGGACGCGGCGCTCGGCGCGGCGAAGAGCGCCGGGGCGACCTATTGCGACGTGCGCGTCGGGCGGTATCTGCGCCAGTTCGTCATCACCCGCGAGCGTAACGTCCAGAATATCGTCAACACCGAGTCCACCGGCACCGGCGTGCGCGTGATCGCTGACGGGTCGTGGGGCTTTGCCGCGACCAACGAACTGACGGAGGACGCGGTCGCCAAGGCCGCGCGCCAGGCCACTGCCATCGCCAAGGCCAATGCCCGCATCCAGACCGAGAAGGTTCAACTCGCCCCCACGCCCGGGGTCGGCGAGGTCAGCTGGCGTACGCCGATCAAGAAGAATGCGATGGAGGTGCCGATCGCCGACAAGGTCGGACTGCTGATGGACGTCAACGGCGCCGCGCTGGCCGCAGGCGCGAGTTTCGTCAATTCGATGCTGTTCCTGGTCAATGAGCAGAAATATTTCGCATCGACCGACGGATCGTACATCGATCAGGACGTTCATCGCATCTGGGCACCGCTGACGGTGACCGCTGTGGACAAGACCACGGGCAAGTTCCGCAGCCGCGAGGGGCTGTCGGCACCGATGGGCCTTGGCTGGGAATATATGGATGGCGCGGCCAAGGACAAATTCGTCCTGTCCAACGGCCTGACCACCTATGGCCATTCCTACGACATGAAGGAGGATGCGATCGCCGCGGCGAAGGACGCCCAGGCGAAGCTGAAGGCGCCGTCGGTCAAGCCGGGCAAATACGACCTGGTGCTCGACCCCAATCACCTCGGCCTGACCATCCACGAATCGATCGGCCACCCGCTCGAGCTCGATCGCGTGCTCGGCTACGAAGCCAATTATGCCGGCACCAGCTTCGCAACGCTCGACAAGCGCGAGGCCCGTTTCCAGTACGGCAGCAGCATCGTCAACGTCTTCGCCGACAAGACGCAGCCGGGCAGCCTGGGCGCGGTCGGCTATGACGACGAAGGCGTGAAGGCCAAGCGCTGGGACCTCATCAGGGACGGCAAGCTGGTCGATTACCAGTCGATCCGCGACCAGGTGCATATGCTCGGCAAGACCGAATCCGACGGCTGCTGCTATGCCGACAGCTGGTCGACCGTGCAGTTTCAGCGGATGCCGAACGTGTCGCTGGCGCCCGGCAAGGCGAAGCTGTCGCCCGAACAGATGATCGCGGATGTCGAAAACGGCATCTACATCGCAGGGCGCGGTTCCTTCTCGATCGACCAGCAGCGCTACAACGCGCAGTTCGGCGGCACCGTGTTCTACGAGATCAAGAACGGCAAGCTCGGCCCGATGCTGGAGGACGTCGCCTATCAGATGCGAACCCCGGAATTCTGGGGCGCCTGCTCCGCGATCTGCGACGAGAGCGATTATCGCATGTTCGGATCGTTCTTCGACGGCAAGGGGCAGCCGAGCCAGGTCTCGGCGGTCAGCCACGGATCGTCCACCACCCGCTTCAACGGCATCAACGTCATCAGCACCGCCCGGTCGCTGGGCTGAACGCGCGCGCAGGAGTAACCAGATATGAGCATCTTTACCGAAGCGCAGGCAAAGGCCATTCTCGACAAGGTCATCGCCCTGTCGAAGGCCGATGAGACGAGCGCGCAGATCGGCGGCGGCATTGCGGGCAATGTCCGCTTTGCCCGCAACAACATCTCGACCGCAGGCGTGGTCGACGACACCGAACTGGGCGTGCAGGTCGCGTTCGGCAAGCGGGTCGGCATCGCGACGATCAACCAGTTCG